>JAJCXQ010000641.1 GCA_029263355.1 Acidobacteriota bacterium | reverse complement strand
CGTCGGGGTGCTCGGCCCCCAGCACCTGCTCCCAGATCTGAAGCGAGCGCTCATACAACGGTGCCGCCTTCGCGTACTCCCCCTGGGCCTTGTGGAGCATCGCGAGATTGTTCAGGCTCGTGGCGACGTCGGGGTGCTCGGCCCCCAGCACCTGCTCCCAGATCTGAAGCGAGCGCTCATACAACGGTGCCGCCTTCGCGTACTCCCCCTGGGCCTTGTGGAGACTCGCGAGATTGTTCAGGCTCCCGGCGACGTCGGGGTGCTCGGCCCCCAGCACCTTCTCGCGGATCTGAAGCGAGCGCTCATACAACGGCGACGCGTCTCGATATCGGCCCCGCTGCTGGATGTAGAAGCCGGCCTGGTTGAGCAGAGCGCCGGCAGCGGCGGGCACCAGCCCGAGTTGATTGATCGCCCCAGCAGCCGCCAGCCAATGAGGTTCCAGACGCTCGCACAGCGGCCAGCTCTCAACCTCCTGCCCAGGAGAGGAATGCGCCAATGCACCGATGACTCGTTCAGCAACGCTTCGCTGCAATGTCTCTCCGAGGCTCTGTCTGACCGCTTCCTGAACCATCCGGTGGATGCTGATCGTCCGGGCCTCCAGATCCCGCTCGATGAGTGAATACTGGAGCAGCGGCTGCAGTAGCTTGTCGAGCCGCAACGGATCTTCCGCGACGCCCGCGAGAGCCTCTGCCAAGGTCGGCCCTAGCTCAGGCGCGCCTTGGGTCAGGACCTCCAAAGGGATCCGATCCGGTGCCAAGAACGCGCTGACCCTCAGAACTTCCGCGGCTGCGTCCGACACTGAGGCAACCTGATCGAAATTCAGCGACCACGTCGTAGTTACCGGCTCGCGATAGTCGCGTAAGGGACCCTCGGACAGCAGTTCCAATCGTCGGCTCCTGTAGCTCGCCAAGTAGGCAGAAAAAAGTGCCGCGTGGATGCTGATGTATGCGCCCGCATGCTCGAGCGCCAGCGGCAAGTAGCCGAGCTCCTCGGCCAGATCTGCCGCGGCCTGCTGCTCCTCGGCGGCCGGATGGGGCCGCCGTGCGCGTTGGAGCAGAAACGCCTCGGCTTCGTCCGCAGACATCAACCCGAGCTTCAGCGGAGCCATCTCGAGAAGATCGAAGTTCGAGGCCCGAGACGTCAGCAGAAGATGACCCTTGGGCGTGATGGGTAGAAAGGGCGCCACCATCTCTGGCTCATCCGCATTGTCGAGCACCAGTAGCCAATCATCCTTCTCCTCGAGCCAGCGTCCCACGGCCTGGACGGCTTGTTCCTGCTCCTGCGCGTCTTTCTCCGGCAGATCGAGCACGCGTGCGATCTCGACGAGCCCTGCGACGAGGTCGGCCTCCGTCTCCGTTCGCGCCCACAGAATCGCTTGGTACTCGTGACGGTAGCGATAGCAATACTCCACGGCAGTCTGTGTCTTCCCGATGCCGCCCAGGCCCCGGATGGCCTGGCCCAATGCTGCTGAACCTTCGGCGTTGAGCGCCGCGTGGAGTTGCCCCAGGACGTCGTCGCGGCCGGTGAAGTACTGGTTGCGACGGTGCGGAACGTTCCAGATTGGCGTGCGGGAGGCCTGCCTCATCAGTTCCACCTGCCCAGGCGGCACGCCGCGGATTCCAGCGATCAGGCGCCGCAGGGCCTCGTCATCCTCCAGGCCAACTCTCAGGTCGACCCACGTCCGTCGCCGAAGAAGAGTCGGCAGGTCTTCGTCACCGGGTTGCGACGATCCCGGCAGCAGCACGGTTATGACCCGCCTTGTCCGGTCATTGACTCCTCGGTCCAGGGCAATCCGCATTTCCTCATTCTGCCAAGGCATGATTCCATCCGGTCCGAGGAAGACCGCACAGGTCGCGCTCGCCTCGAGCGCCTCTTCGAGGGCTTCTTGCCACGGGTCCCCAGGGATCAAATCCCATTGATCAAGGAATACCGTCACTCCCTCGGCGCTCAGGCGCTGCGCCACAGCTTCGACCGCAGTCTTGTCCCGGCTGCTGTGACTCAGAAAAACATCGTAGCGCCAGCGTGGATCCTGACTCATCTGAAGTGTGGCCCTCCCAGCCTAAGTATTACGCTTCAGAGTCTACGTCAGATCGGTTCATCCGGGAGGGCACGAGCATCCACAACCGCTTCTCGAAAACCTTCCTTTTTGAGAAGACCGACACAGTGCGCCAAGGGCCCTCCATCAGCTATGTTAAGTAGCGATAACTTACACATTATCGCTACTCGACTCCCCCACCGCTGGTCCAAGTACAATGGACAGGCCATGCCGAAGAAAGAAAGCCCTGCCCCCAACTTCAAGCCCATCAGCGCCTTGCCGTTGATTCGCTCGATGATTGTCGAGCAGCTCCGTGACAACGAGATCCACTACGAGACGCTTGGGGAAGCCCGCGAGAAACCGCACGTGCTCGATGACGAGATCCTGGATCGAACGGTCACGGTCCACGAAGAACAACTTGAGTTCCTCGGAATCTATGCCGAACAGCTGAATCGCTGGTCGCGAGAGCGCTTGTCTGCGGAGCAAGCAAATGAAGTCAAGCACCTGGCGGAGCTGAATGCTCGGAGCAGAAAAGTCTGCGAGGCGATTCTCGCGCTCGCGGCGGAGCTGAAGGCGGGTTCCATCGACCGGATTCTCGAGAAAGACGACTTGGAGCTGGGTCTTGAGGTCCTCCTCGGGAACCTCAAGCCGCCGAGGGGAGGATAGGTACCATCATGTGCCCCACGGTTTTTATGCTCTCTTGACAAGGCCCGAAACTAGCGAGGCGACCACCAGGGGCCGTCCCACGATCAATCACACGACGAAGAGCCACCGAGTTCAATCGCTTGGGATCGCGTCGAGTGCTTTTCTTAGGTGGACATTCTCCGCACGGACATAGGTAATCTCGCGGTGTTCGATGTAGGCATCGGACCTTGGCGCGAGCTTGGCGCGGTGCCGGCGCCTGGAGGCTTCGACGTGCTGCTGATCAGTGCGCTTTGCAGCCCGTATGCGGCTGTCGATGCGTTGACGGTTGAGCCGTAGAGCTCGACGGATGACACGGCGGATCAGTTGACGGTCATCGAGTGCCAGCGCGCCTTGCCAGCTGTTGGGTCTGTCGATCTCGTGTGGGTATTTGCTGATGACGGTACGGTGATCGGGAATCTGGTTTGCGCTGAGGGTCGCACGCACTGCGGATTCATCCTTCACCGCTGCCCAGTCTGTAGCGACGTGTAGCGCTCGGCACTGATGGGCAGTGAGCGCGACGTCGCGCAGGTCGCCTGCGACCGGTGCCGCCTCCGGCCGCTTGGCGGATGGCCGATCATGATCAGCGGCGACCGGTGGTACCTCGTTCTTGGGCGCTTGGTCCTTGAGCGGCGCCAGGTAGGCTACCAATGCAGAGTTGACAATCTCCCAAGCCGGACGCTCCTGGCGCTTAGACTCGGCCTTCAACGCATCGAACACCCTGGGCTCGAGGCGGATCGTAGGGCGAGGGTAGTCGCGAATGCGGATGCCGCCTGCCCCTTCTGGGGGTCGGCCGGTACGTTTCTTGGAACGCGGCATTTGGGTTCCCTTATCGTCTCTCTTACTTTGTGACGTCACGTTTAGGATACACACTATTTCCTAGGATGCAACCAGGCGTAACGACGACAGTAACGGTGCAATCCAACGCTAAGCGTCGACGCCGATGAAGGCTGTGATCCACTTCCGGAGTTCGCGTCTCGAAACCGACGCCCGAATTTGTCCAGTCAACACAAGAAGTTTTCGAGGCACGCGTCGGTGCCCCAACCGTCGAAGCCGCATCGTTGCGACGAAGCGGACCGCGGCTTCACAGACACTTCTCGGTATGTGAGCACTCGCTTCAGGCTTCTCAATCCGGTCGACGGTCGCCACAGCCTTCCCAATCGTCTTTGAAAGCTCAGCAGGCTCGATGTCCCAAGCGCCTGCGACCTGCTGGAGGGAATCCGCAGCAGGGCTTGCCAACAACAACCGCACGAGCCAATCAAGGCTATCTGGCTGTTCGCTCGCCACCTGTTCGAGCAAGCGCCACAGTTTCTCTTCGGAACCAGCTTTCGGATCCGCGCTCATGCCTGCCAACCCTCTCGATTGAGCTGCCTCTTCAGAGCGATTCGAACAGCGGTGTCCCCCCGGAGATAGAGAGGAGTCGCGTCGACCTTACCCCCGTACGGGGACACCGCTTTCGAAAGTGTACGACCGAATTGGGGACTCCTGGCGCACTCTCACTCAAACCCTTCGCCCTATCGCCTAGGATCCCGGTGAAACGGAAACCAGCTGTGGACGTCGACCTCGACATCGTTCTGATCGTGCTGAACAAAGTCGTGGACCAGATTTCGCGTTTCTTCGTGCGCCACGATAGCGTCCAGTTTGCGGCAAGCGATGGCAAGGCACTGCTGACGCACGATCCCCTTCGCCCGCGCCGACCGCGCTCTAACGAGCTCGAACACCGCTAGTGGTGCGGGAACAGGATTCCCAAACAGTGTCCCTAGCGTGTTCCAACGAACTCGGCTCTTCTCCAGACGATCAACGACCCTGCAAATGCGCTGGATTTCACCGGCAAGGGACCCGACCTCCTCAACGCCCCAGGCGCGAGCCAGTTGCTCGATGCCAAAGCGATCACATGCAAGCATGCGTTGCACGACAAAGGTGAGCATATCGGGCCGTTCGCTTCCGACGACCTCGAGCACGCACACGAGCGGCTTCGTTCCTGCCGTTGCGGCATAGCTTGTCGCGGCATGTCTCACTACGAACACTCCTCGCGGGAGCTGGCGGGCTCAGCGCGCTGGCGTAGCTGCCGCATCAGTGTGTTGATCCCTGGCGGGAGCTCAACTCTGTCTCCCGGTTGTCTCGCGCTTCCCGAGATAATCTCGAGGAAACGTTCGATCTTGGTAACCCGACGCTCTATGTCGGCCAGCCGAGCCGTCAGAGTTTTGCTATCCATCGTCGACGGCACGGTTGAGGCTGTGCGGATACCACGGTGCGCGCCGGATGACGCGCTCGCAAATGTGAATAAGGTCGGCGAGCTGCCGCGAGTCAATCTCGAGGCAGATTTGGCGAAGGGTTGCGGCAGATGCTACACCGCCTTGCGTGTAGCGCTCTGGATCATCGCTGGGGGCGCGGAGAGGCTTCGAGCCCGCCGCCAGGATCGCCAACCAATCTAGCTGATCTTGGCACGCTTCAAGGGTGCTAGTGATATCACGCTCAGTACGATCCGGCTTGGCCTTGAGACTGCGGAATGCCTCGATGACGGAATAGAGCCCACCGAAGTCGCCGCCGGCGAGGGTGCTCTGGTCTGGCCTGAATCGAGCCTCGGCGACGGTGCGGTTCAACCAGTGGAGCATGCGTCATCCACCTCGGCTCTAAGTCGTCGCGCTCTCTGGCAGCAGCGGTATGTTTCGGCAGTGTCTTCAATCGCTGCCCAAAGGATCGCCGCCGCGACGAAGTTATTTTGCTGTCTGCACTGGTTAATGGCACGCTCCAGAATGCCGATATGACGCTTTAGAGCGAGTTCGATTCTGCCGACAGGCTGACAGTCGGCCACCGCCTGCAGGACGGCGAGCAGCCCGTCATCGGCTCCGTCGAATTCGAAGAGAAGCGGCATTGCTGGTGTTGTCCTGTGAGCTCAAAGAAAAAAGAGGGAACGACCCCTACCAAGGTTGACGAGGTTGGGCCACAGCGTAGGAGGGACGAGCCGCATCGGCTAGCAACAACGCGTGTGTCCAAGCTGCCCCCGGCAAGGGTCGCCCCCGAAGTGCAACCGACTGAGGAGAAGATGAAGATCCGATAACAGGGGCTCCTGACTGAGCGCACCCATCGCCCGGTGACGTTTGCGCACAGTCAAGAGCCCCCCGGCGCTGAGGAGAGCGGGCTGATCCAGCGCGAGAGATCGATTCTTACCGGCTTAGCCGGTGGTCTGAGGAAGCTCTGAATTCGCGCCCGCTGCGTTTCGGCATCGTGAGCCCGCGAGAGTTTGCGAATGATGCCGCTGAGACGCCGACGCCGAGCGGCGCCGGCCACACGTTCGGCGCGGATAATGGCAAGTTGCAACAGTGCCAGGGTCGGCGGTAGCTGCGGCCCGTTGATGACCTGTCGAGGCGTGCTCCATCGACCGCGCCGGCGCTCGATCTGGTCAAGGCCGGTACTGGCGTTAAGTACGGTGGCCGCGAGCTGTTTAGGCTCGGCACCCCACCGGTGCGCCAGGTTCAGCAAGTCAGGGCGGGCTGGGCTGGCGAGCAACGTCCTGACGGCGTAGCCGAGCAAAGCCGGACATTCACTGGCCAGCGTTTCAAGCGTGGCGAGAAGCGTTTGCGTTGGCTCGAGGCCGTCTGTGTCTCTGCTCTCCATGAGAGAAAAACGCTACCAGTGAAAACCATCTAGCGCGTGTCAATTATCCCTACCGACCGGTAAAGGAATATTGTCATCCCACGGACAGATCACACTGCGGCACTCAAGCCCCATGGTGAATCTAGTTCAGAGGAGGTGCGGAATGAACGTGCAAACGAATGTTGTAGCAGGTTTGGGGGCAATGGTCGTCCCCGTTGGCTGACGTTAGCCCTTAAAGCCAAGAGCGCTTCTCCTTGCGCTCTTGGCTTTTGTCTCTGGTATAATATCTGGGATATAAAGCCCGTTGCATTTGAGAAAAGGAGGGTGTGCCCATGCCGCACAGCAAAGACTATGCCCGGAGGCTGCTCAAGCGCTTGGACATGCCAGCGAACGTTGAACTAATGCTGTCCCGTCCCTCTTACTGGGACGAGACAGTGTGTAGGCTCTACTTCTCTCAGTGTGATGAAACCTTGTTCAACCGACCGAGAGATGGTCTGAAAATGGCGCAGATCGCGCCCCGGTTGGCACTACTGGTGCCCGAGCAAAGCAGTCAAGCCGGCCGACTTAGACATCGCTCTCTAACGGTCGAGGCGTATGGCTTGCTGGGCAGTGCTCACCGCGCCAATCGTCAATTGGTTGACGCCCAACGACAGTACAAAACAGCGTTGCGCATCGTCGAATCTGAAGGAATAGGCGGTTTAACGCTGGCGGATCTGCATCGCAGATGGTCTGTCCTTCAGATATGCCTGAAGCGCTTTTCTGGTGCCCTCGAACTCATCGATTCAGCGATAACAGTTTATAGAGCAAACGATGAGAGTAAGCTCTTAGCTGAAGCACTAGTGATCAGAGCGGCGGTACACGGCAATAGCGGAAACTTTAAGGCCGCAATAGAAGACTGTGGCGAATGCCTTCGTATGACACCTAATCCGAACCACGCGCCGCTCACTTACTATTCAGCGTTGCACAACCTAGCATACTGCTGCTCCTACGGCCGGATGGATGATCTGTCTCTAGCCATGCGTTATTTGCGCGGCGCCCGCCGTGCAAACACGGTTCGGCAATCGGTGGCCAAAGCCAAGCTAGGCTGGATCGAAGGCCGGATTATGATCCGGCAAGGCTCAACCCGTCGCGGCGAGGCGGTACTAGTGAAAGCGATCTCTGAGTTAGAGACACTTGGTGCAGCATTCGAGACCGCACTCGCAGCCCTTGAGCTAACGCAATTGTGGTTACACGAGTGCGCCGAGTGGAGAAGAGTCAAGGATCTAGCGGTCAGAGTGTATCGACGCTTCCGTGAGCAATCGGCAGATTCTGAGGCTATAGCAGCGCTGTCGCTATGGCTCGAAGCGTCCAAGGCTGAGACCCTAACAATTGAGCAAGTCGAAGAAATACAGCAGACCATCGAATCTCGGTTGGCTCCAGGTTCCTGCTGTCAGAAACAAGATCGGTCTACCCGCCGGTAAAGCATAATTGATACGCACCAGACACAGTCAGACGCTACAGTCGTTTCATCTATGAATATTGACTCCCAGAAGGGTCAAAAGGAGCTAACTTGATGAATCGATCCACGAACGCGAGGACTATGAAAATCATGTTGATGACAACGACAATCGCTCTATTGATCACCGCGCCTTCAGCGGCTACGTTCTTTTGCGGCGGCGCTCAACTCTCCGGCTCGATAAATCCAGGCTGCGCGACTCGCTCAGATGCCGTCGCTTCAATTCCGTGCGGGATTACAGGGCGTGATGCCTGTCAATTTCAAGTCGATTCGGATTTCGGGTGTCATGGGGCGATCGGTCAGAATAACGTTGAGACATGGATAGCCTTCCAGTGGCCATCCAAGCCGCCCAATTGCGCAGAAACCCTGCCAACCACTGAGGACTGCGACGTTGCAGAGGCATCCGCCTCCCCCTGCCATGTAGAAAGCACCGACGTGCGGACGTGCCCGGATCCGGATATATCGGGATACTGTGAATTCCCTTGCGACGACCAAACACCCGCCCGCGTCCCGGAGTTGTGGACACCGACATGCCGCGCTGTGGCGCTAATGGAATGGGGTTGGAGAGATGATCCAAGCAAGATCGCTATGGGCGGCTTTTTCAATGTGGGGGCCCTTCTCCCAGAACAGGACCGCCAGGGCGCTCCCTACCCCGTGCGACATCTTGGTGGCTACGACGTCCTGTCTGAAATGGACCTAGTCACCGCCGATGACACGGTGCTGGGGCCAGTTGGTTGGTCTCCCCGCTGGGGTGCTCAGAATGGCCCGGTGAGCAAGTGGGGCGAGGTCAAGACAGACTGGAAAGCTCTCGAAGCGGTCGGCATCTGCCAAAACCCGCAAGGCTTGGTGTTCTCGCCCCACTGGACCTTGCTCGGGGGCTATCTGGAGCGCCGGCCGATCCTGGCTACCTGCGATGGCAACGCGGCAGACCCAAGCGGTCGAGACATGCGCCCTTATTTCAACAGTTTCGGCCCTGGCGAATGGGAGTCGAGCGGGTTGCGTTTCGTCAACCTGTGGCCACGACTCCAAGCCATCACGGCCTATGACGTGGTCTGTATCGATCAGGCTACGGCAACCGACCGATTCGAGGCAATCCGAGGAATGCTCACAGCTGGCGGCAAATAAGAGGCAATACAACCGGGGGCGGCAGACTCCTACAGTGCCTTCAGCGTTTTGTGGAAGTGACCAGTGAACGAGCGTACGATCGCTAGAGCTCGCGTGCGTTCTAGTTGTCTTCGGGATCCACGTTACCCCTTGGGTTGCTGGATGTCGGGTCCAGCTTTGATTTTTGTTTGGACTTTCATGGTGGGTCTCCTGGTTGGGTCGCACTGTTCTGATGGAAATGAAGTGGTCGCTCCTGACCTTGTTGCCGCCGGGATCCACGCACCGGGATCCTCGCACCCTTATCGGGGTTGCCTGATTTCGGGTCCAGCTTTGATTTTTGTTTGGACTTTCATGGTCGGTCTCCTGGTTGGGTCGCACTGTTCTGATGGAAATGAAGTGGTCGCTCCTGACCTTGTTGCCGCCAGGATCCACGTTACCACAAGGGTTGAACGATTTCGGGTCCATCTTCTGACGTACTTGGACGACGAGACCTACCGCCGTCGCATTCTCCGCTAGCTTAATCGCGGTGAGAGTCGTCACAGGTTGGCCAGAGCAGTGTTCTTCGGCTGCCGTGGTGAACTACGCCAGCGCTACAAGGAGGGGCAGGAAGACTCGGCGCGCTAGGGCATCCGACCGCTGCCCTTGAAGGAGAGCATAGAACGCCCGAGCGGTAGTGCTTAGCGTACATTCCTGTTCCGTTGCTACTCAGACTCCGGCTTGGAGCCCTTGGGCGTTACCTTCCGCGTTGCTTCAGGTCGGGCTATCCGCTTTAACTCCTCGGGCTGCGCCCTGTGGGGATGCCGCTGCTATCCCTAACGTGACAGAGATCGGAGAGCAGAAGGGTTTTAGGGGATTCGGTGAAGAGGGTCCTTCGGACCTCTCGCAATTCACCCAACCCAGGAGAAACCGCTATGCCTTCTCAAACCAAAGTTCCAGCTGCATCTCGCTCTCAATCCGAAGCTTCCCGTCTGACGGCCTATGGCGCTCCCATCAGCGTCTATACCGCAGAGGACGCGGTCGCCGATGGCGTCTTAGTCGACGCGCAGCAGGGCGAGTTTGCTGAGGTCACAAGGCAGCATCACGGCGACACCCCCGTCTATATGACCCGCCATCTTTTCTGTTTGATTGAGAGGGCGGTTGAACACCCCCGCGCTTGCAATGACTGGAAAGGCGTCTGGCACGACGTCTGTTTTATGTCGTCTTTCGTGCTTCAAGGAGCCAACGCCGGCGATCGTCGACGCTTCCGCGTGATCATCACCGGTTGCGGTCGTAAACGGAATCACATTCTGGTGGCCGTCTGGAATGGTCAGAGCGTGACCTACATGTTTAACGACGAGGACTGAGGCTCCGGTCACACCGAAGGGGTCTCGATCGGCCACCCTACTCCGCCCTGGCCTTTCCTGCGGTAGGGTACGGCGACGAAATCGAGACCTCCGCGGATGTACCTCACCTACATCGACGATGCCGGCGACGCCGGCGTCAACAACTCCCCTACCGAGCACTTGGTGCTCTCGGGTGTCCTCGTCCACGAACGGGATTGGTCACGGACCTTGGACGGCCTGGTCGACCTACGCCGCAGACTCAGCTCCCGGTACGGGATCTCCTCGCGCAAGCGCTTGAAGCTCCACGATCTACTACGTGGTACGGGCCCGCTGCGCGGGCTTGGGTTGCCTCCGCGCAGCCGCAACCGGATCCTCTCGGGCATCTTCCGCTATCAAGCCCGCGAGCTTCCCCTGCGGGTTTTCGCAATTGCGATTCGGAAATCTGGCGCGCTCGAGCATGGTTGGAATCCCTACCAAGCCGCCTGGACCTTTTTGCTCCAGCGCCTTCAGCGTTTTGCGGAGGCGACTGAGGAGCGAGCCATCCTGATTACCGAGGCTGAGCTCGCGCAGCGGAATCGGCGTCTTCTGCGACAGATGCGCCGATATCACCGCATCCCGTTTCTCCGCGGTGAAGGTGATCGCCGTGTCGAGGTTCGGCGCCTGATCGAGGATCCGTTTGTTGCGACCAGTGAGGAGAGCTACTGGCTGCAGCTCGCCGACTGGAACGCCTACGCTGCGCTGCGCTCTCACTATGTCGAGCCGCGTCACCAGGTGACGCAGGCGCTGTGGGACCAGCTGGGCATCCTGCGGCTCGAGGAAGTCAGTCGGCTCAAGCAGGGTCCGCCTGGCATCGTGCTCTACCCCTAAAAGCACGAAACCCCGGAACGAGTCCGGGGTCGGCGGGGGCCATCCCGCTCCATCACTTGGGTGACGGGAAGGATCGCTTCACGATCCTAGCACACACGGCCGCAGTCCTGTGGCGGACTGTGTTTCTGCCGTTCTTGCGTCTCCAGAGCCAGAAAGGTTTTAAGGGATTCGGTGAAGAGAGCTCCTTCGGACCTCTCGCTCGATTCACCAACCCCTGGAGACCCGAACCATGCTTTCCAAAGTTCCATCCGCTTCGATACACGGCATCGATGCTCAAGACGTTCTAGTTACTACCGATATCAACCTTGGCTTGCCCGTGATGCGAGCCAGCGGCTCCGAGAGCGCTGTCCGAGAGCTCCGAGGCCGTATCACCGCAGCCTTCAAGGCTAGCAAGTTGGAACTGCCACCTCGCGACATCGCCGTCCAACTGCGATCTGCCGATCCGGTCAGGCTCGAGCCCCTTTTCGATCTACCTGTCGCCATCGCCATCCTCATCGGGCTCGGCGAACTTCCACAAGAGGCTGTCGACGGCCGTGTCATCTGTGGCGAGCTCGGCCTCGACGGTACCGTCCGGCCTATTCGTGGGGCCATTGCCATTGCAGAGCTCGCAGCTCAACAAGGTGCCCTCGAGCTCATTCTCCCAGTCTCAAACGCCCAGGAAGCTGCAGCTCTCCCTGGAGCGCCGGACGTCATCGCCGTCAGAACGCTTCAAGACGTCGTCCGGCACTTCTGGGGCGACCAGATCATCGAAGCCACTGAATCCGTCGACCAGATTCCTCTCTCTGCTGACGCACCCGACCTCTCTGAGATTCGGGGTTTGCAGACCCAGAAGCGAGCCCTCGAGCTCGCTGCCGCCGGTGGGCACAACGTGCTCTTCTACGGGACTCCGAGTTCCAGCACGATGCTCGCTCGAAGGCTCACCGGGAGCCTGCCCCCGCTCGCACCGACCGAGGCAGTCGCCCTCACCAAGATCCATTCTCTTGTCGCCGAATTTCCCCTAACCGGTTTGGTTCGCGACCGGCCGTTCCGGGCACCACATTCAGCCATTTCGCCCACTGCCATGCGGGGCGGCGGATCCATCCCGTGGCCGGGAGAGGTCACTCTTGCGCACGGCGGCGTGCTCTACCTCGACGACCTTCCAGACTTCCAACGGGCTACAACCGAGGCGCTCCGGCAACCGCTCACCGACGGCTTCATCACAATCGCTCAATCACACAGCTCCTGCCGCTTTCCTGCCGCGTTTCAGCTTGTTGCTTACGCCGCGCCCGGAGACATGCGGCGGATCTCGCCCGAATTGCTCGCTCGCTTCGACGTGTTCGTCGAACTCTCGGCCGACTCTGGCCCCGACGTATCACCTCGAGATTCGAGCGCAATGGTTGCAAAGCGCGTCCAGAGCGCTCGAGCTTTTCGGGCACGGCGTCCTGATCCTTCAAACCTCAATGATGCACGCACCAGTGCAACTGACAACGCCTTGCGCTTAATCGACAGTCCTACCATTGCAGACGCCGCCAGACCGAGCCTTCTGCGGGTCGCTCGCACAGCAGCAGACCTCGACGGCTCCGAGCGGATCCGACGTCGCCACGTCGAGACCGCGATCCTCTACCGGACTCCAGACCCCTTCTGAGTCTCGGATCCGTCGCAGGCTCGTCTAGCAAAAGGCGAGCCTGCCGCCCGCTTGGTCGTCCGGGATTCGATCCTCAGACAGACGGACATCAGAGGGGTTTTAAGGGATCCCTGTGAAAGATCCTCTCCCGAGGATCTCCAGCCTTCAAACCACGAGGGCTACGCATCAACAAGCTCCCACTCGCGGAGCTCACAGCTGGAGACACCGACGATGCAACCGCTCAAGGGAAAAGCTCTAGAAGTCGCTAACCAGATCCTCGAGGCTTTCGCGTCAGGGAACGTCCCCAACGCACTCGCTCAGATCTACATCCACAGTCATATCGAATGTCCCGCCTCATCGTGGTCCTGGCGCAACCGTCTACTCGTGGCCCTTTCAGGGCACTACGACGCCAGAGGATACAGACAGTGGCTCAAAGTAGGCCGCAACGTGATCAAGGGGCAGCGGGCGACCTACATTCTCGCGCCACGATCCTTCCGAGCCAAAGCCGATGATCCTGATCGGAACATCGAGGCTGGAGACATGGTCATCGCAGGCTTTATCGGGGTACCCGTATTCGGCTATGAACAGACCGAAGGTGAGCCCCTTCCGGGTCATGAGCAACAAGAGGCATTCGTCAACGCACTGCCCCTGGTTGACGTCGCACGTGGGTGGGATCTCCGCGTCTCCCCCGCCGATATCGAAGCGCTCGGTTCTCTTGGTAGCTACCGCCACGGCACCAGCATCACCATCGCCGTCGAAAACCTCTCGACCTGGGCACACGAGCTTGTACACGCGGCCGACGATCGCTGCGGGACACTCACCAAGAAGAGCGGCCAGCAACTCGACAACGAAGTCGTGGCCGAATTCGGCGGCGCCGTCCTACTGGAATGTCTCGGATACAAGACCGAGAGCGATCGCGGAGGTGCCTTCGAGTACATCGAAGGCTACGCCAAGACCCATAAACGCTCAGTTCTCGGAGTCTGCACCGAGCTGCTCGATCGCACTTGCAAGTGTGTTGAGCTCATCCTCCAAGAGGCTGACGAGACCGCACTCTCAGAAGAGGCTGCCTAGGCCATGCTCCACATCGCGCTCACTGCATAAGGAGCTCGACAACATGCAGCAGCAGCTAAGCCTCTTCGCAGCCGATCTTGAGGATCTTCGCTGGTCTCAGCCAGGACAGCTCCCTGATCGCTCCGGAATGTACGTGTACACGCACCTTATTCGGGGGGACGATGACCCCAGGCGATCACCGCGGCCTCCTGGAGGCCGCAAGGACCGAGCGCCCCACCAGACACTCGGCAAAACCCAGCCATCACACTGGTATTCGAAGATCGAAGACCTCTTACGTGACGAGGGACCACTGACCTTCAACGCCATCAGTGTGCTGATGCTCGACCTCACTGCGGACGTCACGTTTATGACCCCTGTCGACAAGGCCTTATGGAATCTCGTCCGCGACCGCCGGCTTGTCTTTAGTCTGTCCTCCCCTATCCGCTTCCGCCGGGTCGAGAACACCAGCCCGCACACCACCAGCTGACTTTCATCCCTCTTTAAGCCATGCGGCGTTTGAGCCATTTCTGGTGGCTTGGATGGAGGGGTGAGAGGAGGGATTGTTTCCCGAGCGCCGCCGGCAGGCATCTGGGTTTTGGCTCCGTCTCTCCGATCAGAAGACGTTGACGTTGTTACTTCTATTAGCTCAGTGTCTCGGATGGTCCACCTTCTCTCAATACTGCGACATCCAGACGTCGAACACTTTGGGCGTTACCTTATCGCTTCGCTTCAGGTCGGGCTCTGCGCTTTAACTCCTCGGGCTTCGCCCTGTGGGGATGCCGCTGCGATCCCTAACGTGGCGGAGTGGGACGATCGGATATCAGCGGTCCGCCTCTCGAGGCGGCAGCCTTCGTCTGTTTCGCCCGCTTCACGCGCGACGAGTCGAGGAGCCTGAGCACCCGCGGATCAATCCCTCTGCTTCAGGGGTCTGGCGCATCGGCGCGCCAGCTCGCTCGCTACGGTGGTCTGTGTCCACCTTCAGGGTCCCCGGCCCTGATCCTTTGTCGTCCCCTCACGGGTCTGTTGCTCGTCGTGGCCACCCGTCTCCAGCAATCACCCTTAGACGCTCTGAGCCAGCGCCCGAGGTTGAGATCCGGAGGAGCAGTCCCGCACGGGGTACGGCCCGGTCTTTTGTTCTTGGAGACAGCACCGGGTCCAGTGCTTTCGAAGCGTCGCTTCTTCGCGTCTCCCTACGAGTCGGCGGTCCGGGTTGCTCTGTCCTTTATGCGCACGGTTCAAGTCCTGCCACGGGTCCCCCTGCGGGCCGCAAGGCACCACTGCGTTCAGGGCTGCGCCCTGGCCTTGGCAACCCGCGATACCCCGTGGTCTGTCAGGACTCGTGCGAAGGACTCACACCCTAAAACCACCCACTCTAGGAGACATCTCATGCGCAACTTTCAACTCTCTGGCCACCTCGGCGCCGACCCCAAGTTCGCGACCAAAGCCGACACGACCTGGGTCTCACTCCGGATCGCAACCAACGACCGCGGCAAGACCCAGTGGTTCTGGGTCACCGCCTTCAACGGCCTGGCCAAGTCGATCAACGACAACCTCCGGAGCGGTGACGGGATCTCCATCGCCGGTCACCTGAAGGTCAACGACCACAACGGCACCCAGCGGATCGAGCTCATCGCCGAGAGCGCCGACTTCTTCTCGAAGCCCAAGGGCTAATTCACCGGCGGGAGCCTCCGGCTCCCGCCTCGTACCGTGTTCAGCGGCCTTCGGCAACCACGGAGTTTCGCGGAATTCTCAGCGGACGAGGGCGCGCACCTTCCCTCACCTCGCCGATCCCGAACGAAATCCAACGCGGACACCCGCCGCGGACACCTGAAAGACGACTCCAGCTCTGCCTCCGACCCTGTTCTCTCTGCCGGCCGCAGACCCGGCCGAGCACCACCGCGCTGCCCCAGATGCCGGTTAAGGACTGCCGCTCCGCTTGATGCCTGATCGGTTCGGACCGTATCCATCCCCACCTCTGCCGTGTTCGCCGCGAACGTCCTCCTCGCGCTTCAGATATCGGGCCACAGATCAGGTGCTTGTCCAGGTAGGGCGAAGCCGGGGCCGCAGACGTCCCCGCCCTTGACAAGCCCCTTTAGATCCGCGCCCTCAGGCAATGCATGCGCGATACGAACGATCACAACGAACTCAGAAGGGTGAAGCGATGAACGACGACCTCTACCTCACAGTCATCCGCCACGACGGCAAATTCCATGTCCAGGCCTCCGACGACACCGCCGAGTGGCGTCACAAGGAAGGGTTCTCCAACCCAAACGACGCGTGGAACCTCCAGAGACAGATCAAAGCCGGCCTCAAGAACGGACGCGATCTCAATCTCGCCCTTTGGGCATACGCAGGGGATCCGTCGGGCTCCCGATTTCTCCGAAAAGACAACTACCGGAACGCAGAAAGGTCTTAGGGGAATTCCTCCGAAGAGAGATCTAGCGATCTCTCGAATTAACGGAGATTCCCGAATGATCGATCTCAAAATCGTTACCGATCCCGAAGCAGATAAATCCCGAAGCTTTCGGGCAACGCTTCTCAGCTACGTCGTCGCCGACACCATCTGGGAGCTCGGCGCCGCCAGCGGCACCGCCAGGCGACCCGTCTGGATCTCCTATGTCGCGCCCAACGAGCAAGCTCGAGCATTCACCGCCAACCTCCGCCAAGGCACTCGAGCCTCAGCAGCTAACCACACTCTCCAAATTCCCAAGACCGCGCCCCTGTCCTGGCGCGTTGAGCCGCAGCCTGGCGGCGTCACCATCACCACCGGATTCCTCCGCGACGCCTTCGCGATCGATCCCGGCATGACGCCAGACCGCATTCAGTTCGTCCTCATGCCGCCCTCCAGGTGGGTCGAGGACCAGGCGCAACGTCTCACCCAGACCTTTCAAGACGACGCCCGTGACGTCGTCTTGGCATCGCTCTTCGCTGCCTACCTCGATCGCCGCACGCCGATGCCCATCCTCAACCACCCCGAATTTCATCTCGACCTCTACCGCTCAGCGGTCGAAATGAATCTCTTCGCAACCACTCAGGCTAACGGCTACAGCCCCTTCTACCCCTACGCAGCGCCCGACGCCGGACTCGTCCCGGCGCGCCTGCTCCAGCTCGAACACAACGACTTCGTAGCCTTCCTGAAGAGCCGCATTGCGGCCTTTTTTGCAGAGGAGATTGCCCGTGGCAAGACCAGGATCCATCGCACTCGCCGGCTACTACCCGATGCCGGAAGCACTCATTCCCAGTTGTGCCTCGATTTTGCGGTGGCATAGCGACCATCCTTACGGCGCACTCACCGGCGCTCTCTTCGACCCTTGCGCCGGCGACGGCTCAGCGATCACCGATCTGCGCCAACTCTGGACATCGCAGACCAGAAACACCCGTTTCCATCTCAACCTCCACGCGGCCGAGATGGAAACCCTCCGAGCCAAAGCCCTCACCGCCGCCCTCGCACACCCGCGGGACCACGCGATCTGCTCCGATGCCTTCCGCCTCACTTGGACGGGCCACGCCACGCTCTTGTGGCTCAATCCTCCGTATGACCATGACCCTGACGACGGTCGCCTCGAGCTCAAGTTCCTCAAACGCTTTACCCCGGCCCTGGCGCCAGCTGAAGGCTTTCTTTACTTCATCGTGCCGCAATCGATCCTCACCGACTGCGCTGACTACCTCTCTCGCCACTACACCCACCACCGCGCCTGGCGATTCCCTGCTGAACACTACGACGCGTACCAGCAGGTCGTCTTCGTGGCGAAACGTGCCCCGCGAGCGCTCGCACCCAACACGGCGCGAGACACCATCGCCGCCTGGGCTGACTTCGACCATCTAGACCCGCTCCCAGAGGTCTGCTCACATCCTTTCACTCTCAGTGGCATGGGCGAATTCACACCCGAATTCAGCCTCCGGAAGAAGACGTTCGACCTCAGAGGCACTCTCGCCGGCCATCAGCCTTCCTGCCATCTACCAGAGATCGCTCGACGCGATGCCACCCAGCTCCTCGGAGCACCCTCCCAGACCGCCGTGCCGCCGCGCGCTGCACACATCGCCCTCGCACTCGCTAGCGGCGTCTTCAACGGCCTCGAGCTCACACCCGACCGTCCCGATCTCCACCCCCGCATCCTCGTCAAAGGCGTCTTCGTCCGTGAGCTCCTCAAGCTCGAGGAGAAGAGAAACAGCAAAGGAGAGCTCACCGGCACCGTCGAAGTCGAACAGCCCAAGCTCATCCTCACCGTCCTCCGGCTCGACACCTATGACTTCGTCGAGCTCAGGGCAGGTGTTACTCCCACCGGAGCCGAAGACCTCACACGATGGAACGCCGCGGATCTCCTCACCTTCTACCAGGAGTCGCTCATCGACATCTTGGGGGACCAGTTCCCGCCCCTACACGATCCAAGACGGGAGGATCACCGCCTGCAGCTTCCCGACCTCGCACGCTCGCCCTACAACGTTCAGGCGATGGCGATCCAAGCGGCCCTCAAACTCCTCGTCACCGGCCGCTCGCCCTTCCTCTTGGCCGACGTCGGCACCGGCAAATCGACCATGGCGCTCTACATCGCCGCCGCGCTCTCACCTCAGTATCACGGCCACACCCTCGCCGAGCTCGCGCGCCTCGGCTACGCCACCCACCGAGGTGCCGCAGCCAGACGCCGGCCGATCCTCCCCGTCGTCAAACGCACCCTCGTCCTGTGCCCGCCCCATCTTCTGACCGGCTGGACCGACCAGGTCAAGGCTTGCCTGCCCGAGGCCCGCGTCCAGATCCTCACCGAGCTCAAAGACCTCGACGTAGACGCCGACGTCTACATCCTCAGCAGTGGGAAAGCCAAGCTCGGTCACGCCCACCGAGGCCTCGAAGGTACATGCCCCGGCTGTGGAGCACCGATCGCCACCACCGCCAAGGTCAACGTCGCGCGGCGCCTCACCTGTCCCGTCACCCGAACCCTCCCCACCAACGCCTGGGCCCGTCTAGCACGGCAGCTCGCCACCATCATCGCGCCCGCCTATCCGACCTCCGCATACGTCCTCACTGCCGGCGTCGAGCCCGCGATGCTCGACAAGATCCAGCAGCCGCGCAACTTCCCAGCTTCAAACCTCCAACCCATCCTCGACCAGGTCCTCGAGCTCTTCCGCCACCCGCCCGCTACCGTCGATCAGCCCCACTACTGGAAATTCTTGGAGATCATCGAAGAACTCGTCGCCATCACCCAGAACTACAGCGACGTCGCCGACAAGCTCGACATCATCGCCCACGACCGACCCAGCTACGAACGCAATCCCATTGCCAGGCTCACACAAGCCCTACGATCGCCCGAGCCGCCGGCACCAGGCTCTGCTAACCACCCGCTTGCAAAGATCCTCCAAGTCGCCACCTTCTCAGAACCCAAACTCTGTGGCGAGCGCCTCTACCAGGCCGTGCCACAGCCTCGCCGGATCCCTTTCGCCCGGCACATTGCTCGCTACTACCGCCACCGCTTTCAGCTCATGTTGCTCGACGAGGCCCACGAGTACGCCAACGAGCGATCGGCACAGACACGCGCCGCCCTGCGCCTCATTGCCCTACCTGGAATGCGGACCGTTGTCCTCACCGGATCGCTCATGGACGGCTACTCCAGCTCGCTCTTCGTGCTCTTCTGGGCACTCTCCCCATCCTTTCGAGAACAATTCTCTTTCGGTGACCTGCGCCGCTTCGTCCGTCTCTACGGCTACGCAAAAGTCTTCGTGCCCAAGACCGACGCTCCGGCTGGCAAGCTCAGCTATGGCAGCCAGAGCGATCGCCAGATCGGACCCCGCAGAAGACTCGGAGAGGCGCCGGGCATCCTGCCGACCTTCCTCCTCGAGCATCTACTGCCTACCAGCATCCTCGTCCACAAGAGCGATCTCGACCAAGAGTTACCGACCCTTACAGAAACCCCGGTACCTCTCACCGCCACCTCTGAAACCGATCTACAGATCGTCGCGGAGTACCGCGGTCTCCTCGATGACCTCCTGACGCAAATCAAGCGTGATCGGTTCCGCAAGGGGCGCGCCGGCAAGCTCCTCGGCGCTCTGCTCGAGCTCCCTTCCTACCTCGACCGCTCAACAGAAGACTGTGGACCCTTCACCCTTGCCTACCCCGAGGCTCTGGGCGGCGAGATCATCGCAACCGGCAGACAGTTCCCCACCGGTACCCGCACGATCAAAGAGCAGTACCTCTTGGACTCCTTGAGCGGAGCTCTAGACCGCGGCGATCGAGCCGTCGTCTTCCTACGACACACGGGCGGAAACCTGCCTAAGCGGCTGCTCAGGCTCATCACCGACAACCTCACCTCGAGCTCCTTCTTTCTCGACGCCAAACGCGTCTCAGCGAAGCGACGTGAGCAGTACCTCAACCAGCACGTCATCGACCCCGGAGTCCAAGTCCTCATCATCAACCCCAACTGTGTCCGGACCGGACTCAACAACCTTGTGGCCTTCTCCACCGCCATTTGGTTCGAGACCGATTACTCCTCACAGACCTACCTGCAGGCCAATGGACGCTTTCACCGCATTGGCCAAACCCGACCCGTCACCATCCTCTACCCCTACTGGGCAGGGACCGCACAAGAGAAAGCGTTCCATCTCATCGCTCGCAAGGTCACGGCCTCGCTTCAGGTCTCGGGCATCGACGTGCGCAGTGCTCTCGAGGCAGCAGGAGCATCGGAGGCTGCCAACTCCCTCGATACCGCTTTGGCGATCGGTGAGGCGCTTTACCAGCAACTTGCAGCGTAGCCGGACATCAGCAAAAAGCAGCTGCTGAGATTTCAACAGGCGGAACTCAGGCAGCAAAGCTTCTTGGGCGTTACCCCTCTTGGCAAGAGGGGTCGGGTGCTTTCGCGACAACTCCTCGCTCGCTCCGCTCACTGCGGGGATTCTGCTTCGCCCCCTAACGTGCCGGAACAGAGACGGAACGGAACGGAATCCCGAGAGCGGACGACGCCCGTTGGGACGTCGCGCACCTCTTCCCTTTTCCGGAGTGAGCGGACCTCGGCGCAGCCCCCTCGGCCTGTCTCCTGCGTTCCTGTGATCGCCCGTCGCGCATGGGGGATTGGGGGCTCAGCTCGCCCCCGCTGTCCAGGGTATACGAAGCGGCTACGCCGCCCTTGACAGCGGGTTCGGAGCTGGCCCTCTCGGAACCATGCGCGTCACGAACCATCCCACAAACGGAGACAGGCACATGGAACTTAGCACCGAGATTCCCCCACACATCCTCGACAGAATGAAGAAGCGCGACGGCCGCATCGAGCTCACCGGATATCTCGGCCGAGATCCCGAACTGAGGGAAACCCAAGAGAAGACTTTCGTCGTCGACCACGTCGACGAGTGCCGGACCACATACCTAGCGCATGGCGCTTCGATTCCTGAGCCCGACATGATCGGCGATCAGCTCGCCGAGGATGCCATCCCATACGGGGAACGGCACACCGAAATCACCCGGCTCCCGAGAGACTACGCCGTGATGTCCCTTGGGGTCCACGACGGTCCCAAGACCACCTGGTACAGCCTGCGCGTCTTCAACATCGACCCGCATCATCCCCAATCTCGCTACACCGCGATGCTTGGCATCAGGATCGCCAAGCGAGGCGACCAAGTCCAAGTCAAGGGACGCAAGAAGACCTGGACCAGCCCAGGTCCAAATTCCTACACCCTCAAATACATCGACGTTGAGGAGTTCAGGATCCTCCGCACCAAGCGGCCACGCTAGCCGCTCTCCCATCTCCGGAGGTTCCGATCGCGGAGCTTCCGGAGAAACAGCGTTCGCTGTCCCTATCCCAAACCGGAGGCATCATGGCCAACCAACTCGTCGCTGAACCCATCCCAGAGCATGCCCTCAGGCTCTATCTGAGAGCTCGAGCCACGGCCCTCGAGAAGCAACACGCCTGGGCATCGGCGCTCCGGATGTACCCCGAAAGATCTCACGCGACCATTCCAGCACGCGGAAAGGCCTGCTACTGGCGTGCCCAGCTCGAATTCGCCCAGTGGAAGCAGGACTGGAACCAGCAGGACTCGTTGCGGCGCACGTTCTCTCGCCTCGCCGACGCCTGCCGCGAGAACAACACGACCATCGCAGACATGAAGCGCCAGGCGCTCCAATTGGAGCGTTCGGAGCGGCCCTTGAACCCGACCGGATCCGGAAGGTTTTTAGGGGAATGAATCAAAGAGATCGATTTCACGATCTCGCACTCACAGAAGGGAAACCAACATGATCAACAAAGCAATCCTCCTCGGTAACTTAGGCCGCGATCCCGAATCACGCTCGACCCAGACCGGCATGCCGGTGACCAACTTTTCGATCGCCACCAATCGGCGCTGGAAGGACAAGGAGGGTAATCGCCAGGAGCAAACCGAGTGGCACAACGTCGTGTGTTTCGGTCGGCAGGCCGAGATCGCCGCTCAGTACCTGACTTCCGGCAAGCAGGTCTATCTCGAGGGTCGGCTCCAGACTCGGTCGTGGGAGGACAAGACCAGCGGCGAGACGAAGTACCGCACCGAGATCGTGTGCGACAACTTCCAGATGCTCGGCTCGCGCGGAGCTACTGCTGCTGCACCGACAACCGGCGCGGCCGACGTAGGGCCCGAACCCGAAGACGACGACATCCCGTTCTGATGCCGTCCAACCCAGAGGCGCTGACGGCCGACGCAGCGCCTCTCGTGACCCCAGACCGAATCGCATCCAACCTCACTGGAGCCCTTCATGCAGCAGCTCAAGCTTGTTCGCCAGCAACCGGAAACGGAAGCCACTACCGCCGACCCTTCACACCAAGTTGCCAGGGCGGCTTTAACGCTTAACGCCGACACCCTCTCTGACGGTCAGCTTGTCGCAACCCTCATCGGCGAAGACGCCGCTACTGAACTGCTCGAGCACTTGCCCATACACCAACTGCACCGCCTCCCCGACTTGGCGCGAGGTGGCCAATGCCCCATCTCCCACCCCCAAACAACTCGCCTACTCGCAGCCATTGAGCTCGCCGCGCGCGTCGCCCGAACCAAGCTAGCTCGTCGCAACTTACTCAACGAACCCGAGCTCGCTGCTTCCTACCTAACGCAGAGGTATTTCTCCGCCGACCAAGAGCTCGTGGGAGCCCTCTTCCTCGATACCCAAGGTCGCCTTATTGACGAACGAATCCTCTACCAAGGCACCATTAACCGAACCGCCCTCGAACCTCGCCTGATCCTTCGGACCGCCTTAGATCTCAGCGCAGACAAATTCGTGTTGTTTCACAATCATCCGAGTGGTGATCCCACTCCCTCCGCCGACGACCTCCACTTCACCCGAAGGCTCTCAGATGCCGCGGAGCTCCTCGGCATCCGGCTCGTCGACCACCTCGTGATCGGCACCGGAAACCGATGGGTAGCTTTGGGGCGGCATGGGTGTTGGTAACCCTTGCGAGCGCCGCCGGAACACACGACGGCCGCGGAGCTATCCCGCCGCCGGGTCGTGTCCTAATTAGCTTGGCTTAACGCAGGACGGCCCGGAACCCGGAAGATCCGCAGCCCTGCGGTCTCGCGCAGGGCTCCCGCGTCGTCCACCGGCTCAGCGCTCAAGCGAGCTTATTCCGCCTTGGCAACGCCACCTTCAAGGCGTCCGCCGTCCGTAGATATCGCGATCCACTGGCGCTCGGCGATCATCGCCACATTCTATTGGAATCCTCTGAGATCAACCGCCCCCGCCCCGCTAACGAGATCGACGCGAGCCGAAAAGGACAGCGCCTCGTCGACCACCGCAACTCGGCCTCTGGAGCTACACCGCTCGAACATCACGCGAGCTTGTGAAAAGGCGTCCTTCGCCTTCTCACTCTCACCTCCGGCCTCGTAAAAGAGGCCTATTTGCAAGTGGACCTCAGCCGAGCCTTCGACGTTGCGACAGGCCTCATGCAAGAAGTGGCTTCGCCGAAAGTACGCCAGCGCCCGCTTCCTGCATCCCGTCGCGCCGGAGACCACGGCTATCCACAACAGCGCACTCGCCTCTCCGAGTACGTCTTGCTCCGAAACAAAAGCTTTCAGAGCCTCGAACAGATGCCTCTCCGCGAGGCCAAAGTCCAACAAAGAACAGGCCCGCCCGATCATCAAGTCTGCCCATCCAATCCCGACCGGATGCCCTGCAGATCGGTAGGTGTCTTGGGCCTCTCTCGCTATTGTTAGGGCACTTTCGACACGCTCTTCTGCCAGATATACCCCGGCCAATCCAAGACGCTCCCGCGCAGCACAGAGATCCCGCCCTCGCTGCTCGAACAGCACTAGAGACCTTCGGAACAGCGATTCGGCTCTCTCAAGCTCGCCCAACGCACATCGAATCTCTGCCTCGAGCCCGAGCCGTTCCGCACCCTCGACAAACCGTTCCTCTGCTCGCCCGAATAACTCCTCGGACCTGCGTGCCTGAGACAACATCAAGAGCGCACGATCGGCATCATGGTTGCTCCAAAATACCAGCGCCAAACTCCAATACGCGTCAGCTACGCCGTGCTCTTCATCGCTCGCCCGATAGTGATCCAAAGCGAGAGAGTGCATCCTCTCGCCTTCCGCAAGCTTACCGCAGCGAAGCGCTATCCTGCCGAGTCCGCTGCAGCAGTTGCCTGCTCCAACCCGATCGCCGCGGGTCTCGTACCCATCCAAGGCTCGGCGATAGGACGACTCTGCTCGAGCTTCCTCACCACCGACTTCACGCAATCGAGCTACCAACTCCCAAGCTCGGACCCTTCTTCGTCCTTCGATTAGCATCGCTATATCCGGTCCGCTTCGTCGCCCTGCCCATCGTCCGACTCAGTCGAGGCACCACCCTCACCCCGCTGGCCCAGCATCTGGAAGTGCTCGCACACGATCTCGGTGCGGTACTTCGTCTCGCCGCTCTCTTTGTCCTCCCACGACCGAGTCTGGAGCCGACCCTCGAGATAAACCTGCTGGCCTTGCCTCAGGTACTGAGCGGCGACCTCGGCCTGCCGACCGAACGTTACGATGCGGTGCCACTCGGTCTGCTCCTGCCGCTCACCTTCCTTGTCTTTCCAGCGGCGATTCGTAGCGATCGAAAAGGTGGTGACCCGCGCGCCAGATTGCGTTGAGCGGGCTTCGGGAACCTGCCCCAAATTGCCGACCAGAATCACTTTGTTGATCATCACTAACCTCCTGTCTAGTTTTCGGTTGACGGACGCTCGACGGCGACGCCACCATCCACGTCCAACGCAACACGCGAAGCGAGTCCTTCATTGACCTACACCGCCACCCGCACTGAGCTCGCGCCGGTGTCTCAGTCTTAACGCCATCGCCTGACGCGGCTTCGAACGCGGTTTAGCCTGCTGAGCACCAAACCGCCTCACCTCCCAAACCACACCGACCTCACACCGAGCGGCCGATGGCAGCTCGAGGAGCACTTGAGTCACTGGGACTTCAAGGCGCTCCACATGGGTCGCACAAAGAGCCAGCCAGAGGGGTACGGTGACTCCAGCTGACTCTGCGACAGCTTCCCAGCGGTCGGCGATCGACGCTGGGAGCTCAATACAAAACGTCCGCACGGCCCTACGGCCCTACTGCCAATTCCTGAGATCGCCGGACTCGAACCCGTCGGAAAAGATCACATCCGCGCTCACCACGGACACGACCTCGGACCGAGCGACGTCGGCACCACGCACCGCCGCAACTTGGTATTCATACACCGAGCCCGGCGCCAACGGCTCGCTGTCGATATAACTCGTAGCGCTGGCACCGAGCATCGCGAGCTCTTCGAACACTCCCCCACCTTGGCGGCGCCGATACACACCGTAGCTCGTCTCATCGGTCGCGTTGTCCTGCCATGACAACGCGATCCCTTCGCCGTCTACGATCGCTTCCAGCTCGCTCGGCGCTGCAGGCGGCTCCGGATCGGCCCCACCACTGATCACTACCACCGGAAATGCCGCCCTCGAGGAGCTCGCGCCTTCGTCATTGCGCACCTCGAGCCGCGGGAAGTACACCCCATTGAGCGTGTAAACATGAGACGACACAGGTGCCGACGCCGTCTCATCGACCAAATCGTCCCCATCCCAATCATAGAGATACGAACTCGGATCGCCGGTGACCTCCAGCTCAAAACCCACCGCGGTTCCGGCATCGAAGCCACAGAAGATCTCACAAACAACGTCCCAACGCGTGATGAAGAGATCATCCGCTCCAAGGATGTCGATCGCCACCGCCTCGAAATCGCTTCCGTGCTCGTTGGACGCACGCAACGTGACGGAGTAACTGCCCGGCGCAACGCCTGCCGTGTGCCAAGACGCTGGGTTCCCTTGAACGTCCCCGGTCGGGGTTGTCCATGTCAAGACGATCGGAGGCTCCCCTCGTACCTCGGCCAGCAGTGCCACCGTCTCTCCACTGAACGCCGGATTCGGTGCCGCCCCCGTCTCCCCGATCTGCGGAAACGCGGACTCAACATCTACCGTCTCGAGACGGAGGTCACAACCCTGGGGGTTGCACACCTCCAGAGACACGAGTTTCGGGCCCGCACCCGTCCAAACCACATCAGAGACCACCGGGCCCGATCCCGAACCCGGAGTCCCGAACGTGAAGTCCCAGTCCCACGTATCGGGAACACCCCCGGTTGACGCGTCCGTGAACGTCACGCCTTGCCCCGTATACGGTGACACCGGCGACCATGTGAAGGCGGCGTCCGGAGGCAGCGGTGGCGGATCCTCCGGATCCCAAACATGCACATCCAGCAGACTCTGACCTGCCCGGTAGAAATACGGACCGTAGAACCGCCCGCCATGCGGAGCGAAGGCGGAAAAGCCATCAGACGCCTGATCCGTATAGCTCGACCAATAGTCGATGCGCCGCTGAGGCGACGAATGCCCTGGATCGAGATACGAATCCGCACGCACATCCACCACCTCACCGGACGCGAGCCCCGTCAGGTCTAAGAGTGCCTCCCCATCAGGCGCACCAACCGCCGCTGGAGAGCTACACAGTGAATGGAATCCACGGTGAAGAAACGGCCGACCATCGCTCTTCGAGAAAGACAAGTAGCTCTGACTCTCAAGAGGTACCGCTGTGGCATAACGCGGTGTCCCCAAGCTGCAGCCCGTCCCCGTCCTCAAACAGTCGCTCACGTCGTAGATCTCGTGCACCGTCGACGTCACCACAGCAAGGTAGTACTCACCAAAGACTTCGAACAGCTGAACTCCGAACGAGATGCTGTCCAGCCCCTGCAGCAGAGACACGCTCGAGCCGCTCGCGACATCTGTGATCTCCCGGATCTCTACGCCAAGGCCGTTCGCAGGAGAACCATCAGTGACAGCCACAAAATGGCGCGTCACGCCCTCAATCTGGGCCTCCAGCACATCCAGGTACTCAGCCCGGCCCCACGGCCATGGACCGAGCCGACCGCGCCATACAGGGCTAGCACTGCCGCCACAGAGGATCGTGGCCGTGTTCGTGTTCTCTGAACACGCCCCACTCTCCCTCAACCGAGTCATGTCGTAGACATGGACACCGTTGCTCGAGGCGACAAACGCATAGGAGCGCCCACCGATGTTGGCGGTATCTACCTGCATCGCAGGCTTGCCTACATCTTGGTACAGCTGCACCGGTTGGTTCTTGTTCGAGGCGTCCCACACCGTGAAGCCCACCTCGCCCTCACCAGCGAGCGCGACAAACGTCTCGCCCGGCGACGACGGAGGATCAATCGCCGCTACGTCCCAGATCAAGAAGTAGAACTCTGTCACCGGATCCGTGAACTCGAAGAAGTCACCATCCCAACCGTCACGTGAGGACTCCAGAAACGGAGAGCTCGCGCGCGCACCGGTGATGTCCCAGATCTGAAAGCCCGAGTTATAGGCCGTATACAGGTAGACGTCATCACCCGAAGCAAGCGGCTCGACGTCATAGAACAACTCCAAACCACCCGCACGACCTGGACGCTGGAAGCCGTTGTACTGCGTGCTGTCACGATCGGCCGGAAGGGCCTGCCCCGCCGGGTCTGCCGGACGAAGACCCGCCGGCCAAAGCTCCGTACCGAACCGAGACTGCGGCACCGGCCGCGCAGGCGAACCGGTCAGGCAATCGACGCTCGAGGGCGCATCCACCTCCAAGGCCTTGGCCAAGGGAGCTTCAGCCCGTACGGGCACAGACGTCACGAGCCCTCCGACACACAGGACCAACACGAGACTCGACCTCGCCGCTATATCGCGACGCCGAATCAATCCCCATCCGAGAACGCTGAGACCCATGAACAGGAATACAAACCCCAGGGGGCTCAGCGTCGGGATGTCGATCACATCGTCCAAGTGATCCAGCGGCGTCACGGTCGGATCCAGTGCCTCTTCCGTGTCTGGATCGTCCGTCAGCACCTCATCCGCGAGACTCGTCGAGGACAACGTCCCCTGAGACTGCACGGAATCAAGCCCCAACGCACGCTCGCGCTCGATCCGAACTGCCGCCAAGATCGTCCGCTCTTCCCCACGTCCCAGCGATTCGAACTCAACCGAGAAGTACGGCGGATCGACCACATACTCACTGATCACTGCGCCCGGTCCCACCGTGTCCGCAGAACCCAAAATGTACCGGGTTTCAGGATCGAAGTGGGGTACATAGACAACGGTCTCAGCCGCTGTATCCCCAACGTTCCGCACCGTCATCGAATACTCGATGACGACAAAATCGCCCGACTGCAAATCATACTCAGACGGTCGAACGAACCGATCCACCAAGGTCGCCACGAGCTCCGCAGTGCCCTGCGTTGCGGTGACCGGAGTCGACACCGTTGAGACGTTGCTCGACGGATCCTCGTCCTCGCCCGACGCCCCGTCGTCGACGACTGTCACCGTATTGACGATATGAGTAATCTGTGGATCGAGATCCTCATGCGGAACCACCACGAACGTGAACGCTTGCGCGTCCGCACCCGCGGCAAGATCGCCAACAATCAATCGGCAATCACGGTCCTCGCAGACCCACAGCTCGTTGGCCCAAACAGGAGCCTCCGTGCCCTCCGGTATCGTCTCGAGCAACACCACACCCGTCGCGTCCCGAGATCCGATATTCCGCACGAGTAAGTCGTAAGTGAGCGGTTTGCCCGCGGTGGCCAGGCCACCGCGATCTTCCTT
>JAJCXQ010000640.1 GCA_029263355.1 Acidobacteriota bacterium | reverse complement strand
CGATTGTAGACATTGAACCACTCAGGGTGATGGTTCATGCCTTCGGCCACCAATGCGACGCTTGCCATGAAACCGAAGGCGGTGACGAAGTCGTTGAAGGTATAACCCTTGTGGAGCTTGCCGTTCTCGAGTGTCCAGCCGTCCAGCTGGTCGAGCCGTTGGTTGATCTCTTCCGGGGAGAGCTTTTCGAGTGCCATCCGGTTCCTCGTGAGGTTGGACTGCAGTGGATCTTGGGCTGTTTAGATTCTGGACCGTCTGCCGACACTAGCAGATCCGATCGCGACGCTGGTCGCGGGGGTTTCGTATAACCTCATGGTTGATGTCGATGTTGATCTACTCGGTAACCGGAGCGAGATTCGTGGCCTGTTTCCGCGTTTGGCTTCACCTGTCTTTGCTGCTAGTCACGGGCCTGGTCACCGCTCTGTACACGACGCCGGCCTGGGCGCAGTCGTCGGCGTCTGATCCCGAGCCGGTGATCGACCTGCGGTCGATCCTCGGAGTGGTGCCGGCGGGGGAGTGGCGAGCGGCTCTCGATCCCGCGACTGGGCGGGTCCGTCAACTGACCGAGCTGACGCTGGCTGCCATGGAGCTCGAAGATGGCTGGATGGAGCTGACTCCTCTGGCCTCCGAAGAGCCCGCGGCGCTGGTGCGGTTCGGCGATCGGACGCTCGCCGATGGCGAACTGAGGATGACACCCATGGTGTCGGATGGGGTGGCGATGCTGTGCAGTGGCGGCCGCTTGGTAGCGGTGCTCTGTGAGCAAATTTATGTGACCCGTGAAGCCTGGGTGTCAACGGGCCAACCGACGGATGTCGAGATTCGTTTCGAACCGGGCCTCGCCGTCTCCGGTCGTTACTTGCTCGCGAGCTGGGCGGTGGCCGGAGCCCGGGTTAGCGTGGTGCCGGTTGGCCTGGTGTCTGGGCGGGCTTTTACGATGCCACTCGGTCTGGGAGATTTGAAGGCTGGTGACAGTCCGCTGTTACGGGAGGTAGCGACGGACGACGCGGGCCGTTTCGAGTTGCCACCTCTGGCGGCCGGGGAGTACCTCCTGGAGACCCTACTGCCTTCGGGCCGGGTGCATCGTTCGTCACCGTTTCAGCTGCCGACCGGCGACAAGGCTCGGCGGGAGACCGGAGCCTCGGAGGACTCGGTGGTGGTGTGGGAGCTCGGTGAGATCGACGTCGCCGACGGCTTGGTGGTCACTTTTGAGGTGACCGACTGGCAAGGGGAACCGCTGAAGGGAGCCTTGGTGACGGCGCGGCAAGGCAGCACGCCGTCAGGGTTGATCAATTTCGAAACAACAACCGATGACGCTGGGCGCGCTCGGCTGAGCGGTCTTTCGGCAGAGCAAGACGTCCACCTCAGCTGTCAAAAGACCGGGTATCGTCGGGTGGAGAGAGTGGACTCGTTGTTACCGGTTTTGGTCAGTTGTAGCCTGGAACCGTTGGCGTCGGTCGCCGGTGAAGTGATTGGGATCGACGGCTTGCCAGCGGCAAATGCCGTGGTGTCGGTGGTCGCTGAATCCGCTGATCAGCGATCTCCGACGTCGCTCCAGGCTGAGGCGTTCGAGGCCGGGACGCTCCAGATCGAGACGGGGTCCCAAGGCCAGACGGGGTCCCAGGGCCAGACGGGGTCCCAGGGCCAGACGGTGCTCGAGGTCGACCGTGAGGGCCGTTTCGCAGCTCTCGACTTACCGGCGGGATCCTACCGGTTGACCGCTGCCGCTCCGGGCTTCGAGAGCGCGACTCAGCAGGTGGATCTGGAACCGGGGCAACGGCTAGAGACGGAGTCGATCATCCTCCCCTTCGGACGCGAAGTCAAAGCTCTCGTGGTCGACGCCGAAAGCCGACAACCCTTATCCGACGTCGAGCTGACGGCGGTGTCGCCGCCTGGAGCAGTGGCAGCGGTGAGCGACGGGCAAGGGCAGGTGCTGTTCGCGGATCCGGGGGATGAGGTGTTGGTCTTACGGTTGACCGCACCGGAGCATGCCAGCCGAGAGATCAAGCTGACGGGTGATCGTCGGTCGCAGGACCAACCCTTGATTTTCGAGATGGAGCGGGCGGGCTGGATCCGGGTCGTGGTTTGGGAGGATGCAACGGGGTTGCCATGCCAGGGCTGCCGCCTGTTGCTGCAGCCGGCATCGGCGGAGCTGCTGACCGATAGCCACGGCGAGGTTTTGTCCGAACCCCTCGCGCCTGGCAACTATCGAGTCCATCGCCCTCGAGTCACACATCTGGGCTCGTCGGTGATCGAGCAGGACGATGCCGAGGTTCGGACGGTGCGGGTGCGGCGCGGGAAAACGGCCAGGGTGCGGTTCGGGGAGCTTCGGCGCCAGCTGCGGATCCGCTTCGACCCCGATCCGGCAGGTCTTGGGCCGGGTCCTCCCTGGTCGCTATCGGTGCGTGCCCGCCGCCATGTCGAACGCTATTGGCCTGAGGCGGATGGCAGCTTTGTGGTCGATCGGCCACCGGATCAAGCCGTCGATCTGTTTCTGCAGGTTTACGACTCGGCGACACATTCTGAGATCGAGATCTGGCAAGCACGTTTGGAGGCAGATCTTGCTGGCAGCAGCCTGGTGTTGCCGCTAGGTTCGGCCAGCGTCTTCGGTCGAGCGACCCAGGAGGGGCAGCCGCTGGTCGGCGAGTGGGTGCGACTCAAGCGGCTGGACAACTCGATCAGTGGTTCAGTCAAGATCCGCGCCGATGGCACCTTCCGCCTGCCGCATCTACCGGCCGGTATTTATGCGCTGGCGATCGGTGAGCTCAATGTCAAATTCGTCAGCCTGCGGGATGGCCTCGATCTCGATGTTGGGGATTTTCAGCTGATTCCGGGCGGCCATTAGTGAAGCCTCGATCCAAGAGTTTGATCAGCTCCGACTCCTTTGATAGCTTCCCGCGACCGAGGAGACGGATATGCCACAGTCATCGCTAAAAGAGTCAACGCTCAAAGATCCCTGGATCGCCTTCCACAAACCGCGCCCTCAGGCACGGTTACGTCTGTTCTGCTTGCCGTTTGCCGGTGGCGGCGCCATCAGCTACCGGGAATGGTCGGCTGAGATGCCGGAAGAGATCGAAGTGATGCCGGTGCAACTGCCGGGACGAGAGCGTCGTTTGCGCGAACAGCCTTTCACCCGCATGGACCTTTTGATCGACGCACTCAGCGTCGCAATGGCGCCCTATCTCGACAAGCCGTTCGCCATTTTTGGCCACAGTATGGGAGCAGCTATCGGTTACGAGTGGGCACGACGACTCGAGCGCGACCATGGCCCGACACCGGTCAAGATTCTGGTGTCCGCTCGGCGAGCACCTCACCTATCCAATACCGACAAGCACTATCTTCTGCCGGATGACGAGTTTTGCGACCATCTTCGGGAGATGAACGGTACCCCTGTCGAAGTGCTCGCCAATCCTGAGCTGATGCAACTTCTGCTGCCTTTGCTGCGTGGTGACTTCGAGCTCAACGATACCCATGAGCCGCAACTGCAGCCCCTGCTGGCTTGTCCAGTGACCGTTTACGGTGGCCTGGAAGACGTCGAAGTCTCGCGCTCGGATCTCTCTGCTTGGCAAGACGTCACCACCGGCAAGTACAAACTTCGGATGTTCGCCGGCGATCATTTTTTTCTGCACGACGGTCGGGCTTCGCTGATCGGTGCAGTCGCTGAAGATCTTCTGGGCTAGTAGCCCCTCCCTGCTGGCTCTTGGCGCCACAACGCGCTGAGAACAAATGGCTTTTCAACCCCGGAGGGGGTCGTGCGCGCAGCGCGCGAAGCTTCCGCCTGTAACTGGCTATTGATTGTCAACATCCTGCCAGGGGTTTGGTGGCGCCCGAGCTCCGCATTTCTACTGCGGTATCTCGTCATGCCTGAGGGTATTGCTATGGCTGGA
>JAJCXQ010000639.1 GCA_029263355.1 Acidobacteriota bacterium | reverse complement strand
GCGACTCCCGAGCCGGTGAAGCTGAAGTCGAGAACCGACACGACGTTCGGGTGCTGGAGGCGGAAGGCCGACGCGCCCTCTTGGCGGAAACGCGCCAACGTCTCGGACGATTTGTCGACCGGCGCTTGCAAGATTTTGACGGCGACCGACTGTTCGAAGTCGAGATGGGTGGCACGAAAGACCGAACCGAAGTTGCCGGCCCCGAGCTCTTCTTCGAGACGGTACTTGTCGGCGAGCACGGTTCCTGGCCCGATGCTTCCGAACATGACCGGTTTCGCGGCCGGCTCCGCCTGGGTCCGCGAAGCCTCCCGGGTCCGCAGCTGGGCTTCGACCCGAGCCATCACTACCGGAAAATCGAGCGGTTTGGTGACATAGTCGTTGGCGCCGTGGCTCAACGCCTCCACCATGTCTTCACTCTGACTTTTGGCCGTCGCCATGATGATCGGCAGCTCAGCGGTGGAGTGGTTCTTGCGTACGATCTGCAACACGTCGATGCCCGACAGGCCGGGCATCATGACGTCGAGAATCACCAAGTCGACGCCGCCTTGTTGAATCATGTCTAGCCCTTCCGGGCCGTTTTCGGCGACCAGCACTGTATACCCGGCGCGCTGCAGCCGACGGCTGATCAAGTCGCGATTGTCCTGGTTGTCATCGACCACCAGGACAGTGTGCGCCGCGGAGCTCATCGCTGGCTCAGTCGCCGGACTCAGTCGGCCTTTATCGGCGTCGGGGATTCGAACACTTCGTCGGGAAGGCTGTCGAAGACTTTGATGTCACCCAGCGGCCTCTCGCTACCGTCGTCGATGTTGACTCGTCGCGATGAGAGCATGATCTCGCCATGGCGCTGCCAGTCCAACCACTGCCAGACAGTCGGCTCGCGGTTGTCCTCCCAACCTTCGAGGAAGTAGGCCCAACGCTCCATCAAACCGGTTTCGCGGTTGATATAGGCCCAGTACGTATCACCAGGGGTCAGGCCAACTTTGTCGAAAGTGAGCTTCAGTTTGTCGAAGGTGATGTCGTCGATCTTCTCTTCGCCGTCGTAGGTCAGGTGGACACCCGGGTCGAGAAGCTTGTAGGGCATGATCAGCCAATAGGTGTCGTTGATCCAAGCACCGTAGGCCCGCTTCAACCAGGTCGCCTTGTCATCACCCTTCAAGGTCTTACCATTTACCACTACGCTGCCTTCTCGGGTGTTGATGTTGTGCAGCACTACGTAGCTGTCGCCGTCGCGATTTGTGCCTTCGAAACGATGGCGGCCGGTGTAGCGGTCCCAATGGTGCAGGCGAAAGCCGAAGAAGTTGAAACGGAGGAAGCGAGTGCCCTGCCAGGCGTCTTCTCCACCCATGGTCGTGAGCACACCTTGAGCCAGCTCGATGGCTTTGGCATCGCGCTCCTCGGCAGAGCTGTGCGATGGCGTCAGGAGTGCAAGCACGAGGACGAGCCAGCGGGTGGTGATCGAGTTGAGAGTTCGGCGCGTCGAGGTTGAGGACATGGACGGGATTCTCCTTGACGAGAGCTCGCAAGCGCCTTGGGCGCCCGAAGCTAGAGATGATGATCGAAGAGTCTGATGATCATAGGTGATCCATCACTTGTGGGCTAGCCTGCGCCGGCCGCGCCGGACACCGGGTCCTGGTTGACAGGTTCCCGCGGTTCGCGTAGCTTGATGGATTCGTTCGAAACCGTTTGGATGCGATGGTCGTTTGGGCTGGGAAGAGCTTCGCGGCCGAGACGGTTTGGTCGACGAAACGGCTTCGTGGCTAGGCGGTTTAAGACATCTGAGCGATTCTGTGGCGATTCCTATTCAGAAACTCGAAGGCAAGTACGAGATCCTGGAGAAGATCCAGGAAGGCGGGATGGGGGCGATCTACCGCGTACGCCATCGGCTGCTGGGCGAGGAGCGTGTCGTCAAGGTGATGCGACCTCATTTGCAGCGAGACCCCGAACTGCAGAGTCGCTTTCTGGCCGAGGCGCGAGCAGCGACCCAGTTGTCGCACCCCAACATCGCTCAGATTTTCGACTGCACCATCGACGAAGATGGATTCGCTTACATCGTCATGGAGTTTATCCGTGGCAGGTCTCTCGACGAAGTGCTGGCGAATGGCGAGCCTCTGCGGTTACCGCTCGCCCTCGAAATCGCTCGCCAGAGTCTGCGGGCTCTCGGCCACATTCATCAGCTGAACGTGGCGCACCGCGACATCTCGCCGGACAATTTAATGCTCACCCGTGACATCGAGGCACGGCTACTGGTCAAGGTGATCGATCTCGGAGTCGCCAAAGACATCGACGATGGCGGACCCGCAACCGGTTCCGGCGTCTTTCTCGGCAAGCTGCGTTACGCCGCCCCCGAGACGTTTGACGATAGCACCGAGGTCGATCGCCGACACTGCGACCTTTATGCCTTCGGTCTGGTGCTCTATGAGCTGTTGACCGGTCATTTCCCGATTTCCGGCGAGACACCATCTTCGTTGATCGCTGGCCACCTTTTCAGGCCACCGCTCGATTTTGCGGTAACAGATCCCGACGGCCGAGTGCCTGGACCGGTACGGCAGGCGGTTTTGACCGCGTTGGCAAAACATCCGAATGAACGGCACCTGGATGCGGCGAGCTTCGCAGCCGCCCTCGGCAGCGTTTCAGCAGCTGAGATCTCACTGCGTGAGGTCGAGGAGCTTCTGCAGCCGCCTCCCGAGATGGCATCGGTCACCCGTGTCAGGCGTCGATCAGGGAGCACGCAGGGTCGTTTGAATCGTCAGTTCCTCGCCGAGCCGACGCCGCTGCCGGACGTCAGGACTGAGGACGATCCCGGGCTCGACCCCACGTCGCCAACCCTCGCAACGGCGGTTGATACCGAAGCGACCCGGATCTTGTCGATACCGGTTATCCCGATTGCTGTGTCCGAGCCCATGCCTCCATCGCCCGCCGTCGCTTCGGCGTTGCCCCCGGAAGCTGCGGCGTTGCCGCCGGATGCTCGACCGTCGGCGGATACGCTTGCTACACGTATGATGCCAACGTTCGAGCTGCAGATCGCTATGGCTCGGCAAGCCAGCCAGCAACACAAATACGCCGAAGCTGTGGAGTCGCTCGAGCGAGCCTTGGTGCTGGCCCCCGAGGAGCCCCAGATTCGGCCGATGCTGAATGAGGCGCGGCGGGCGTTACATCATCAGCAAGCCCCGATGGAGCTCGAACGGGCGATCGTCGAGCGCGTCGGGGCGATTTCGGCGCTGCTGCAAGACGGCCAGCTCGACGAGGCCGAGATGGAGTTGCTGGAAGCCAGCGAAAGCCTAGGTGACGATCCGCGGTGGTCAACGCTGCGCCAGCAGTTGGAGACCCGTCGGCGAGAGCTTGCTCAGACCACAGCGACGGAAGAGAGCACCCTGCTCTTGCAGCCCACGTCGCCTTCGCAGCCCACGACGATGGTCATACTACCAGCAGATCCGGCAGTGGCGGTGGCGCCAGCGGTCGAGCGCATCCGCGGTCTGCGGGACACCGGCCAAGCCGGCGAGGCGCTCAAAGAGCTCAACCAGGCGGTTCGCGACTTCGGGGACCTGTCGGTGCTGCAGACGCTGCGCTACGAGCTCGGTGAGGCCTTGCTGAAACGTGATGCCGAGGAGGAAGAAACCGCCAGTCAGATGTTCGAAGCGGTCGAGCGTCCGACGGTTGGAGAACAACAGATATTGGGGGACGCACAGCCGATCCTGCCGTCAATTCCGTCTTCGGCCCGCGCGACTCCAACTGGTCGCGGCGAGTTTGCGCCGCCGTCGCCGCAATCATCGTCAGCGCCGCCGCGCCCTGGATTGCTGGACGCGACCATTCGTTCGAGCTCGAGTCTCGAGCTGCCATCCACAGAACGTGCGGGGCCGCCGGTCGCGCATTCCAATCGAAACATGATTTTGGTCGGATGGATTTTAGCTGCGGTGCTCGCCTTGGTGGTTTATGTGCTCTCGCGTCAAAACTCTATGGAAAACCACGCTCTCGAAGTGCAAGACGTCGTGGCGGCAGATTTGAGCCCGGGGGTTTTGTTGATCGATGCCGTGCCCTGGGGTGAGATTATTGGCCTCGTAAATTCCGATCTCGAAGAGGCGCCCGCGCTACAGCCTTCACGTTTTACGCCGGTGGTCTTGCGGCTGCCGCCGGGTGAGTACCGCATCACTGTACGTTATCCTCCCAGCGGTCGGACTGAGGAACGGGTCGTCACGATGACGAGCGATGTTCAGGTCGAGGAGCACATTACATTTTCGGACTTTGATAGTGATCGATATTTCGAACAGATCGGTTGGTGAACGGCGCTCTTTTGGTGTGTGGTGTCTGCAGCCCTTTCGAGGCATGGGACTCGTGGCGGTGGCCTCGATCGCGTGGGCACTGATCCCGGCAAGCGGTTTTGCGCAGGATGAGCCCCGGCAGAAAGCGTTTCGTGAGCTTACGATCGCCGAAGCGGCCTGGCAGCAAACGCAACAGTTACGGAGTCATCCGGACTTTGCCGAGGCCAACTCACGGGACAGCGAGCTGAGCTCTAGCCTCGAGCGCGCGCAGCGTCTGCTGCAAGCCGCCAAAAGAGGGTTGGAGCAGGCGGAGCAGCGACAATCCGTCACCGGTTTCAAAGACACTGCTGTGTTGGCGAAGCGGGTGAGCCGGCAGCTCGAGGCTTACGAGACGCGGCTGCGCGAATTGTGGGAGGAAATCGAAGTCGAACGTCGTCCACCACCGCCAACGCCACCCCCGCCGGCCGAGCCCGAAGCGGCAGAAGATCCACCGTCAACTGTTGGTGCTGAAGAGGCTGAACTGTCCACTCCGGAGATGTTCGACGATCCGAGCTCTGGCAGTGAACCCTTAGGGGCCGAGGCTGTCGAACCAGGGGCTGTTGGACCAGGGGCTGTTGGACCGGCTGCGGTGCAGGTTACCGAAGCTGCTTCTGGAGAAGCTGCTTCTGGAGAAGCAGTGCCTCAGGCCGTAACCTCACCGCCCGTGCTGCCGACGCCATCCGTCAGCGAGCCGCCAGCGACTAGGCCGTCGCCGCCTCGGCGTACCCGCCGCGGACCACCACCGCTGAAGCTTCGCCAGATAGCGGATGCTTTCTTCACCGGCGACTATCAGGCCACCATCGAGCTTGTCGCCGCCGCCGACTTCTTGGATCCGGAGCCTCGGGCCCACGGGCTCCTATTCCGTGGCGCCGCGCGATATGCATTATTCCTGCTCGGGGGCGAGACCGACTTCGCCCTTCGTGGCTTGGCAACAGAAGACATCGCCGCCTGTCGTCGCGACGCTCCGGACCTATCGCCGAGCGCTGACGCTTTCTCGCCGCGTTTTCGCGACTTCTTTGCTGCGACCCGTTGAGTCGAAGATCAGGTCGTCACGTCGCGCTCGAACTCGCTGGCGCTAACGTCTGCGTTGGTGGTTGTGCGCGTGGGGCCGATCTCGCCGTAGAGCTCGGCAAAACAACTCATCATGGCGTCGAAGGGGATGTCTAGGAAGACGCCACGATGACGCAGATATTCCATGTGACGTCGTCCGTCGAGATCGAAGGGGTGGTAAATCGAGTCGTTTTCGCCGTCAAAGTCGAGAGGCCGGATGCGAGCTCGAACACACAGGCTGGCGTTGAAGGCTGGCGTCGCCTTGACCCATCGGTCGCCGAGCCAGAGCTCTGCGTAGCCGTGGTAAGCGAAGACATCGGTCCCCATCAGACGCTGTAGTTTGGGAGTGGTCAGATGGTTCCGTACGTCAGCGAAGCCGAGGCGTGCCGGGATCCCCTCCGCTCTGGCCACCGCCGCCAGTACCGCAGCCTTGGTGACGCAGAAGCCGAAACCGGACTTCAGAGTGTGGCTGGCAGTGAACGATTGCGGGTCGTGCTCAACGATAAATGGGTTGTAGCGCAGGCCATCGCGCACCGCCACATACAGTTGCTGAGCCTTGTCGACATGGCTCTCAGCTGCTCCCACTGCGCAGCGGGCGAAGGCTACAACCTCTGGTGCAGCGCTATCGACGAAGCGGCTGGGGCGCAGGCAAGCGCTTGGATCATTGACATCAGTGGCACTCATCGCGTCATTGTATCGAGGTCCGGCATCGACGTAGGGCAGGCCCGCTAAGGGATGCTAGCATCTAGGGGCGAATCAACATCGACAGTCTGGGATGTCACTCGCCCACGGACTCGAGAACGGGAGGAGAGGTACGAATGTTTACGTTCAGATATGGTGGCCGCCAAGGGCAGGCCTACCGCCTGCATGTCAGCAGTCAGTACGTTGCCGTTCGGACCCACAGCCACCGCCCCATCGCAGCCAGTGTCCACTCACAAGCCGGTCTTCAGGCGCTGGATCTCGTCGAGCCACTGTTTCAGCTGCCAGCGGTTGGCGTCGAGGTATTCAAGGTGCGTGCGGCACGTAAGCGCGCTGCCGTCAGAGATGAGTTTCGTCGAGCTTTGGAGCAGGAGAAAGAGGTTCGATTTGCTGGCCGTGTGCTCTACGATCGAGTGACCGGCGAGCCGGTGCTCTACACCGAAAATCTCTTCGTCAAGTTCCACAACCACTATTCGCTGACAACCTGCCGGAAGATCCTTCGCGAGTCTGGACTGCAGCTCAAGCGTGAGCTCCACTACGCGCGCAACGCGTTTTTTGTCGCGGCTCCCGATGGCTGCGGCACCGAAGTGTTTTCGGCAGCCGACAAGCTCTTCAACGAAGAAGCGATCGATTGTGTTCACCCGGAGCTGGTGCGCGAAGTCCGAAGGTGGGGCATCTTTCCAGAGCAATGGCACCTCAAGAAGACCAAGATCGGCCGCCGAGTCATCGATGAGCACGCCAACGTCGAAGGAGCCTGGGAGCACAGCGAGGGTGAAGGCATCGTGATCGCTATCGTTGACGACGGTGTCGACATCGACCATGAAGAATTCCAGACGCCCGGCAAGATTGTCGCGCCGCGCAACGTTTCGCTCGGCAACGACAACCCACGACCGAGTGGCGGTGACAACCACGGTACAGCTTGCGCTGGCGTCGCCTGTGCCGACGGCCTGTACGGCGCATCCGGCGTCGCGCCGCGGGCGCGCTTGCTGCCGATTCGGTTGGTTTCAGGCCTCGGCTCGCAGGCCGAAGCCGACGCCTTCTGTTGGGCGGCCCTAAACGGCGCCGACGTCATCTCTTGCAGCTGGGGGCCGCCGGACGGACACTTCCGTAATCCCGACGACCCGCGCCATTACGCGGTGTACCCGATTCCTGATTCCACCCGGTTGGCGATCGAATATGTGGTTGAGCACGGCCGGAATGGCAAAGGCTGCGTCATCGTGTGGGCGGCGGGCAACGGCAATGAGAGCGTCGACAACGACGGTTACGCCAGCCTCGACAAAGTCATTACGGTGGCGGCCAGCAACGACGAAGGGAAGCGCAGCGAATACAGCGATTACGGCGACGCCATCTGGTGTGCCTTTCCGTCCAACGACTTCCGGGAGTCAACCCGTACCCCCGGGATCTGGAGCACGGACCGCTCCGGCGCTGATGGATACAACTCAGGCAAAGACACCCTCGGTGACCTCGACGGCCACTACACAAACTCCTTCGGCGGCACTTCGAGCGCTTGTCCCGGAGTGGCTGGCGCCGTGGCGTTGATCCTGGCCCGCAACCCGGACCTGCGTTGGCACCAAGTCAAGGAGATCCTCAAGGAATGCTGCGTGCAGATTGATCCCGCAGGCGGCGCTTACGACGACAACGGCCACAGCAAACTCTACGGCTACGGCAGGGTCGACTGCACCAGGGCGGTCGAGTTGGCAGCGCCGGTGCGCCCATCTTATGAGGCGATCCACACCGCCCGTCAGGACGTCGATCTACGGGCAGGAAAGACTTCGAGTCTCAGTGTTGCGGTAGGTGACCAGCAGCCGATTGGCGAGCTCGAGATTCATCTCGAACTCGAGCATCCCAAGGTCGACGATCTTGTCGTCTCGTTGGTACCACCCGCGGCAACAGGCTGTGGCAAAGTACGGCTCCACGATCGCGGCAGCCGTACCTTGGGTGACCTCGAGCGGGTTTTTGATGTTCTCGACATCCCCGCTCTAAAAGCCCTGGAAGGGCACAGTCCCGAGGGCACCTGGACCCTAGAG
>JAJCXQ010000638.1 GCA_029263355.1 Acidobacteriota bacterium | reverse complement strand
GGCGTTCTTCACCGCGCTGGCGGTGATCGCCATCCTGGTTGTGGGGCTGGTGCAGCTGAGCGTTCATCGGCGCGTCGTGGTGCATGTGGTCGAAGTCGACCCGTTGGGCCGCACGATCTACGCCGGAGATGCGCGCCAGTTGCGCGACAGCGAGCCGCTCGTCCGCTACGAGCTGTCGGGATTCATCGTCGACCTGCGGACCATTGTCTCGGACCGCCGATCGCTGTTCCACAACCGGAAGCGCGCCCTGGTGCATGCCAGTGCCCCGGTCCGCGCCGTCATCGATGCCTACTTCGCGGACCCGGTGAACGATCCCCGGCGTCTGGGCATCGAGATCTTCCGGTCGGTCCATGTCAGCTCGATCTTGCCGCTGTCGGAGAAGAGCTGGCAGATGCAGTGGACGGAGTCGAGCTACGGTCGAGCGAGTGGTCGACTGGTTGACCAGTCGTCCTGGACTGCGGTGCTCGAGATTGATTTGCCATCAAGGAAACGCTCACGGGTCAGTGACCGCAACCCGCTGGGCCTCATAGTCACCAATTTGACCTGGGCGCAGACGGCTCAGGTGGAAGGAGAGTCACGATGATCGTTACCGTTGGGATCCTGGTGGGCCTGTTGTGGATCGGTGCTTCACCGGTGGCGGCCGCGCCGCCAGCTGCGGCAGAGGCCTGGATGGACGAAGCGAGGGCGGATCCCGTCCCAGACGCCGTCCGCGATGCCGCGGTGGCCTACGGCGGGGGTGAGGTGACCGAGATCCTCACTGAGGGGACGATGTCGCGTTACCCGTACGGGCACCGCCAGCCGGTGTTGGTTTGCGCGCCGCTGCGGATCTGTTCGATCGTGCTCGAGGCTGGCGAGACCGTGCTCGACGTGGTTTCGGGCGACGTTGTGCATTGGCAGACCTTCGATCTGTCGACCGGACCGGGAGGCACGACACCGGTAGTGGGTGTGCGTCCGATGGTCGATTTCGAAGCGGCCGAAACTTGCGACAAAACGACGTCACTTCTGATTACGACTGATCGTCGAATCTACGACATTTTGCTCGAGCTACTACCTTGCGGTGAGCTCGAAGCCGAAGACCCGAACCCGCAACGCTCCTACCAACGCCAGATCTCGTTCTACTACCCGGACGATTTGATCGAGCGGTGGACAACCCGCGCTGCGTTGCGTCTCGCCCGAGAGGCGGAACAATCAATCAAGCCAGCTGGAACAGTGCTCGCAGCGACAGTCGGGATAGACGATCTGCATTGGGACTACCGAGAGGTGGAGAAAGGACGCTGGCTGAAGGGTCGTCCCCGGTTCCCTTGGCGGCCGACCGCTGTCTTTGATGACGGCGAACGGACGTACCTCCGGATGCCTCCCGAGATGCGCGCTCTACCGGCGGTGTTCGAAGTCCGCGAGGGGAAGGACGTGGTCGTCAACTTCCGCGTCGACTCGGAGGACCGGCAGCTGATGATCGTGCCGGGGGTCGCCGAGCACTTAGTGCTGGTCTTGCCCGGACGGGGCGGCAAGCAAGCGCGGCTCGATCTGCTCCGGGAGGTAGGACGGTGAAGTTACCGCGGCTTCCAAGGCCGAAGCCGGCAACAGCTGGCTTCAATCGGCGGCGTATCGCTGCTGCGGCGGTAGTGGTCGTAGGATTGTTGGGCGCTTTGACGATCCTGCTGACTCGGGGCTCGGAGAGGGAGATCATTCGCACGGAGCCGGTGGCGACGGCGGCCTCGACCCGGGAACCCATGGAGCTGCTGGAGGAACCACCGCCTGAGGTGGTGCCGGTGGCGCCGCCTATGATGTTCGAGCACCAGGCGCCGGTGGATCCTATTCTCCAAACGCTGCCGGAGCGCAGGGTCTCAGCGCGTGTCCAAAGAGCGTTCTCCGAGCCGATCCCGCACTCTTCGCGCCACCGCGTCGCCTCGCGAGGCCCCGGGACGGCGGGCAATAGCGTTCTGCCGCCTGAGCTGGCCGCGATGTTTAGAGACATCGACGAGCAGGGGCGCTCGTTGACGAGATTACTCGAAGAGTCGCCAGCTGTGGGTGAAGGTACTGAAGCCTTCTCTGGTAGCGGCTCTCGAGAGCGCCGCGATCAACTGCCGAAGACCCTCCACCACGATGCTCTGCGCCGGCCGCCGAGCCCCTACGTGCTGAGTCAGGGTACGCTGATCGGCGCACAACTGCTGACCGAGATCAACTCCGATCTACCTGGGCAAGTGCTGGCGGTGGTGTCTCGTGACGTGCTGGATTCCGTGCGCTCCCGTGATGTGCTGATCCCTCGTGGCAGCCGGATCGTCGGCGAGTACGCGAGTGGGATCGAGACGGGACAAAACCGCTTGGCAGTGACGTGGAAACGTTTTTTGTTGCCGGATGGCAGCTCGATCGATGTCGACGAAGGCGTCCCAGCTGTTGATGCCCAGGGGCGAAGTGGTTTGCACGACCGCGTCAACCATCACACGGCTCGAGTCTTCGGCAACGCACTGTTGTTGTCACTACTCAGCTCAGGCTTTGCTGCCGCGCAGCCGGACGGTGGCGAGCTGCGGCTCTCGCCCGGCGAGTTGGCGCTGCAAGGCGCCTCGCGCGAACTCGAGCAAGCGGCAGGTGAGCTGCTGCGCCGCGGTTCCGAAGTGCCACCCACCGTGCGGATTCGTGCTGGCCACCGACTCTACGTGTTCTTGACCGGCGATCTGACGTTCGCCGCGCCTTACAGCAGCTAAAGCTGTTAAAAAACGTTTCTAACGGAGGTGACCCATGGGTGCTCTATGCCCTCGCCTTGCCAAAATTGCTTGTTTGGGACTGATACTATTCAGTTCTTTATCGTCACAAGTTGCAGCCCAGCTCAGTGTCTTTACCCTTGGTGATGTCGACCAGACCGTTCTTTTAAATTTGATTGTACCGGGGGAAAGCTACCGGTACGAAGCGACAGTCGAGGTGGCGACTCCTGTCACGAATGCGGTCGTCCGGTTGCCACTGGGTAGTACTTGTGACCTCACCACCAATCTGGTGATGACCACAGATCGCCGTATTTATGGCAGGCATATTTCGCTTTTCGTGACGGGCGACGTCGTGTTCGACGGTCCGTACCAAAACTAATCGAAGTTCTTTTGTAGCGGCGCTGCTGAGAAGCAGAAAAAAGCTGCTCGAACTTGCCTAATGGAGGTGACCCATGGGTCATTCGTGGCATCGCTTTGTCAATTTCTTGTTGGTGGCGCTGGTTGTCTCGGGTTCGCAGCCAGCCCTAGCGCAGTTGACTGTGGTCACAGTTGGTGACGTCGATTTGGCGGCACCATTAGGCTCGGTGCAGCCGGGTGAGATCTTCCGGTATGAGATCGAGATTGAGTCGGCTTCGCCGATCGTAGGAGCCCAGGTTGAGCTCCCGGTGCTTCCAGAACTCGAGGTGGTGGCGGGTACCGCGACCACTTCCCAGGGGTTGATCACCTCAGGTGGGTCTGCAGGCGACTCGAGTTTTCTGGTGGATTTGGGCAACGTGGTCG
>JAJCXQ010000637.1 GCA_029263355.1 Acidobacteriota bacterium | reverse complement strand
GTCGACCGATGACGCCACAGGATGTCGCGGAGCTTGTGGTGAGGATGGCGCGAGAGAATCCGAAATGGGGTTACACGCGGATCCGCGGAGCGCTCGGCAACCTCGGACACGAGATCGCTTGCAATACCGTGAAGCGAATCCTGCAGGAGCATGGAATCGGGCCGGCTCCTGAACGAAGTCGGCGAACACCCTGGAAGACGTTCCTGAGGGCACATTGGGAAGGAATGACGGCAACCGATCTGTTCACCGTGGAAGTGCTCACCCTGAGAGGACTCGAACGCTTCTTCGTGCTGTTTGTTATCGAGCTGAAGACCCGGCGGGTAGAAATCGCAGGCATCCATCCCCAACCGTATGGCGAATGGATGGAACAAATGGCCCGGAATCTCACGGATGCGATTGACGGCTTTCTGTGCAGCGCGCGGTACTTGTTCACGATCGAGATCCACTCTTCACTCGTGCCTTCTGCGAGATCCTGCGGAGCAGCGGTGTCCAACCGATCAGACTGCCGCCTAGGAGCCCGAATCTGAACGCCTACGCCGAGCGTTTCGTTCGGTCCATCAAGGAGGAATGCCTCAATCGAGTCGTTGTGCTAGGCGAGAGCCACCTGAAGCTGCTCGTTCAGGAGTATGTCGAGCACTACCATGACGAGAGGAACCATCAAGGGCTCGACAACCGACTGCTGAGTCGGGCACCGCCACCGTCGAACCCGGGCGCCGAGGTTCAGCGGCGCAGACGCATCGGTGGGCTACTGAATTACTACCATCGCGAGGCCGCCTGAGAGTTCGGCCGAGTTTTTGCACCCTACGCGGTACAAACCGTCATGCTGGCCGCACCGACCACGCACTTTGTCAGCCTCGCCCAGGCGATCCTGTTCCGCGGCGCAGGGCTGGCGGTGGTGTGGCCGCAACTGCTCGCCATCGCCGCCATCGGCGTGGTGTTTGTCCTCGTTGCGCTGGCGCGGTCTCGCCGTACCGTTGCGCTCGGCTGAACGTCAGCCGAATTTTCGCACCCTATGGGGTAACAACGGCAAAGTCGTCGCTGGCCTGGCCAGGGACTCGACGAAGCTCGACGAAGTGCTTGACAAAGCTCGATGAAGCTCGATGAAGCTCGACCCACGCCGCTGGCGCAGGGGTGCGTGCTCACAGTGGTGATGTGCCGTCCTGTGGTGGTACGCCATCCTGTGGCCTGTCGGGCGTCGGGCAGCGGCGGGAGACCACGGCACCACAGCCCCCGAGCACAGCTGGCCTCCAGATAAGCCGTATATAAATCAAGATTTAGCCGCGCAATCCTTCGACGCCCCTCGACGGTTCCGCAGGCCGGCCTGCCCGGGTCGATAACCCACTAGATCGGCCTCTGCGATAGGTCTTGGATGCCGGCAAACCGCGTAGAAGAGGCTCCTGGCATCTTGCTTGCTCTTAGCACTGCCATCTCGTCGGACTCGCTTCGAAAGAACCCTCGGGCCGGCCCAGTGCCGTCCACTGACGGGGAGTCTTGGCCAGGTCGGTCTCCTCGGACGGAGCACGAGCCTCAACCACTACAGGAGTACTCGTCATGACCACTCTCACAGACAACGAAACCATGACCCTCGCAGAACTCGACACCAAGGTGAGAGCGGCCCTCGAAGCGCTGGATACGACGTCAAGGATGGCAAGCCGGATCTGTTCGGCATCGACGAGTGCGACCGGCTCGTCCCGGCCTTCAAAACCTGCTTCGGGAACAATCCCGCCGCGCTCCTGGGCTCGGACTTCTGCACCGTGATCCACGATCCGCAAGAGCCGGACTTGGAGGACGAGCTCTTGCTCTCACTCGCCGATCCCATCCGAATCTCCGAGCGAGCCTACCTCAACCCGAATCCGGCGGCCTGTGGCCCCAAATCGGCGAAGCTCCTGTCGATGATCCTGCTGGCCAAGGGAGTGGAAGACAACTCCAGCAAGGGAGCACCGCGCGGCCGTCGTCGTTCGGCCCACTGACCCCACGTTCCAGGAGCCGAGCCTCTGCACCGAGAGATGCACCGGTTTCTGGCGGATTGGCTGGCAGCCGCCACGCTCGAGGCTCGCCCCTTTGCTCTTTGCTCTCAAGCGAGATTGATATCGCTAAGTGAAATTGACTCATCTGGCAGGCCAACAACTACCAGTGCGCCCGCGAGGCGCCGAACAGATCAGGAGGACCGACGATGCGCAAGAGAATTTCCACCCTAAGTGTGCGAAGTGCGTGGTGCGATGTGACGAGGCTTGTGATCTTGATATCGATTTCCGCGAGCGCCGCTGCGGCGCAGACGGCAGCTGTCCCGCCAGCCTGCGAGGGGCAGGGTCACAACCCGACAAAGAATGTCTACTTCGGCGATCTCCACTCCCACACGGCCTACTCCTTCGATGCGATTACCCTGAGCACCCGGAACACGCCGGAGGACGCCTTCGCCTTCGCCAAGGGAACATCCGTACCTTTACCGCCTTATGATGAATTTGGCAAGGCGACCCGAGAACACAAGCTCGATCGTCCGCTCGACTTCCTTGCAGTGACTGATCATTCCGAGTACTTCGGCGAGGTGCGCGCCTGCTTCACCTGCAAGACGACTAAGCTCGAAGAAGACGTGGAGAACGCTCCGTGCCATTGGGTAAATGAATCCTTGGCATGTAAGAGCATGCGGTTCGCCGTTGCGAAAGTGAGCGCAACCGGGGAGGTCGCAGGCATCCCGTTGGGCATCTGGGGCGCTCAGATGTACTCGGACACACCGATTCGCGAGCCGATCTGTGGAGACGGTGAGCCGGGCTGTCAGCCCTACACGGTCTCGGTCTGGCAAGATGTCCAAGCGGCGGCGAACCAGGCCAACAGTCCGTGCGAGTTCACCGCCTTCATTGGCTACGAGTGGACCGGCATGCCGGATGGGGCCAACTGGCACCGGAACGTGATCTTCCGAAACAATAACGTCCCTGGCCTCCCCATCAGCTACCTCGAAACCGGTAACGCCTACGATGACTCCACGGTGATGAGGAGTCCCCAGGTGCTGTGGCAGAATCTGCAAGAGTACTGCATCGACAGCACTGAGGGATGTGATGTCCTCACTATCCCCCACAACCCCAACCTCAGCTGGGAGGGAATGCTGCCCGTTCCCACCACTCGGAAAGAGGCGGAGTTCCAGAGCCGGTACGAGCGCCTTGGGGAGATCCACCAGACCAAGGGCAATTCCGAGTGCCGGGTGGGCGTGGGAACGCAAGACGAGCTCTGCCGGCACGAGCTATACTCGAAAGCCGACCTGATCGGTGACCAACCAGTCTACGGTCCGTCGGATTACGGCTCCCCGGAAGGCTCTCTGCTGAGCGCTGAAAAGCAGGGATTCCCGGCCAGCCCTAGTACTGGTGGGACTTTCAACGCCTTCTTCCGCGAAGTGCTCAAGGCGGGGATCTTCCTCGGGGAGTCGGAGCTTGGAGTCAATCCGTACAAGCTGGGTTTCGTCGGTGGTACGGACACTCACAACGGCACACCGGGTGCAACGGAGGAGTCCAGCTACCAGGGACACCACGGCGTGGAGGACAGCACCGAGGAGTTGCGTCTTTCGGAAGGCGACACAGAGCACGGTCGCCTCGAAGACAATCCGGGTGGCCTGACCGCAGTCTGGGCCGAGGAGAACACCCGCGATTCAATCTTCGACAACCTGCGGGCCCGGGAAACCTATGCCACCAGCGGAATCCGGCCCACAGTGCGTTTCTTCGGCGGTTGGGACTACTCGTCGAAGGTTTGTGGCTCGCCGGACTTCGCCACAGCCGGGTACAAGGGCGGGGTTCCCATGGGCTCAGACTTGCCAGCGCCGCCAGCCCCCACCGCTCTTCCTCGCTTCGCAGTCATGGCCGCGGCTGATCTCGCCGGCGGTCTGGATACCAAGCTGCAGCGCATCCAGATCGTGAAGGGCTGGGTCGACGACGATGGTGCCTTGCAAGAAAGGGTCTTCAACGTCGCTTCCGCTCCGGCCGATGCCAGCTATCCCCTAGTAGAAAGCTACGTCGATTTGAATACCTGTGAGCCGAAGGCCACAGCACCTGGGGCCGATACTTTGTGCGCGATCTGGGTCGACGAGACCTTCGATCCTTCTCAATCCGCCTTCTACTACGCTCGTGTCCTGGAGAATCCAACCTGCCGTTGGAGCACTCGTCAATGCCTCTCTATCGGCGGAAAGGATAACCCGTGCTGGGATCGCCTCTCGACACCGGCTCGATGCGACGACGGGGACTTCGACGCGAAGCAATGCAGTCCTCCCGTCGATCCGGAAACTGGTGAAGTCGATCTGGAGACCGATGTAAAGGGAGCCGGGATCGTGGTGGGTCTTACGCTCCAGGAACGCGCCTGGACATCGGCGATCTGGTACGAACCGTCTACCTCGAGCTCTGACTCCTCTTCTTCGAGAGTCCGATGAGCCAACCAGAGACACCTCGGACCCGGCGCTGGTCTCCCGGCCCGGCCCTTCACTTCAC
>JAJCXQ010000636.1 GCA_029263355.1 Acidobacteriota bacterium | reverse complement strand
CGAATCGAGCCAGGGGAAATCGAGGCGGCGTTGACCGAGCATCCAGAAGTCGCCGAAGCTGTGGTGGTCCTGCAACGCGGTGCAGTCGACAACCGTAGTGCAGTCGACAACCGCGGTGCCAGCTTGATGGCGTACATCGTGTCGAGCAGCGCTGACGCTGCGGTCACAGGGCTGTCTGGGGGAGAACTGCGCGCCTTTTTGAGCTCGATGTTGCCGAGTTACATGGTGCCGGCCGATTTTTTCATCCTCACTGCCTTGCCCTTGACACCGACTGGCAAAGTCGACCGGGCACAGCTTGGCCTAGGAGCCCCCGTTGGCAGTCGACTGGGAACTGTGACGGCCGAGGCAGAGTCGCCGATCTCGACTCGCCCCCACTCGCCTGTCGAAGAGATGTTGGTACAGATTTGGAGTGATGTGCTCCGCGCCACGGGTCGTCAGGTTGAGCATCTGGGGGTGCACGACAACTTCTTCGAGGCGGGCGGGCACTCCTTGTTGGCCACTCAGATCATCAGTCGCATGCGACGGTACTTTGGCGTTGACCTGCCATTGTCGAGTTTGTTCGAGAGGCCGACGATCGTTGAGCAGGCCGCCGCTATCCAGCAGGCCCTGGGAGAGGACAAAGGGGCCATGCAACCCGGTCCTCTATCAGGATCGCGGCAGGGGAAACATTCTACGGACGATCGCTGGCCGTTGAGCTTCGCCCAACAACGTCTCTGGTTCCTCGATCAGCTGTTGCCCGCTCATCCGGGCTACAACATGCCCAACGCCTATCGACTCGTTGGCCACCTTGATATTGCGATTCTGGAGACTTGCTGGCAAGAGATTCTACGCCGTCATGAAGCGCTACGGACGACATTTCCGACAGTGGACGGCCGGCCTTACCAACGGATCCATTCGACCTGGCAGCGGCCCGTTCCAGTCGTCGATCTGGCGGATCTGGCGCCGAGAGATCGCAGTGCTGGCCTTCAGCGCCTACTGCGCGAGGAAGTGAGTCGGCCCTTCGACCTTGCGCAGGGTCCGCTGGCGCGACTGTGGCTGGTACGGCTAGGCGAGGGTGAGCATACGCTTGTCCTCAATATGCATCACGTCATCTTCGATGGCTGGTCGATGGGCATCTTTCAGCATGAGTTGGCGACTCTGTACCAAGCCTTGATCGACGACCGGCCGTCGCCGTTGAAAGAGCTGCCGATGCAATACCGCGATTTTGCGCTTTGGCAGCGGCAGGAGTCGAGCGCGGGGATCCTAGCGAAACAATTGTCGTATTGGATCGATCAGCTCGCCGGGCTCGAGCCGCTCGAGCTTCCCCTCGACCGGCCGCGTCCTGAGATGCATACGTTTCGTGGCGCTGCACTACCGATCGCTCTCGGCGCCGGGCTGACAAACGCGCTCGAGCAGCTCTCCGTCAAGGGTGGAGTCTCGCTGTTTATGGCCTTGGTCAGCGGCTATATCACTCTCCTGCATCGGTTCTCGGGGCAGCATGACATTGCGATCGGCTCGCCGATTGCCAATCGCAACCATCAAGAGATCGAGGGTCTTCTTGGATTTTTTGTCAACAATCTAGTGCTGCGTCTTGATCTCACAGCTGAGACCACGTTTGAGCAACTGATGAGCCAAGCTAGGGTGGTTTGCCTGGCGGCCTACGGACACCAGGATCTACCGTTCGATCGGCTCGTAGACGAGCTGCATCCCGAGCGGGATCCAGGGCGTCATCCTTTGTTTCAGGCTATCTTGGCCTTTCATCACGCACCGGTAGAGGACGTTCAGCTGCCGGGGCTCGAGTGGAGCCCGATGGAGCTCGAGCTTCGCACGTCAACCATCGACTTGGCTCTTCACCTCGAGTCGAGCTCCACCGGCCCTGGAGCCGCCATCGGTGACCATGGCGTGGCCGGGCTGGTGGCTTACAACACTGATATTTTTGAGCGTTCAACGGTCATGCGTCTTGGTCGCGCTTTCCATCAGTTGTTGTCGAGCGCCGTGGCGGATCCGGGGAAGCGCCTCAGCGAGCTATCGCTGTTGGCGCCCGGTGCCGAGCACCAGATGCTGGTCGAGTGGAACGATACACAAGCTGACTCGGGAATCCTTTTCACCTTTCCTCAACACTTCCGTAACCGGGTTCGACAGGCCCCCGATGCTGTGGCGTTACGGCTGGAGGACGCGTCCGCGGGTGGTCTCTGCACATTGACTTACCGCGAACTGGAGCGCCGAACAGCTCGGCTCGCCAAGTCTTTGCAGGCGCTCGGGATCGGACCGGAATGCCGGGTTGGGCTGGCAGCAGAGCCATCGTTGGAGATGATCATTGGCCTGCTGGCGATCCTCGAAGCGGGTGGAGTTTATATGCCGCTCGACCCGGCCGCACCCACCAGCCGCTTGTCGTTCATGGCGGATGACGCACGTGTCGAGGTGCTGCTCACCCAGAGTCACTTACGCTCCCGTGTTGCTGCAATCGGTGTGGCGAAGATGATCTGCCTCGATGAGGTTGGCGCGCAGTTCTCCCCGTCATCGGCCGAGCATATGAGGCTCAGAGCGGGAGTCGATCACTTGGCCTACATCATTTACACGTCAGGGTCGACTGGCCGGCCCAAGGGTGTCTTGCTACATCATCGTGGCCTGCACGCTTTGCAGTACTCCATGCGCCGGCAGCTAGGTCTCCGAAGCGACGATCGGATGTTGCAGTTCGCCTCTCTCAGCTTCGACGCCTCAATCTGGGAGATTGTGCTCGCCCTGGCTTCGGGGGCTACTCTCGAACTGGCGCCGCGTGAGCAGCTGACTGCTAGCCTCGAATTGCGTCGATTGATGAACCGGCGGCGAATCACAGTTGCTGGGCTGCCGCCGGCCATGTTGGCAGTTCTGGAGCCAGAGATCGCTAGCCTGCGATTACTGGTGGCGGCGGGGGAAGCCTGCTCGCAGGAAATCGTTCGACGATGGGCGCCCGGGCGTTTGATGTTCAACGGTTATGGGCCGACAGAGAGTACTGTCGCCGCCACCTTCGAGCGCTGCGATCCAGGCAACCCCACCGTGACGATCGGTCGTCCCTTCGCAAATATTCGTGCCACCGTATTGGGTGCTGAGCTACAGCCGGCAGCCATTGGTGCGCCCGGAGAGTTGTATCTAGGAGGGGTGGTGTTGGCTCGGGGATATCTCGAGCGCCCGGGAATGACCGCCGAACGTTTCATTCCCGATCCACTACCGCAATCTCCGGTTGGCTCGCGGTTGTATCGCACCGGTGATCGAGTCCGGGTCCTGGCTAGCGGCATGATGGATTTCCTTGGCCGGATAGATCAGCAAGTCAAGATCCGCGGCTTCCGCATTGAGCTGGGGGAGATCGAGTCGGTGATGGCACAACATCGCGGCCTGCGGGAAGCTGTCGTGGTGGTGCTGGAGGACCCGCCGAGCGGTCATTCCCGGGGTAGTCGACTGGTGGCCTATGTCGTGGCCGATTTGAGCTCCGAATCTGAAGCTCTGATTCCTGAGCTGAGGCGCACCCTGGAAGAGCGGTTGCCGCGCTACATGGTGCCGGCAGCCTTTGTGGAGTTAGAGACGCTGCCGCGGTTACCCAGCGGCAAGATCGATCGCCGAGCACTGCCGGCGCCGGACGCTTCTCGCCGTGACTTGGAGGAAGCTTTTGTTGCGCCAACATCCGATACCGAAAAGATCCTGGCGAAGGTGTGGGGCCGCTTGTTGGGGCTCGAGCGAGTCGGGCTTCACGATAATTTCTTCAGTCTCGGCGGCGACTCGATCCTGACCATCCAGATCGTTGCACGGGCTCGGCAAGAAGGCCTGCACTTCACTGCCAAGGACATGTTTCGTCATCAGACGATCGCTGAGCTGGTGAGAGTTACGACAGCAACCGAGGCGGCGTCGGCCGAAGCGGATCTGGCGACGCTTGACACCGAGAGCCGGCGCCGCATTTTGGCTGCGGAAGCGGACCTCGAGGATGCCTATCCGCTGGCGCCGACGCAGTTGGCGATGCTGCATCTTCAGCTGTATGAGCCATCTTCCCGCGCTTACTTCCTGCAGCTGAGCTGGCGGATTCAGGGTGGATTGAAGGTTGGATTGCTGCGCCAAGCATGGCGGCGGTTGATGGTGCGTCACCCTATCCTGCGGACCAGTTTTAGGTGGCAGGGTCTCGAGCGCGCTCACCAGGTGGTGCACCGAGATCCGACGTTACCGTGGCACGAGATCGACTTGCGGTCACTCACTGAACGTGATCGCGAGGCCGCTGTCACGAGCTTTCAGAGAGTGGACCAGAAGCGGGGATTCAATTTCTCTAAAACGCGAGGTCCAGTAAATCGACTGACTTTGCTCCGGCTCGCTGAAGGGCGGTTCGTGTTCTACTGGAGCTACCATCACATTCTGCTCGACGGTTGGAGCATGCCGCCTCTGTTGGCGGAGCTGTTCGATCTCTATCGGGCCGGCGACTCTGGTGTGGAGGCCCGGCTGCCATCGCGTCGCCCCTACCGCGATTATGTCGCTTGGCTGGAGCACCAGGATCGTCGTAAGGCAGAGGTTTTTTGGCGTCGCAGCTTGCGCGGTTTGGCCGAGGCGACAGCGTTGCCCAAGGACCGTTCGACGGCGAGGCAGCTGCCGGGAGATGAGGACGTTGATGGCGTCGCAGCCGAGGTCCCCGCTGCTATCTCGACCCAGCTGGATGCCTTGGCGCGGCAGCGAGGATTGACGGTCAATACCCTGGTGCAAGCGGCATGGGCACGGGTGCTGGGCGCTTTCAGCGGCGCCGGAGAGGTGCTCTTCGGAGTGACGTTTACTGATCGTCCGCCTGCCCTTGAAGGTGTCGAATCGATGATCGGCCTGTTCATCAATACGCTCCCGGTGAGAGTGCCAGTGGTCCGCAGCGACTCGTTGCTGAACTGGCTCGAAGAGCTTCAGGCCTGGAATCTGGAAATGCGGCAATACGGCTATGTGCAGCTGTTCGAGCTGCGCAAATGGACCGACATACCGGGTGACCAGCATCTCTTCGAAACCGCGTTGGTGTTCGAAAACCTTCCCGAGAGCGACGACATGACCACCGAGTCGTTGGGAAATGGTGTGACGATCGAGCTCGACGACACTTACGGCCGGACCCACTACCCTCTGGTGCTGATTGCGGTACCGTCACCACCGACCAAAACCGCCGACGGCCTGACTCGATCGCACTTGACGCTGAGCTTGGCGTTCGATCGCAGATTCTTCGATCGCTCGACCGTCGCCCGCATGTTCGCCCTGCTCGAGCATCTGCTGACCAGCTTTGTGGACCGGCCCGAACAATCCGTGGCAGATCTGCCTCTGCTGTCGGCTGCCGAGAAGCACCAGGTGTTGGTGGAATGTAACGATACTTGGGCACCTGACCCGGCGACGGTTGATGGCGCAATGGCCGAGACCATGAAGGGCTCGGTAGCAGCTGCCGTTCTGAAGCAGGCCCACCGGACTCCCGACGCCGTCGCGGTGGCTGGCGAAGATTTCAATCTCAGCTACGGTGAGCTGTCGCGGAGGGTTGAGTTGCTGGCGTACCGATTACGCGCGGCCGGACTCGGCCCTGAAGGGCGGGTGGGTATCTACCTCGAACGCTCACCCGAGATGGTGATTGCAGTCCTTGCTGTGCTCGGCGCTGGCGCCGCCTATGTTCCCCTCGACTCTCGTTACCCGAAGCGCCGTCTGGCGACGATTCTCGAGGAGACCGAGGCCCCGATCGTGTTGACTGTCGAACGATTAGCGACGGATCTGCCAGAGACCAACACGCGATGGATCTGTTTGGATCGTTCTGGGTGGGATGCTGATGCAGAAGCGATCGCGATGTACCCCGGTCGTCAGGCGCTAGCGGATCGGACGGCCTACGTGATCTACACCTCAGGTTCCACCGGCCGACCGAAGGGAGTGATGGTGAGTGTTCGCTCGCTGGCTGCCTACACCGCAACCTTCGCTGACGCCTTGGATTTGGGGGCACGTGACCGCGTCCTACAGTTCGCTGCGATCAGCTTTGATACCAGCGCCGAGGAGATTTTTCCCTGCTTGGTTCGTGGAGCAACACTGGTTTTGCGGAACGAGTGGATGCTCGAGTCTCCGGCCGTCTTTCTCGAGACTTGCCGGCGCTGGCGGTTGACCGTACTCGACCTGCCGACGGCTTATTGGCGTCAGCTCGTGAACGGCCTCGGTGAGACGCCATGGCCGCAGACTTTGCGTTGGATGATCATCGGCGGTGAGGCTGCTTCCGCAGCAGCTGTGGCTGGGTGGCATCGATCGCAGCATCGATCGCAGCCCAAGGCGCGGTTAGCGAATACCTACGGTCCTAGCGAGTGCACGATCGTCGCCACCCGTGAGATGCTCTCGGACGTCGCGAGTCCCGTGGTCGATCCGGTTTCTATCGGCAATCCCATTCGCAACACTCGTGCTCTGGTGTTGCAGGCCGACGGCAGGCCGACGGCGGTGGGTGTTGCTGGGGAGCTTTACCTGGCCGGCGTCGGCTTGGCCCGTGGTTATCTGCCTGCGGGGGCATTGACCGCTGAGTGTTTCGTACCGGATCCATGGCAGGTCGGTGATCGGCTCTATCGTACCGGTGATCGGGTGAAACGAACCTGGACGGGTGGTCTGCTTTACCTGGGGCGTTTCGATCATCAGATCAAGATTCGGGGCCAACGTGTTGAGCTTGGCGAAATCGAATCGATACTGCGTGAGCAAGCAGGAGTTTCGGAGGCCGTCGCGGTGGTGGTGGAGGGCAGCTCGGCGATCGACGGCGCGAAACGTCGACGGGTACTCGGTGAGCGACGGCTGGTCGCTTGTGTTGTGGCCGGCGACAGCGAGGCGATCGAGGTTCGGTCCCTGCGTCGGAGCCTGCGCCAACAGTTGCCACGCTACATGGTGCCTGACGAGATCGTTGTTTGTGATGAGCTGGCCCTGACCCCAGCTGGCAAAATTGATCGGTCGAATCTCATCTCCAGGTTGGAGGCGCGGGTTGATGACGGCGGTTCGTTAGGAGTGGTCGGCTCGCCAAAGACTGGCTCGTCGTCAGGAGCTGCTATCGGCCGTCACCATCTTCTTCAAGGGCCAGTCCAAGAGCTGCTGGCGGAGATTTGGGGGAGCGTGCTCGACATCGACTCCGTAGGCCCTGACGACAACTTTTTCGACCTGGGGGGACACTCGCTGCTCGCTGCCCAAGTGATCTCACGGGTGCGGCAGGCGTTTGAAGTCGAGATCACGCTGCGAGAGCTGTTTCTATCATCCACAATTCGCGAGCTGGCGGCGCGAGTGGAGCTCGCACGGCGCGATGGTGGCTGCGAGCTGCCGCCTCTCTTGGAGCAAGTGTGTGAGGCTGATCGAGGAAGTAAACGCCTGCTTTCGTTCGCCCAACAGCGCATGTGGTTCCTCGACCGTTTGACACCGGGCGGCGCCGAGTACAACTTGCCGACAGCTTTGCGTCTGCGGGGCGATTTGCAAGTTGATGCGTTGAATCGAGCACTGTCGGTGATCATCGAGCGCCATGACACGCTACGAACGACGATTGATAGCCACGACGGAGAGCCATACCAGCTCATCGCACCGCGTTTGGAAGAACCGGTACTGCCAGGTGTCGACCTGACCCAGCTCACCTCGCCGCACCGCGAGGTGGAGGCGGGCCGGCTGGCTGATCGTGAAGGACGGCGCCCGTTCGATCTCGAACGTGGGCCACTGTTCCGCGTCTGTCTGGTGACTCTGCACGAGACCGAGCACATCCTACTCCTGACGATGCACCACCTCATCAGCGACGGTTGGTCG
>JAJCXQ010000635.1 GCA_029263355.1 Acidobacteriota bacterium | reverse complement strand
CGATGTCGGCGACGAAAATCGCGAACATCGCTTTCAGGTTGTCGCCTACGGTGCCTCCGGCGCCACCGGTTCTGGCCTGTTGACCACTCCCAAGATACATGTTGACGAAGAAGTTTCGATCACCCTGCAGCAGCTTTACGTCACCGTCAGCCGTCGCGGCCAGCCGGTGCTCGATCTGGATCGCGACGACTTCGCGGTGATCGACCGCAACACCCGCCAGAACCTCATTACGTTCACCCGCGGCGATATACCTTTCACCGCTCTGGTGTTGCTTGACTCGAGTGTCAGTATGGAAGGTCAAAAGCTCAGCGCGGCGCTGGCCGGCGCCCAGGCGTTCTTCGATGGTATGCGGCCTCTGGACGAAGGTAAGTTGCTGGTGTTCTCCGACCGCATCTTGCACTCCACACCGTTTACAACCTCCCCCGGCGTCCTCGCCGCCGGCTTGGATCGGATTCGCGCCACCGGCGGCACCGCTCTCAATGACCACCTCTATCTGGCCCTCAAACAGCTCGAGACCCGTCAGGGCCGACGGGTGGTGATTCTGCTGTCCGACGGTGTCGACTCTCACAGCGTATTGCCGATGACCGACGTGCTGAACAACGCCCGCCGCAGTCAAGCTCTGATCTACTGGTTACAGTTGCCCTACCGCAGCGACACCATGCTCGACGAAGGGCGGCAACTCCCCACCATCGCTTCCACCTGGCGCAGCTCCGACGACTATCAACGCGAGTTTGTGCGCCTCCGTCGCACCGTGACCGAAAGCGGCGGTCGCATCCAGTTGCTCGCCTCCATCGACGAGATCGCTGAGGCTTTCGAAGGCATCCTGACGGAGCTGCGCGAACAGTACGCCCTGGGCTTCTACCCTCAGAATCCCAATAATGACGGCAAGTGGCGCCGCATCAAAGTGCGCCTACGACCACCCGGCGTCGAGGTCCGGTGCCGCGAAGGTTATCTGGACTTTTAGCTAGATCCCTTCTTGAAACGCCCTCATGGGCGCGTTCTGGCCTGTGGGCTGCGTGCGGTGCCTAACTCGCTTGAGCTCTTCCGTGCCTCCGTAAGCCTTTTCTTGCAAGCTGTTTAGGCCGATTCAGAGCGCGCTCGCAGCTCAAACAATCAGCTCCGTACTCGCCCTACAGGCCAGAACGCTTCTACTGAAAACGGTGAAAATAGATGGGATCTTGCTAGATCACTTCTCTAAACGCCATATCCAGTGTCAGGTTCAGGGTTGTGGAGCAAGCACGGAGCAGACGCAAGCGGCAAAATCACTGACACGATTACTGCTAATGGCTTGCTCAATTTGAGGGAATGTTAAACTAATCGTGAATAATGACTGCCCTGCAAACCGAAGTCTTGGTCGCCGGCACTGGCGGGACTGCCGCTGTATGCCGAGATTGCGGCTGTGAAGTACCTCACGAACAAATTGTCCTCGAAAATCCGTATTGCTGGTTCCTGCGCAAGGACCAGCCGGTGCTCGAGGGATCCGGCATCATCATGCCCAAGATCCACCGCGATACGGTTTTCGATCTAGAGCCCGAGGAGTGGGTCGCGACGCAAGAGATCCTGCTCGCTGCCAAGGCCGTGATCGACCGCGAGCTCCGACCCCAAGGCTACAACGTCGGCTGGAACTGTGGGTCTGCGGGTGGCCAGCAGCGTCTCCATGTGCATCTGCATGTGATCCCGCGCTTCGACGACGAGCCTTACGCTGGACGAGGCATCCGGTGGTGGCTGAACCAACCCGTCAATCTTCGCCCCGAAGAACGGCGGGGAGGAGCTTGAGATAACGCTCCGCCACCACCCGCTGACCGCCGCGTCCCGTGCCAAATACGGGTCTCATGTGTTGTCGCCGACGCTTCCCGGGCTGGTTGTGGTGTCGTTTCCGAAGTCTGGACGCACCTGGTTGCGGGTAATGCTCGATCGCCTCCAGATCCATCTGACCTATACCCATGACAACTCGGGACACCAGAAACGTCGCCACCTCGACGAGCTCGAGGACGACAAATCGGCCTTCCACGAACACCGCGTACTGCTGCTGATCCGCGATCCTCGTGACGTGATTGTCTCAGGCTACTTCATGGCGACCCGGCGTCGGCGGCTGTATCGCGGCGAGCTGTCGGACTTCCTGCGCGACCGGCGTCACGGCCTGCGTAAGGTACTGGCCTTCAATCGCGGTTGGTACGAGGCCCGTAGTCAATTCGCTGACTTTCTGCTGGTGCGCTACGAGCGAATGCACGAGGACTTGTGGAACGTCCAGCGCCGGATCATCAACTTCACCGGTCGTCAGGTCGACGACGACACGCTGCATGCGGCGATCGAGCTCTGTCGCTTCGCCAACATGCAGCGCCTGGAGCGTGAGGGATACTTCGAGCCAGAGTACGGTGTGCTGCTGGCCGGTGGGAATGAGGATCCGGAGTCGCTCAAGACCCGTCGCGGCAAAGTTGGCGGGTTTGTCGACTACCTCAGCCCTAGGGATCAGGCGTATTGTGATCGGGTCATCCGGGAATCGAACTATCCGCTGATGCACCGAATAGCAGGTGAAGCGTGAGACACGGGTGACGGCGCCCACCGATATCGACTCCCAACGGGCCTTCCGCGCCGCCATCTGGGGTCAGTGTTTTGGAGTCCAGCCCCAGCAGGCGCTCAGCCGAGGTCTCGGACTTCTCTACCTCTATGCCTTGGGCTTGTCTCCGCAAGCGATTCTGATCCTACTCTCCGGTTCGGTGCTGATCCGTGGCTTGTTGTCTGTTCCCGCCGGTTACTTCGCCGATCGCATCGGCAAGAAGCGGATTGGGTTCTTTGGCCAGACCCTCTGCATCGCCGGTTTTGGAATCCTCACTTCCGCAGGCTGGGCCACTGCTGGACGCCCGCGGCTGCTATTGGCAGCCCTCGGTATTGTCCTCTTCGGCGCCGGCACCGCCCTCTTCGGCGCCGGCTGGATCGCGCTGCTGAGCCCACTGATCCCAGCGCAGAGCAGGGGGCGCCTGCTCGGAAGGCTGCGCTTTGCACGCCAGTTGGCGGCAGTAGGGGTCGGTAGCCTAACCGCGATGTGGATGACTCAGACCACACCCCTCGCCGGCTTTCAGCTGTTGTTCGGCCTCTTGACGGTCTGCTTGGTCATCCGTCTACTGCTTTATGAGCAAATCCCCGAGCTCGAACACACCGCCGGCTCCCGACCTCACGTAGTGGCCGCGCTCCGTGCAATCCTGGCGATTCCCGGCTATCGCCGCACCTGTGGGCTGGTGAGCGCCCTGTTCTTCGCCGTGGGGGGTATCCCGATGCTCTTCGGCCTGCTCGAAATCGAAGTCCTGGGCCTGGGTGATGACGAGGTCTGGTGGCTGGGAGTCGCCATGTTGGTTGGCCATCTCGTCGGTTCGCTGGCGGGCGGATCGTTGGTCGACCTCGTCGGCGGTCGCCGAGCCCTGTTCATCAGCCAACTCGCGTTTGCTGGCAGCCTGATGCTCTTTCTGGCTCGCGGCATGGCGCCATCGCTGTTGCTCAGCGCCGCCACGGCCAGCATTCTCTTCGGAATGACCAAGACGACCCTGGAGATCACGACCGCCGCTGAATTGATTGGCCTGGTGCCCCGTCAGCACAAGTCCCTAGCGATCTCGACCTGTATGTCCTTGGTTTATCTCGCCGACAGTCTGGCCGGTCTGTTGATCGCAGCTCTGCTACCGCGACTCGAATCCTTGGCTGTGATGCGACAGGGCAGCTGGCGTTTACCGGGAGATATCCCGGCAACATCTTACGATCTGGTTCTGATCGCTCTGGGCGGGCTGCTGGTAGTCCTACTATTGTGGACACTGCCACCCCGCGACACACTACCGCGCGACACACTACCCCGCGACGAACTACCCCGCGACAAACTACCCCGCGACAAACTGGCTGGGCGAGCCTGACCGGGCTGCCCCAATCGACTCACCGGAGGTCGAGGCCGTCGATCTCTTGCTCTAACGCCTGCCGTTCGTCCTCGTCTTCGGTCAGCGCCAGAGCCTTGCGGAGACTTGCCGCCGCTTTCTGAGTGTCGCCGGTTGTGCTCAGGACGTCGGCCAGCGCGATGTGGAACTCAGGCTCGTCGGGCATCCGCCGAATCGCTTCGCGCAAATGCTTAATAGCTTGCTCGGTCTCACCGGCCTTTGCGTGCGCCGCGCCCTGGCGAAAATGATGAAAAGGATTACGATCCAGATCCGAATTGACCTTACGCAACAAAGGCTGCGCTTTGTCGGTATCGCCGATCGCCAGATACAGGCTGGCTAGGTTGGTCAGCGCCGCGGATTGGCTCCTGTCGAGCTCCAAAGACTTCAAGTGGCTGGCCTCGGCCGCCTCAAAATCCCCTTGTCGGCGCTGGGCCACCCCGAGGTTGGTCCAGGCGTAGCTAAATTCCTCGTCGGCGCCCAACGCCTGATCAAAAAACTCTAGTGAGGTCTCGACATCACCCGCGGCGAGGACATCAACTCCTAGATTGTTGTAGTAGTGGGCCAGCGCCCGCTGGTCAGTGATCCTCTTCACCGAACGATACCGCTGGCGGGCTTCAGGCAAGAAATCCACCTGTTGGCGACCGTTCTCGATCTCGACCTCGACGATCATGTGCTGATTGCGCACCACAACCTCACCCCGACGGTCCCAGCTGATCACCTCCCCCACTTCCTCAAAATAGGCTTCCAGGCCGATATGCCGAGCCAGTGCCACGAACAGGATGGTGAATGAAAGACAGTTGCCGCGTCCTTTCTCGAAGGTCTCTGAGGCCGTCAAGGTGGCGGTGCTCTCGTAGCTGATTCCGAGGCCCTTACGGCCGAAAACCGCATCCATCAACGCCGTGACCTGATCCCTCGAATCTTGGTGCGTGCTGACATGTCGCACAAGGAAGCGAGCCATTTTGGGCGTCAACTCGAGGATATCGAGTGGCCCATCGTCGCGATTCTTGCGGGTCGCCGCGACGGGCAACGCCAGCAGGACCAGTAGGAGGCCTGCGATCCACCGCGCAGCGCGAGTCCTTTTAAGGGGTCGAAAATCCTTCTCTGGCGTTCTTTTCATCCTAAACATCATACCTGCTTCGAGTAAAAGGCCGATAGGATAAGGATCCGCCAAGTCTCGAGATCTATCCCGTAGTACCCATGGGATGCAGCAAGGAGACGACCATGACTGACCGGGCAACCGTCTTAGATTCTTTGGCGACGCTTGTGCGCACTTCACCGTCCAGGGCAATCCGCCCCAAACCGTGTTTATGGCTGATGTTCAGCCTGCTGATCGCAGCGTTTCCGCACAACGCTGAAGGACGCGGCTCTTGTAATGCTGGACGGGTCGTCCCACAGCACGGGCCCTATCCGACGCAGATCATCCATGGCGGCTCGATCCCCGGCTTCCTAACACCCCCGATCACCTACCAAGACACCTTCTACAGAATCGGCCAGCCGACTTTTCAACCGCTGATACCTCAGCGCGTCAGCCCTCGGTCTGCTGAGTGTTATCCCGCAACGTGCCCCGCGCCGCCGATCATCATCATCCAGCAGCCCGCCGCACCAGTTCCCCCCTTGCCGGTGACGCCACCGCCGGTGGTCAGCCCTGCCGTATCGCGACAGCTCGAGCCAGCTCGATCGGCAGTCGTCCCGCGCGCCAACCCGAACGCTCGCGACACCTCGGCATCCGCCCCCGGTCAAGTCTACTTTTGGATCCAACAGCCCGAGGCCGATGTGGTCCTCGACGGCGAGAGCTTAGGAACCGGAGCAGATATTGATGATCTGGACGGTCCTATCGAGCTGTCTGCCGGCGTCCACGTGCTGGTGACCGAGCATCCCGACTTCGGGTCGGAGCGGCTGGTTTTCTCAGTCCCTTCCGGCAAGGAGATCCTGGTCGAGATCAACCTCTCCGGCAACCGTAGCGGACGCAAAGCCAGGGTGCGCAGCGGCCCCGAGATCGCGGCTCGTCTGCCGTTTTTCAAACATTAACGTCGTCGTAGCCAACCGGCTCGGCGGACCCACCACATAGCCCCAGCGGCGAGCGTCGCAATCCACACCCATCGCCAACGCCAACGACTGCGCAAACCGTCTTCGCACGCCTCGTACTGGCGCTGGTACATGCTTGCTCTCGACTCGACTTTCTTCGCCACCTTCAAGAGCCAAGGCTTGTTCAGATGACTGCCGCGAGCATAGCCGCCGGGACCTTCGTGATACGCAAGGTAAAAATTGTAGGGATCGGTTTTAGTGACCCCTGCAATTCTCTTCAGCTCGCCGCCATACCAACCGATGAACTCGGTGACGTCTGGGAAACGATGACGGCCGGCTTTCGGCTGCCCCGTCACGTCACGAAACTGTTGCCAGGTCGAATCCAACACTTGGGCATAACCGTAGGCGGACGACCGGGCCGGCCCCGGTAGGACCCACAAGATCCTGCGGCGTGGACGGACACGGGCTCGAAAGCTCGATTCATGGTAGATCACCGCCATTTGCACCGACTCGGGCACCCCCCACTTCTCGAAGGATCGACGCGCGGCGTGGTACCAGCCGCGCCTCTCGTTGAAGATGGCGCAGATGTCGTCGGGCTGGCGTGGCGGACCTTCGATATAACTCAGCACCGCAACGCCGAGCCCGAGGACGACCAGGGCGGATATGCCGAGCTGACGCCGCGAAAGGGTGCGCACCCTGCGCCACCAATGCCGGGGACGCCAACGCGGCAGCCAGCGTCTACGACGCCGTTTCGAGCGACGGACCATGCGCTAACCTCGACCTCTCATCGATGGCGGCCAAAAAACATCACAGCAGTTGGAGGTTACCTTCGATCCTGCTACTTTCCCAACATGTGTAGCTATCTCTACACCTTCGCGGGACGAGCCGTGCGGGTTGGCTCCAAATGGGTCGCGTTCGGACTGTTCATCGCCGTAACCCTGGCGTGCTCGCCGTCCAAAGAGCGGCAAGACGCCACCGAGCCCGCCGGCCTTGCTAGCGATTGGCCAGTCTATGGCTCGGACTTGGCCAACTGCAAGTTTTCGCCTCTCGATCAGATTTCTCCCGATAACGTGTCACGATTGCGTGTCATTTGGCGTTGGACATCCCCCGATGCCGCGATCCTGGCGGAACACACAGAGCTTCGTACCTGGGCCCACGAGGCTACCCCATTGGCCATCGACGGTCGACTCTATACCGCAACCTCGCTGTCCCAGGTCGCTGCCCTCGACGCTCGCAACGGTGAAACGCTGTGGGTTCACGATCCGCAAAGTTGGACGCGGGGCTCACCACCCAATCTCGGCTTCCTCCACCGCGGTGTCGCTTTTCGTCGCGGCCACCACGAGGGTACGGACGAAGTTGGGCGAATCTTCATTGGAACCGGCGATGCTTACCTGTTGGCGCTCGAACCCGCTACTGGCAAGCTGGTGTCGAGCTTCGGGCTCGACGGCCGGGTCGACCTCACCACCGGCTTGCAGCGACCGGTGGATCGGGATCTCTACGGCGTCACCTCACCGCCGATCTTATGTCGCGACGTGATCATCGTCGGTTCGTCGATCAGTGACGATCCACTGCGTCGCGATATGCCGCCCGGGGATGTGCGCGGCTTCAATCCGCAAACCGGCGAACTGCTGTGGACTTTTGAAACGTTCCTGCAAGCAGCCTCGGGACGGATCGGCAATACCAACGTCTGGACGCTGATGAGCTGCGACGAAGATCTTGGTTTGGTTTATCTCCCGGTGAGCACCGCCACCAATGACTACTACGGTGGCGACCGACTCGGGGACAACCTCTTTGCCGAGAGCCTGGTCGCCCTCGACGCGGAAACCGGCGATCGCAAGTGGCATTTTCAAATGGTTCACCACGGACTGTGGGATTACGATCCTCCCGCCGCCCCCAACCTGGTGGATCTGGTCATCGATGGACGGCCCGTACGCGCCGTTGCCCAAGTCACCAAACAGGCCTTTACCTACGTCCTCGATCGCGCCACCGGTGAAACCTTGTGGCCGATCGAGGAACGACCCGTGCCGACATCCCGCATGCCCGGCGAAAGCTCGTCCCCGACCCAGCCTTTCCCCACCCGTCCTCCCCCCTTCGACCGCCAGGGAGTGAGCGAAGACGACCTCATCAACTTCACCGACACGTTGCGGGAAGAAGCGGTCGACATCTTCGATCAGTTCGACAGCGGTCCGCTCTTCACGCCCCCATCGGACCTGCCGACCCTGATCCTGCCCGGCCCGGTGGGTGGCGCCAGTTGGGCGGGCGCCGCGTTTGATCCACGTCGAGGCAGGTTGATCGTGCCGTCGGTGACCAAAGCCTCGCTGCTGATGCTCATCGAGCCCGGAACCGAAGCCCCCGGCCACGCCTATCGCGGCCTTGTCCGGCTCAATCCACCCGGTCCCCGCGGTCTGCCACTGTTCAAACCGCCCTACGGTCGCGTCACAGCGATTGACCTGACGACCGGTGAGCTCGCCTGGACCCAGGCGATCGGCGACGGCCCGCGAGACCATCCCGCCCTCGCTGACCTCGACCTACCACCCCTCGGCTGGCCGCGACGCAGCTTCGTGCTGCTCACCGACAACCTGCTTTTCGTCGCCCAACAGGGCAACTGGCGACTCGGCCCGATGAATGAACAAGGCAACGCCGTGCTGATCGAGAACCAACACCACGACGCCTTCCTGCGCGCCCTCGATCCAAGTGATGGACGAGTGTTGGCCGAGATTCCGCTCCCCGGCAACGCCAGCGGCTCACCGATGACCTGCTTGGTCGACGGTCGCCAACTCATCGTACTCCCGATCGGTGGTGGTCAGCTGCCCGCCGAGCTCATCGCCCTAGCCCTGCCTGACGAGGCGCCATAAAGCACCGTCGGCTTCCCCTCCGCCGGACGGTACTCGAAGAAGCCACCTGCCGGGAGCGCCGGCGTCCCGCTGGCTTGGTCGAGCGTAAGCGAGACCGCAGGTTTCCACAACTTCGCCTCACCATCGCCACGATTCGGCATCTTCTCGCCTCCGGCCCGCACTTCAATGGAGCCGAACTTCATGACTGAAAGGAGAGCGGATGCTGACAGGAGACACTCGACCCGTACCCACCGATGCTGACCGACCCTTAATCGGCGACATCATGCCCTTGAAACGGTCCGACCTAGTGATCGAACCGATGGCGAACGAATCCCTGATCTACGATCCGCGATCGAAAATGGCCCACCGTCTACCGCTTATCACCGCCTGGATCTTTGCTCGCGCCGACGGCAAAAGCCGAATCGTCGACGTCCTAGCGATGATGAGCGCCGAGCTCGAGCTCAGTGACGATGTCGAGGACGTGCTGACGGCGACCCTCGATGAACTAGCGCGCAAAGGCTTGTTGACAACCAACCCTGGCTCCAGCCGACGGGCGTTCATGCGCCACGGCAGCCTGCTCGCCGCATCATTGCCGGTGATCACATCGATGGCGGCGCCGGGCCCCGCGGCGGCAGTATCGATCACCCAAGGAGTGGCTTCGGTACTGAGCTCGTTACCCGAAGGGATGGCAACCGAATCGTACGATCACTTTGAAGACAACCCCTTCCGCGAGACCCTTGTGCACCCGGTCTCGACCTTCGCTATTGACGTCGACACCGCGTCGTACAGCAACGTCCGTCGTTTTCTGCGCAGCGGCCAACTTCCTCCCGTCGACGCTGTGCGGGTCGAGGAATTACTCAACTACTTTCGATATGACGATCCCGAGCCGGAGGATGACAGCCCCCTCGCCTGCCATGCCGAGTTGTCGGACTGTCCATGGCAACCGAGGCACCGTCTCCTGCGGCTCGGTCTGCAATCTCGGCGGATAGACAATTCAGACCTACCGCCGGTCAACCTCGTGTTCCTGCTCGACGTCTCGGGATCGATGCAGAGCCGCGACAAACTGCCTTTGCTGCGCGCCGCCATGAAGCTGCTGGTCGAAACCTTACGTGCCGAAGACCAGGTGGCGATTGCGGTTTATGCTGGCGCCGCCGGACTGGTACTGAAACCGACGCCGGGCTCGGAGGCCAACACCATCTTGGCCGCTCTCGACGAGTTGCATGCCGGCGGCTCGACTCATGGCGGCAAAGGGATCAAGTTGGCCTATCGCACCGCCGCCGGGATGGCGCGTCCCGGCAGCGTCCAGCGAGTGATGCTCGCTACCGACGGTGATTTCAACGTCGGCGTCACCAGTCGTGGCGACTTGGTGCGTTTGATCGAACACGAGCGGGCACGAGGTGTGTTCCTGTCGGTGCTCAGCCTCGGCACCGGCAATCTCAAGGACTCGGCGATGGAACAGCTCGCTGACCATGGCAATGGCAACTATGCCTACATCGATTCCCTGGCCGAGGCCCGCAAAGTACTGGTCAGCGAAGCCGGAGCCACGCTGCACACCTTGGCCAAAGACGTCAAGATCCAGCTCGAGTGGAATCCCCACGAAGTGCAAGCCTACCGACTGATCGGTTACGAGAATCGGCTGCTGAACCGGGAGGATTTCGACGACGACCAGAAAGACGCCGGTGAGCTCGGCAGTGGCCACCACGTCACCGCGCTCTACGAATTGGTCGAGGCGGGTCAACCGTCTCCCGCCAGCGGCGCCGAACCTCTGCGCTACCAACAGAGCTTGCAGCCGGCTGCCACCGCCACCTCCGGCGAGCTCGGCTTCCTCAAGTTACGTTATCAGCCGCCAAGCGGCGGCCAGAGCCTGCTCTCCAACTGGCCCTTGGAGCGCACCGCCGTCGAAGCTCCGGCGACAGCGACCAGCGACGACTATCGACTCGCGGCCGGTATCGCCTGTTTCGGCATGCTGCTGCGGACCTCGCGCCATCTCGGCCTATCCAGCTGGCAGCTGGCCCGCGAGCTGGTGTCGTCGACCCTCG
>JAJCXQ010000634.1 GCA_029263355.1 Acidobacteriota bacterium | reverse complement strand
CGATGGCGTGACTGAGCGGGCGCAGCGGCACCGGACCGGCCATCACGTCTTCGGCGACGATCTCGAGGGTGGGTAGGGCTGATTCGACGGCGTGGCGTGCCTGGACTGTACTGGTGTAGAGCAGGGCGATGTAAAAGCTGGCGGCGACCAAGGCGGCCTGGGCCAGCCGACGCCGGGAGCTGTCGACGCGTGGTATTTGGCCGTTCAGTCGCAGCACGATGAGGACGATGAGGGCGCCGAACCAGATTGCCCAGGCCAGGGGTTGATCGCGAGCGCCGGAAAAGAAGATCGCCGACGTCAGCAGAGCCAGGACTCCCCAAGCCACCTGGCTACGGCGGGTGTTCGAGCCGGCAAGAAACGCGGCGCTGCCGAGGAGCAGCCACAGCCATGGATCGATGATGAACAAGGTATCGCCATAAAACCAGCGGCCGTCGAAGGGCATCAACAGTCGGATGCCATAGGTGTTGAGCCAATCGAGAAACGGATGGGTCCAGGTGCCGATGTAGGCGAGTAGCAGGAGTGACGGAAAGTGCGCCGGCGGCGCCTGGAGGTTGTGTCGGCGTCGCCAGTAGCGATCGATCAGCATCATCAAGCTCGCCAGCACCACCGGCAGCAGAAGGAGGGCTGGAACGCCATGGGTCCAGCCACGGCGAAAGCTCAGCGCCAGATCGCCACTGATGAAGTACGACACACCGTCGACATCGGGCAGGTTGGCGGCGATGACCAGTGTCGTCATGGCCAGTGGCGTCCGTCGGGACAGTCCGCTGTTGGCCAGTGCGACTCCGGTCAGGCTGTGGGTGAGGGGATCCATTCGCTCCTCGCCAGGGGGTGCATCCTCCCGAGTCCGTAGAGCGTTATCCGCTAGCCCAGAGTGTCAACCCTGGGGCTCTGGGATTGCTCTTCGGGTTCTGGGGTTACTTCTTTAGAGTATGGAAAACGATCTTCGCGAAACCATCAGCAGGTATGAAACCCTTGGCCCACGTCTCATCGAAGGCTGCGGTCGGTTTGGCGGCGATGACCTCTTCGAGGCTCATGCCGGCGTCGACCAAGGGTGCGATAGCGGCTCGTACGCCGCGGAGCATTTCGACATAGGCGGCGAGCTCGCTGCGGTTGGACAGAGGACCGTGCCCCGGGATGATGTGGGTGTCGTCATCGATCATCGTCAACACCCTGTCGGCGGCGGCGATCATGCCGTCGATCGAGCCACCGCTCGAGTAATCGATGAAAGGGTACATGCCGTTGAAGTAGAGATCACCCATGTGGACCACGTTGTCCTGCCGGAAGTGGATCACGGCGTCGCCATCGGTATGTGCCGGTGGCACGTGGAACGCATGTATCTCACCGCCGTTGAGGTGAAACGTTACCGTTTGATCGAAGGTGACGACTGGCAAGGCTGCTTCAGGTGCAGGCGGATTATCAGACTTGAAGAAGTCCACCACGCCGCCCGCTTTCAGGCGCTTTCGAACGTTGTCGTGGGCCACCAACAGCGTGTCAGCCTTGCCGAAGTTCTCGTTGCCTCCAGTGTGGTCGCTATGCCAGTGGGTGTTGAACAGAAAGCGGATCGGTTGGTCGCTGATCTTGGTGACCGCGTCGCGGATTTTGTCGGTCAAGGGGGCGAATTGGTCGTCGATGAGGACGACGCCATCGTCTCCAGCGGACACACCGATGTTGCCGCCAGCACCCTCGAGCATGTAGATACCGGGAGCGACGGCAATCGTTTTGATTTCGACTTGCGACCAGTCGGTCTGGGCGGATACCGGCAGGCAGAGAGCACCGGCGATCACGATGCCGGTAAGGATTGAACGTGTACAACGGTCCATCAGGCGGTCCATGAGAGAGCCTCCGAAATTTGTGAGTAAGTTTGGGATCGTAGCAGAGACTACGCAACCGGACGGCTTTCAGATTACGGAGCAATGCCGATCGCAGACAGCTCAAAGGTCTCTGGCGGACAGGCCTGATGACGTAAGTAGGCAAGAGTGAGCTATGTTGAATAGACGAACTTTCAGTATACTAGTGACAGAATTAGTCTCTTGATTCCATCCAATTAGCCTCGCGCCGAACCAAGGATCCGAGGGGATCTGCGGCGGTGATGGCATCATCGATCTTATTTGCAATCGATTAGCATCCTAGCGGAGGTCTATACCAGTGGAAATTCCAGGTGCAGCACACAGAGTTCTAGTCGTCGACGATGAACCCGATATCGTCAGCGTGGTTCGAATGACGATGGAGTCCGAGGGTTTTGAGGTCTATACGGCCTACTCAGCTCAGGAGGCCTTCGATCTGATCGGCCGCAAAGGGCTGCCTCATCTAGCGATTCTCGACATTATGATGCCGGGCACCGATGGCATTACTTTGGCTCGTAAGTTGCAAAAGTTCTCCGATCTGCCGGTCATCATGCTGACCGCGATCGATGAAGAAGCGACGGTCGTCAAGACCATCGAAGAGGTGGCGGAAGACTACGTCACCAAGCCTTTCAAACCCAAAGAGCTGGCGGCACGGGTCAAGCGTGTGATCCGGCGGATGGGCGACTTTGCCTTCCGGTTGGAGACACTGACGGTAATCGATGATCGGTTGGCGGTCGACTTCGCAGCCAAAAAAGTGCTGATCAACGAGGAGCCGGTGTCCCTGACTCCGACCGAGACCAAGATTCTTCACATCTTGATCCGCAGCGCCCGCCGGACGGTGACGACCGACTACCTGCTGGCTCGTCTCTGGCCCCTCGACGAAGTTTTCGAAGACACGTTGAGAGTCCACGTCCACCGCCTGCGCCAAAAGATCGAGCCCAACGCCTCCAAGCCGCACTACCTGATCACCCAACGCGGTGTCGGCTACAGCTTTCTACCGACTCAATAGCTTTTGGCTGACCGGAGCGGTGTTGACGATGGGGTTGTCGGTTGGGCGATCAGGCCATGCAATGCTAGCTGAGTGACCTGCTCTATCGCTTCGTCGCGACTGATGCGGCCTTCTTCCCGATAAGAGCAGACCCCCCAATGGACAATGCCCAGCAAACTCATGGCAGCGACCGCTGGATCGACACTTGCGTCGCGGCTGCGCTGCCGGAAGACTTGCGCGACGCTATCTTCTAGGGCATCGACAAAGCGCCGGGCGTGTTCGCGAATTTCCTCAGTCAAGGGTGGTTTTTCCTCCGCGGTGTGATCTACGAAAAGCCTCATGATTCCAGGTTCGTCGATCGCTAGGTCTGTGTATCCAGCAACGATTCGGCGTAGGCGCTGATCTGCGTGGCGGGTGCTCTGAGTCGGCTCGAGGACTTCTCTATCGAGTCGTTGTAAGCGGTAGTGGGCCAAGGCTTCCGCTTCGAGACTATGGAGCCGATCAAGAGAGGTACCGTCAGGAGCGGCGCCCAGAGCGACGTCGCCCCAACACAAGACCGCTGAGGTACAACTCGAGGCAGTGTCGACGGAACACAGCAAGACGCGCTCGCTGGGTTGAAGATTCTTCCAATGAGAAGCGTGGAAAAGGTTCAGGCCCAGCAACGCTGGGCCGGCGTCAGCATAAAAAGGATAGATGTTGGATGTCTGCGCAGTGTCGATTCCCAGAGTTTTGGCAAAGAAGGCTGCCGACCAGGCGAATGGAGTATTGAAGACGAAGTGATCGATATCCGCGAAGGTGAGTTTCGCCTTGTCGAGAGCTTGGCGCGCACAGGCCACCAGATGTTGCTCTGCGGTTGCTTGGAGAGCGCTCGCTGCCTGGCGGTTCTTGCGCAATCGGTACCGAAGAGTTTGGTGTTTCCCGTCTTCGAGCTGGTAGTCCATCGCGGCCCGACTGTCGCCGGTGTGTACGCTGTGGCCAGTGCGGTAGCCTAGAGAGTCGGCGACCGGGCCGACGACCATGGCGGTTGCAGCATCCCCGAGCCCCCAACTCTCGATCTGTGTCTCCGGGGCCAACCGGGAGTAGGTGCAGGACGTGACCACTAGGGCTCGGCGAAATTGGCCGGTTTCGATGAGTGAACAGGCGGTTTGCAGCGCGATCAAAGCGCTCGCGCCCTCGGATTCGATATTCCACGCGGCGCCTCGCAGCTCGAGCTCGCGCGCCAGGAAAGTGGCGCTGCCAATACCGTAGTGATCTGGCTGTGCTGACGTGCAGATCAGCAGGTCGATGTCGGTGGTGTCGAGCTGTGCGATCGCCATAGCCTCACGGGCGGCTTGGGCCTCGAGCTCTAATGCGGTGCCTCCCTCGGCGAGGACCCGCCGTTCCTTGCTGCCTTGAAACGGGTCCTTGAAGTAAGGCGCCATCTCGCGGCTCGGCGCGGCGGCCTCCTGCCAACCTGATTGAGCAATGGCGCTGATGCGTTCTTCCGCCTGCGCCACCAACTCTGGATGTTGCCTTCGCCAGTAGTCGTTGGTCAAGACACGGTCGGGGACCTTGACCGCGATGGAGTGCAATCCGATGGACTTCGACATGACTATCTCCTAAACATTCGCCGGCTGTTTAACGGTCGTGAACCGCAGCCGATGAGGGCACTAGGGTGTGTTCTGTCGGTGACCCGATGTCGCCCTGTTGAAAGCAACCTGATTAGATAGGAGAGACCTTACATCGGCCATTAAGATGCACGGATTGCCTGGCAACCCAGACCTGGCGCCCAGATCAGAAGCCGATGGTTGAGGGTGACGCTACTCAGCCGCAGTCGGCTGGGTGCTAGGAAGCTCGACGTGAAACGTCGCGCCACGAGCGACATCTTCGTCCAATACGATTCTACCGTGCATACCTTCGGCCAGGCCGCGAGCGATGCTGAGTCCGAGACCGGAGCCCCCTGAACGCCGGGTCGCCGATGCGTCAAACTGAGTGAACTTTTCGAATAATCGGCCTTGGAAGTCCGCTGGAATGCCCGGTCCGTTGTCAGCGACAGTGATGATTATCCGATCTCTTGCGCTGCGGCATGAGAGCGTAACGACGTCCCCCGGAGGCGAGAACTTGATGGCATTGGACAGCAGATTGCTCAAGATCTGGCCGATGCGATCATGGTCACCGCGCGCACAGAGCCCCTCGTCGGCAACTTCTAGACTGAGCTCGATGTTCAGCATCTCTGCGAACGAACGAATATCGTCGAGCGTCTCCCGGACGATCGGTACAACCTCAACATGCTCGTCTTTGAAGGTCATCTTACCGTCTTCGAGCTTTTGCTGATCGAGTAGGTTGTTGATCAATTGGAGTAGGCGATTCGAGTTGCGCAAGGCGACCGCCACTAGCTCTTGCATCCGCTCCGGGTCGCCCGACATCCGGCCACTGTCGAGCAATCCGAGGGAGGCGATGATCGAGGTCAAAGGGGTGCGGAGCTCGTGACTGACTGTGGAAATGAACTCTTGTTTCATACGGTCGACAAGCTTGCGTTCGGTGATGTCGCGAAATATGCCGCGGGTGGCGACCGGTAGTCCATCGACGAAACGTGAGTTGATACTGCCCTCGACGAAAATCTCCGCACCGTCACGAGTGACGAAGATTGCTTCAATCGGCCCCTGGCCATCGACGGACAGGATACTTTGCACCACGTCGTCCTCCTCGGTAGGCTGTTGTCTAACGACATCCCACAACTTGAGCTGCTGAACTTCCTGGTCGGAGTAGCCGAGAGCCTCCTTCCACGCTCGGTTGACGTATTGGAAACGACCGTCCGGGGAGACGCTCTGAATCAGGTCGGTCGCATTGTCCAACAGATCTCGATATTTCTCTTCGCTCAAAGCGATTGTGATCTTGGCCTGCCAGGTCATGATCGAGGCCCCGAAAGTACGGGCGGCGGTTTTGAGGGCTTCGATCTCCACTGACAGCCATTCGCGATCGCCGTCACCGTCTTCGAGGCTCAGATAGCCACGCAAGCTGGACTCGACGAAGATCGGCACCACCGCAAAGGACCGGACTCCCCAAGCATCGAGGATTTCGCGCTCTTGATCGGGAAGCTCACTGACCCGGCCCTGCAGAGTCTGCCCAGCCACCAGGCGGTCCTTCCAACATGCGAACAGTGCAATTCGGTCCGGCAACCCGAGTCCCTGTCGAAATCTCTCTTCCACCTCGCCGCCGCCGGGAGTGGTCCAGCTGAGGATCGAGCTGCCGCTGGTGAAGGGGCTCTCTTCCTTGACGACACTCATGTAGATCAGATCGACTCCGGTCGCCCGTCCGAGGCGCTCTAAGACCTCCTCTACGCTCTCTTCCCACGACGCGTCGGTCAACAGTCTTTCTGCGGCTAGCCCTACCGCTTTCAAGATGTTGTCGCGGCGTACCAAAGCTTCGCGAATATGTTCCTGCTCGCGAATGTCTTCACAGATGGTCACCGTGGCCATCGGTTGGAGGTGAGTGTTGTGGACGCGATCCGAAATCAGACGGACGGGAAAAGGGTGGCCGTCCTTGGTGGCGTCGATCCGGCGCCGGATCCAAGGCTCCGCTGCATTCCCCGCAGTTTCACTGCGGACAGCTTTCGAAGCGTAGAGCCGTGCCTCCTGGCCGATGAGTTCCTCGACATCGTAACCGTGCATCCTGGCGTCGGCCGGGTTGACGTAAATGATCTTGCCCTGCAGGTCGGTGATGGTGACGCCCATGTTCACCGTGTCGACCGCTTTCTCGAGCAGGCGTAACCTGGTCTCGAGACGAATTCGGTCCTCTTCTTGAACCGCTAGCTCCTCCTGCGCCTGCTCGAGCTCGAGTGTTTTGGCGCGTAGCTTACTTTCTGCCGCCTCGAGCTCCTGTCGGAGCTTGCGACTACCCATGAGCTTCGAAGGCTGTGTGATCCCCATAGTACGAGGCTAGTGCTTGTTCATTACGGCCAATATGAAGGTTGGCGGCGTGCTGCGGTTGCGGGTCCTCCAGCATGGATTAGAGCGCCATCGACGCTGGAAGCGGAGCGGCTTAGCGGTCATGAAATCTGCACCAGATCTTGAGCACTTGATCGGCGAGAGTCATCGGGTCGAACGGCTTGACGATGACATCGACCGCGCCGAGCTCTAAGTAGTGGGCGACTTCATGATTCTGCACCTTGGCGGTGACGAAGATCACCGGGACCTGCGCAGACTCGGGTTGTTGTGCGAGCGCGCTGAGTGTCGTCGGGCCGTCGGGGTGGGGCATCATGACGTCGAGCAATATGAGATCTGGGCGGAAACTCGGTGCTCTTTCCAGAGCCTCGCTGCCTGAGCTACATGCCTCGACAGTGAAGCCACCGATATCTTCCAATGCCAAGCGCGCCACCATCTGAATGTCGCGCTCGTCTTCTACGAACAATATACGACTCAGCTGGGGTGCTCCCCGGGATTCTCTCTTGTCACTGCTCACGTCAACTGATGCTCTGCTCGTGCTGGTTGCATTGTGCTCCCCCGTTCCACGATCACGTCCTTTTTACTGCCGTCGAATGATGCTTCGGGCGCACGGGGAGAGGACTGTCAGTATACTTCAGAGAGCATGGGTTGCTAGTTGCTCTCAAGAGTCGAAAATCTTGGCAGAAAAAAGGGTGTCGTACTTGACCTGGAGAGTTGCGGGCTTCGCCGTCTAGATCGAATCCTTTCAATTATTTGAAGGTTTTATGAAGTTGGCTCTACATAACTCAGATAAAGACGCTACTGACGGTGAAGCTCGGCATGCCACCGATCTCGAGACCTTGGCCGAGGTGCTGGAACCAGAACCAATCGCCCGGCTCAGGGAGATGGGTGAGACCCTCGGTGCTGACGTTCCTCGTCGTATCCTCGAACTCTATCTCGAGGATGCGCCGAGACGACTCGCCGAGATTCGACGATCGATTGCGGCCGACGACGCCGAAGCAATGAGAAACGCGTTGCATTCGCTCAAAGGCAGCTCGGCCAATCTCGGCGCTACGGCCGTCGCGAGGTTGTGTGGGGAACTCGAATTGCTGGCCGACGATGCTATGCCCGATGGAGCGCGGCAGCACCAGGAAGCTCTCGAGGTTGAATACGGCAAAGTTGTCCTCGCGATGACGCGGCAGTTGGCCACCTTCACCTAGTGTCAGATAGCGACCTTCGACCAAGCATCGAGCTGTTGCTCGAAAGCTTGCCGGACGTTTTGGAGCTCGTCCTCTAATTTGCGGGTCGTGGTTTCGACCCGGTGGACGTACTCTGCCTCGCCGAGTAACCCATCTCCGCTGCGAGTTTCGAGATCGGAGCAGAACTGCGCCATCCTCATAGCTCCCAGGGTACCGCTCGAGCCCTTGAGGCTGTGGGCTGCGGTTCTCAGCTTGGCATCGTTGGAGGTTTCGACCGCCTCGCGAATGGCTGCGACCCGTTCTTCCGCGCTGGTTAGAAAGTTGTCGATGAGCTCGTTGACAACTGCTGGCTTGACGCGATGCAGATTGGTGATGACTTGCAGGTTGACGCTGGGCTTGACCACAGGTACCGATAGCATCTTACCGGCGGCCGGCTGATCGACTCTCAACGTTTTCGTCGGCGAAACGGGGAGCGGCTCGTCGGGGTCTGAGGAAACCCCCATGCATCGTTTGAGTGCTGCCTGCAGCTCATCTGCCTGGACCGGCTTGCTGACATAGTCGTCCATACCGGCTGCGATGCATTTCTCGCGATCGCCGCGCATGGCGCCGGCCGTGACAGCGATAATTTTGGGTCGCAGCTCCGGAGCGATCTCTTGATGGATACGGCCGGTGGTCTCGAGACCATCGAGTTCCGGCATCTGAACATCCATCAGGATGACGTCATAAGTTTGTCGGCGAACGGCCGCCAGCACCTCTAGCCCATCGGCAGCTAGATCCGCGCGGTAGCCCATGTTCTCCAGCAATAGGTGCGCGACTTTCTGGTTGATGACATTGTCGTCAGCGACCAGGATGCGAAGCGGCAGACGCTGAGCAAGGTTACGGTCGACCATCGCTTCGCGCTGGCTGCGCTTGTCGAGCACCATTGCTTCGTCGCCGAGCGGCAAGCGAGTCTGGATAGTGATGTGGAAGGTTGAGCCGACGTTGACCTCGCTTTCGACCCAGATCCGGCCATCCATCAATTCCACGAGATGTTTGGTGATCGAGAGTCCGAGACCCGTGCCGCCGAACTTGCGAGTCGTCGAGGCGTCGGCTTGACTGAAGGACTCGAAAATATGGTCGATGCGGTTGGCCTGGATTCCGACGCCGGTGTCTCTTACCGAGATGTGGAGTTGTAACATTCCTGAGGCCCTGGGCCTAGCCTCGACATTTACGGAGACTTTACCTTTGGCAGTGAATTTGACCGAGTTGTTGAGTAGGTTGACCAGAATCTGGCGAACCCGAGTCACGTCACCGACGATCGACTCAGGGCACTGTGCATCGAAAGTGGCGGATAGCTCGAGTCCTTTTTCCGCCGCGGCTGCGGCCACCAGATCGAGGCTGCCTTCGATGCAACTGCGGAGCGCGAAGGGATGGTTCTCGAGGTCGAGCTTGCCCGACTCGATCTTCGAGAAGTCGAGAATGTCGTTGATCAGCGTCAGCAGAGTTTCGCCGCTGGATCGGATCGTCTCGACGAAGTCCCGCTGCTGCTCTCCGAGCTCGGTTTCCAACAGTAAGCCGGTCATCCCAATGAAACCATTCATCGGAGTACGAATCTCGTGACTCATGTTGGCGAGAAATTCACTCTTCGCCTGGGACGCGGTCTCGGCCGCCTCTTTGGCGGCACGCATGTCCTGCTCGGCGCGCTTACGGTCGGTGATGTCGCGGGCAATTCCAAGTATGAAACGCACGGTCCGACGTTCGTCTCGATGCGGAGTGACGATGAACTCCGCGCTGCGATTCTCACCTGAGCGAGTCAGGATCCTCAGCTCGAAGGGGGGAATGCTCTCACCCAAGATCACCTGGTGGATGTTGGCGATCGCTCGAGGTACGTCCTCTGGGTGGCTCAGCGAGGTGAACGGCTTGTTGATCCACGCATCACAAGACCAACCTGTGAGGCGCTCGAAGGCAGGATTCAATGAAGTGATGGAACCGTCTTCGACCGCCAGACTGAAAATCATGTCGGGCGCTGCTTGTACCAAGCTGCGATAGCGGTCACGCTCGGCGGTAATCTGAGTCTCGGACGTTCGTTTAAATGTCTCGTAGAGCTCCTTCATCTCGTGCGACGAAGTGCTCAGCGAGCATTCTAGGAGGTAACGGTCTTGGTCGGCCTCGGCATAAGTGCGGTCGATCAACTCGAGGAATTGGCGCCACTGCTCCAAGGTCGGGGGTGTGGCGGCTCCAACGCCGAACCGGCGAAGTTGGCGCTCGAGCAGATGATGGATCACAGAATGCTCAAGCATAGGGGTCTGCGGTTGTTGAGTTGGAATCGAGGTGCGTTCGCCGGGTCTTCGTTGCGGCGCGAAGACGGGATCGGAGCCCACATCATGGTTAGGTCAAGACAATGACTCTACCATCGCTACGGAGCTACTGTCATCTGAGCACTGCTCTCCTTTCAGGGCTCCGATACGAAGATGTGGGAGCCATGAAGGCTCAGGTATACTGAAGCCTAGGTTTGTCCGATGTGGCTGAGGCTTCGTCAAATGCTGAACCTAGAGACGGTCGGGTTGATTCGACAACACTCGCAAGGCTAAGGCAGTGGAAGCGGTTTGCTTGATCGAGGTCGCCCGACAGCTTACGATGAGCCCAGTGATCAATCATTCCATTGATGGAGGCGGGAAACGCTGTGGATGAAAGTCCCTTCATCGTTCTTGTAGTAGACGACAATCAGGTCAATCGCGAGCTTTACTCGAAATATCTCGAGCTTGAGGGCTATCGAGTCCTGACGGCTGGTGATGGGGCAGAAGCTTTGGACCAGATCGAGAATCAGATGATCGATCTGGTGCTCCTCGACGTCATGATGCCAGGGCTCGACGGGTTCGAAGTTCTCGAGAGTTTGCGCGAGAAACATTCGCCGGAGTCGCTGCCGGTGATCATGGCGACTGCCAAGGATCAGAGTGCAGATGTCGTCAAAGCCTTCGATCTCGGGGCCAACGACTACGTCACCAAGCCTCTCGACCTGCGGGTCGTAGCAGTTCGTGTGCAAGCCCAACTGCGCTCCAGGATCGTCGCCAGAGTCCAGCCTGACAACATCACCTCGGTTTCGCGGATCGAACCCGGAACCGTGCTCGAGGGTAAGTATCGGCTCGACTCGTTGATTGGACAGGGTAACTTCGGTGCGGTCTACCGGGCGACTCATATGACCCTCGATCGCCAAGTTGCGGTCAAACTGCTAGACGCGAACCTCCAGCCTGGTGCAGAGCCGTTGGCGCGGTTTCAGCAAGAGGGGATTTCTGCCTGCCGCATCCAGCACCCCAACGCGGTGGTGATTATGGACTTCAGTGTCACCAGCGAGGGCATCCCGTTCCTAGTGATGGAACTACTGCGGGGAGACACTTTGGAAGACGAGCTCAATCGGCGCGGAAGGTTGACCCCCGAG
>JAJCXQ010000633.1 GCA_029263355.1 Acidobacteriota bacterium | reverse complement strand
ACGAAGCGAAGGCTGCCGTTCTTATGAGTGAGCTTGAACAACGTATGTCGCGGATGCCGTTGGAAGAACTGCTCCATTCAGTTCTGGCACCGTCGAATTGAGGGAGAGATGAAGCGCTATGGTCGATATCCGAGATCCATGCAGCAAAGAAGCACTGGCTCTTGTCGCAGTTAGACCCGACCTACTCCACGTTGTAGATGGTCTAAGAACGACAGATATGGAGCGGCAAGTCTTCGAATCCTGGGATCGACACACAGAGGCTCCTAGCCACGAGGAACGCACAAGACTGGTGGCAGTGGACCTGGGCATTCCTATCGACGATTTGCGAGCAGTATTGGCCTGTATGGGCATCATGTCGCCGCCCGAATTCTACCGGCAGATGGTGGTCGGCCTGTTCAAGGACGGCAAGTCTGTCGATGATGTACACGAGGTACTGAGGCGATCTCAGGATGTCATCCTAGAGATGGCAATCGCTGCCTACGGGACAGAATTGGCGAGGCGCCCCTAATGGATAGCGATGGATCGACTACCGTTCCTTTCGGTCAGTCGGCGGTGCGCTCTACCAAGAGGTAGTGATCCGCGCACGCATCAATGTGGTGCAGCGGATCGACGGGCGATACATGCGCGGTCGAGGTCGCGCACGGTCAGATCTTAGCCGCTAGCGCAGTGACGTATCACTCCTGGGTATGGGCACGACGGTGGTTAGCGCGCTTCTACGGGCGCAGATCATGGCCATCGCCCTTGTTGGTGACAGTCGTGCCTACCGCCGCCGGGAGGGCAAGCTGGAACTCCTCACCCATGACCATACCTGGGTCAACGATAGGGTTCGTGCGGGAGACCTCACCAAAGCGCAGGCAAGGGTGCATCCCCTAAAGAATGTCGTTACTCGCGCGCTCGGCGATGAAGCCGGCTTCACGGTCGACGTGACCGAGGTTGAGGCCCGTCCAGGTGACCTCTATCTGCTGTGTTCCGATGGACTCACCACCATGCTTACCGATCGCCAGATCAACCGGTGCCTGGCTACCAGCGCGGCCGGTGCGATCGGTGGATCCGGTTTCAGCGTTTCGCTTGAAGAAACCTGCCAGGGTTTGATCCAAGCCGCTAACGCCCATGGCGGCTTCGACAACGTCACCGTCGTGCTGGTGCAGGTCGCCGATAACGAGGAGATGACATGACCAGATTGGTAGAGGCTGCCGAACCCGCCGACGTGTTGGCTACGGTTGGCGAGGGTTGGCAAGCGTGGGGCACGGTGGCAGAGTGCTGCCCCCTGAGTGCCCCTTGCCACTCAGAAGTAGCGATGTGGTAAGCTACTCCCACCAGGGCACGACAGGAGTAAACACTGATTCCTCAAGCACTTACAGAGTGTGCGTCTGGAAGGAACTGGCAGGGTTTTCGGCCTCTGAGACTCGGTGATTCTCTCCTTTTCAAAGGGGGGAAGCATGGCTCGTGCCCTGTCAGAAAGCTGGCTTAGCTGGACGTAGGCTCAGGGGCGCGCCCGCAGCGGGAACTCCGGCCGCTTGGGCGCCTGTGGCGGATTGGCCTCGAGAGCCTCGAGGGCGATCTCGATCGCCTTCTCGAGCTGCGGATCCCGCCCCGCGATAATGTCCGCTGGCCACTGTTCGACCTCGACATCGGGGGGCACGCCGGCATTCTCGATCCCGAAGCCGTCTTCGGTCCAGAAGCCAAGGTTGGGGGCGGTGACGAAGCCACCATCCATCAAGGTGGGGAAACCAAGAATACCGACCAGGCCACCCCAGGTCCGTTTGCCGACCAACGGACCGAGCTCGAGCTTGTGGAACATCCAAGGCAGCAAATCGCCTCCGGAGCCGGCGTTTTCGTCGATCAACATGACCTTGGGTCCCTGAATCGAACCCAGCGGTGACTTGAGATCTTGCCCGTACCGCATCGCCCAATGGCTGATCAGCGGGCGGCGCAGGATATCGATGTAATAGTCAGCGAACAAACCGCCACCGTTGTAACGCTCATCAACGATGATCGCCGGCTTGTGGGCTTGCGGGAAGAAATAACGTTTGAAGTAGGTATGTCCGAGGGCCGCGGTGTTCGGAACATGGACATAAGCGACCCGACCGTCGGTCGCTTCGGTGACTCGCTTCAGGTTGCCTTCCACCCAATCCCGATTGCGCAGCGACCGCTCGTCAGCAATCGGCACCACCTGCACGGTGCGAGAGTCCGTACCCGTCGGATCGGCGCTGACCGTGATCTCGACAATCTGACCGGCACGATTCTCGAACATCTCGTAGAGGTTCTGCGGTGGCCGCAGATCGCGACCTTCAACCGCCAACAGGTACTCGCCGGCGACCACATCCACTCCTGGCTCGGTCAAGGGAGCCCGCAGATCCGGATTCCAATTCAGCCCACCATAAACCTTGGCGAAACGATAACGTCCCTGGTCGATGTCGTAGTCGGCACCCAGCAACCCGCCCGGCAGCTCCTCGATTTCCGTCAATCGATCCCCACCTCCGTTGCGATGATGACCAACGGCCAGCTCCGAGCACATCCACCGGATCAGGCGGTTGAGATCACTGCGGGTAGTCAAGTGAGGTAAGAAGTCAGCGTACTTCTCCCGCATCGCAGGCCAGTCCGCACCGTGCATGCCCGGGTCATAAAAGTAGTCGCGGTTGATCCGCCAGGCTTCGTCGAAGATCTGCCGCCACTCTTGCCGTGGCTCGATGCGAACGGAGACCGAACCGATGTCGACACTGCCAGCGCCGGAGTCGATCGGGCCCTTGGCCTTACCGATGACCAGTTGGCTGCCCAGGATCGCCAGAATCTTCTCGCCATCCGCGGTCACCACAAAACTCGAGACCCCCGACAGCAGGGTCTCCTTCTCCCGTTTGTCCAGATCGTAATGCTGCAAGCTGCCGGACGGAGCACCGAACGAGCCCACCGGCGCGTCGGCCTCGAGATAATAAATCTGGCCTTCGGCGCCGGCTCGCAGCCCGCGCATCGACGCAGACGGCACCGGCAGGGCCAGGATTCGCTGGCTCAAGCCCTCGAAGTCGATCTCTACCCGCAGCTCGCTGTCTCCCTCGTCTCCCTTGTCGTCGCCCTTCTTGTCGCCTTGGCTGCCTTGGCTTTTGCCACCTTTGCCGTGCTTCGAATCGTCACCCTCCGCGTCCGTGGCGTCTGAGTCGTCCGCCTCGGGCGTTTCTTCGTCGCTTTCCTGCGCCAAGGGTGACGTCACACCCTTTTGTAGAACGGCTAGATAGAGGTTGTGGCTGATCTCCATGTCGGCGTTCGATTGCGCGAACCAAGTTCGAACCGGTCCAGCATCGGTTGACGCCAGGAAGTAGAGATACTTTCCGCTACGGTCGAACACCGGCTCGTCGACGTCGCTCAGCCCCTCGGTGACAGCGACCGAACGATCCGTCTCCAGGTTGTAGATATGAACTTCCTGGAAATAGGTCTCGGTGTTACGGGTATAAGCCAGCCAGCGAGAGTCGGGGGACCACGAGTGGGAGAGGCGAGGCACCGGACCGTACATCACATCGGACGACACTCGCGTCACCTTGCCACTGTCAAGATCGATCCAATAGATCGACCGCGAGTTGTCGACAAGGCTCAATTTCTTGTTATCCGGAGACCACTTGGGATCCTCATAAAAGCCGGCGCCGTCGAGGGCGTAGGTCCGCACCGACCCCTGGTCCTTGGGATCCGAAACATGCAACTCAACCTCACCCGAAGCATCCGAAAAATATGCGATCTTCTCGCCGTTTGGCGACCACACCGGATCACGCTCGTGCACTCCGGGGGTCCGAGTGAGATATCGCGGATCCCCTTTTTTGGCGGGCACGGTGACGATCTCGCCACGAAACCCCAGCACCACCCGCGAGCCCGACGGAGACAGATCCGCCGAGCGCACATAATCCCAGCCGTCGACGTACCGCGGCCGGGTCTCGATCAAATCCGCCGCCACCCCGATGGTGAGCTTTCGATCGACGGCAGTGGCGGGCTCGAAGGTGTGGAGATAACCCGCCTGAGCGTAAACGATGACGCCTTGATCAATAGCGGCGGAGGCTCGGGTGACGGGGAAATCGTCGTGCTCGGTGAGTTGGGTGACCGAGCTGTTGGCCGGATCAAAGACGAAGAGGTTGAATTCGCCGTGGCGATCCGAGCGGAAGTAGACCCGATCCTCGATCCACATCGGATCGGTATCGTTCGATCGCCCCTCCGGTTGCGGGATCTCCACCACCGAGTGGTCGGCGACGTCATAGATCCAAATCCGCGACGTGGTGCCTCCACGGTAATGTTTCCATTGCTCGAACGCCTCCCGCGCCGGGACATAGGCGATCTTCGACCCATCCGGTGAATAAGCCGCTCTGAACGCGTGGGGAATCGGTAGCTGCTGAGGGAAACCGCCGTCCGTCGACACCGTGAACAGCTGGTGAAAACGGCGGGTGTGCGATGACCGCTGCGAACGAAAAAGCACCGCCCCATCCGGAGTGAATCCGAGCACCACGTCGTCGTCTGGATGCCAGGTCAAACGGCGCGGCACACCACCTTCCACCGGTACGATAAAAACATCGACATTGCCATCGTACTCACCACTGAAGGCCAGACTTTTGCCGTCAGGAGAGAACCGTGGCGTCGACTCGAGGCCGGCATGACTGGTCAGGCGGCGAGCTCTCCCGACGTCTCCGTTTGCGCCCCGGCCTGCGATCCACAAATCGTCAGCGTAAACGAACGCGACGTGCTCGGCACTGATCGCCGGCTCGTTCAGCAATCGTGTGTCGTG
>JAJCXQ010000632.1 GCA_029263355.1 Acidobacteriota bacterium | reverse complement strand
GCGGGATCCGTGGCTGCGGGGTCCGTGGTCGCGGGATCCGTGGCCGCGGGGTCCGTGGCCGCGTTCGCCGAGACCACACTCAGCATCATCGCGACGAACGCCCAGATCCAAACCGCTCGGAAACAGCTCAGCATGGGTAGCCCTAACTTTTGCCGGCCTGTCGACGCGGACGTGTATGGCGGCGCGCCAGCGCGACTCCCGCTAAAGCCGCCAACGCTCCCCAGCCTTGCAACGGCGTCAAGGTCTCTCCCAGCCACAGCCAAGCCGTCAGCAAACCGACGATCGGCACCAGATTGGAATAAAGCGAGGTGCGGGCGCTGCCGATGCGGGCGATCCCGTGATTCCAAACAAAGTAGCAGATAGCGATCGAGAAGACACCGGAGAAGGTGACGGCGGCCCACGCGCCAACCGACACCGCAGCGAAGTCGAGGGTGGTGACCTCCGGAATCCCGATCAGAATCAACGGTACCGCCCCCACCATAGTGGTGAAAACCGTGACGGCCATCGGTCGATAGTGCCGCATCGCCAGTCGCACCAACAGTGTGTAAGCCGACCAGCAAAATGTTGCCAGCAACACCAGCCCGTCACCCGCTAGGGTCGCGCCACCGAACTCGAAATGAGCCTCTCGATCGCCACCCACAACGATCATCACGATGCCAAGAAACGACATCAGGATTCCGGCCCAGCCCCCGGGTCCAACCCGTTCCATACCAGCGAACGCCCCCACCAAAGCCACCCACACCGGGACCGTCCCCAAGATCAACGCAGCATTATCGGCGGTGGTGGCGGCAGCGCCATAAATGAAGAGAATCTGATAGATCGCATTGCCGACCAACCCGAGACCGACCAAAAACGGTAGGTGGCGGCGCTCGAAATGCCAGCGAAGCCCCGCGAAGCGGGCGATAACCAACAGAGTGACCGCGGCGGCAAAAAACCGTATCGAGTTGAACGCCAGGGGCGGCAACTCGGCCAAGGCAAACTTGACCACTGAGAAGTTGAACCCCCAGGTAATAACCGTGAGGATCAACAACCCGTCGGTTCGGGTCAAAGAATGTTCGGATGATTCAGGGGAGGACATGGCGGGGCAACGATATCCGAAGACGTCGCAACCCGGGGTCAAGTACGAGTTCGGCGAGATCGAACCTCTCGGCCGGCGACATCGCCGGCCGATGAGACCGCTAAAGTACCTGTCTCAGACTGTCGATCAGGAGCAGGAGAGGAACGCTCCGGTATCGGTGATGGCGTCCGACGCGTTACCGAGCGAGTTGGTGTATTGCTTCATCGCGCCGGTCTCAGTGTCGGTCACGCGCAGGGTGTACCTGACGTCGGTTGTAGCCGCCGCAAAGACCCACACACGATTGTTGATGTCGCACCCATCCAACACTTTGACCAGAACCTCCAGGTTCTGCGCATTGAAGAAATACATCAAACCCGAGTCGCCGGATTGCAGCGAATCCACCTGGCCGGATCCCGTATTGCCTTCGAAGTCCTCCCAATCGATCTCAACCTCGAAGCGTCCTCCGTTGAGGCATAAGGTTGTGTCGCCGGGAGTGCAAACACCTTGCTTCCCGGGCACCGTACGCTCGGTGACGATCAGGTTGCTGGCTGTTGGCTCAACCGTGCTCACCGTAGACGACCCCGCCTGTGCGGTGGCGTCACAAGTCGCGAAGGCTGCAGTATCAGTTGTTGCTGGTGCTGCGACACCGAGACTGTTGGAGTAGGTCTTGACGGAACCGGTCACCGAGTCGGTCACGACCAAATCGTAGGCAACATCCGTGGTGGCGGCGGCGAAGACCCAGAAGTGATTCGTAATGGCGCAGCCATCCAACACCTTGATCAGCATCTCCCAATTATCGGCGTCAAAGAAGTACATCAACCCCGAGTCGCCAGAGGCCAGCCCAAGGTCGGTACCAACACCTTCCAAACCATCGGCATTACGCCAGTTCACCTCGACCTTGAAGCGGTTGTTGTTGAGACACAACGTGGTCGGCCCGGCGACACAAGGCATCGGCTGAGAGGTCGTGGCGCTGGCGGTGTTCGAGTATCCCGACGCACCGGCGCCGTTACGGGCTCGGACTCGATAGTTGTAGGTCATGCCCGCGGTACCCGTATTGTCTTCGTAGGAACTGCGATTCGTGCCGATGACCGCGATCTGCTGGAAAGAGCCGCCTTGCAACCGGCGCTCCACCTCGTAGGACGTTTCGTTGTTGGCATTGTCGTTCCAAGTCAGGTTGACCTGGACCGGGGATACCGCGTTTGCACTCAGGTTTGACGGACTAGCGGGAATCACTTCCGGCGTGCCGTATAAGAAACGGATGCCCGCCCGGTCATCGGCGCTGAGAGTCGCTCCGAAATTACCGCCATGGGCAAAGGCAAACATCAAGGCGCTGGAGTTACTCGAATGTCCGAGCCCAAGGGTGTGGCCCAGTTCATGGGCGAAAACCTCTTCGGCGCTTTTCCCTTGGCCCAGAAAACAGCCGGTGTTCTTGTTGGTCACGATGTCAGCGCCCGCCGCGGTTCTATAGGTGTTGCCTTGGTAGTTATGAGTGCCGCTGAACCAAGGGCCGCCAACCGCAATAACCCCACCGGTCGCGCAGTTGAACTGCTCGTCGAACTCGGAAGTATTGCCTCGGTCGTCGAACAGGATGGCGTTGATGCTGTCGAAGGTTGTCAACCCTCCACGAGCATTGGTGGTGCCGTCATAAAAATAGTTGATGTTCGTGTTGGGATCCGCGCGCCAAGTCCCGAGGGCAATTTGGAATTGAGAGAATCCGTTGCCCGAGACCCCAGGCTGACCTTGTGAGTCGGCCCGCCAGCGAACGCTACCGCCGCTGTCGAACTCACGAAAACGAATGCCCGGATTGGAGATCAAGGTGAATTTGAGGAGCTCACGACCGAAAACGCCCGACGTGTCCTCGACAAAATAATCAGCAGCCCGTTCGATGCCTTGACTGCGATCCGTCAACCACGTACGGAAGCTCTCGAGGTCCCGCGGCCCGTTCTCGACCTTGGCTTTACCGGGGAGGTCAATTTCGTGGGCCTTCGACAGATCCCGCATCGCGACCTGGCGGCCGTCGACCTCTAGCAGGTGGAAAGCGCCAAGCATGAAATGCACGATGCCGTAGGTCCCATCAGCACGCTCTTTCAGGAAAAGCAACGCGCGCTGCCCTTCGACAAACTTAGGGGCAGCGTCGATCCAGAGCTCCATACCGTCGGCCATTACGCCGCCGCGGACCCGCACCGTCAATGGGCTGGCCGAGACGTCGCCGAGAATCAAATGATCTAGGGCCATACGGTAATCGGTCACGGGCTCACCAATGCCCGGTGCGTTATCCACTTCGAGAACCTGGACCTCGGCGATGACCGAAGCTTGGTCGACCATCACCTCGTCGGCCACCATGACGTAACTGGTGGCGCTGGCTGGCATGCTGGCAACCAGCAGGCATGACCATAGGCTGAAGGTCGCGAGTTGCGACGGAAAAGAGCTTCTTTGAAAGAGTGTTTTCATAAGGCCTCCAAATTAGATGGCGGTTGCGGCGGGGTGCTCAACGAGCTTACGGCTCGGGCGGACCACATACTCCGCTAGCCGCGTGATAAGAACCGGCACCAGAGAATTCGAGCCGGTTGGACAGACCACCATGAGGGCTGCGATTGAATGACGATCAGACCGGACCCATGGTGGGATCAACACTTTGCCATACTACCATAAAGTGCTGAATTTCGTCCCGGACGATCCTGGTGACAGCGACTCGTCCCGGATGGATTTAGCTTTGTTCTGAGGCACCTTCTCTCGCAGTTATCTATTTGCAAAACCTGGTCGACACGTTACTCTCGGCGCCTAACTCTTGGTACCTATAGTTGGTCATGGACACACCCCTCGATCTTCAGATTCCCCACACGTGGAACGGTAAGCCGATACCGAACGACGAACGGGTGCTGTTCACCATCGCAGCAGCGAGGGGTGGGCTGAGTGTCATCGTCGATGCTCCGTTCTACGACGATCCACCGCCACCGGGCAAACCCGGACCGTGCGATCGATTGTGGGAATACGAAGTCGCGGAACTGTTCATCGTCGGTACGAGCGGAGCTGGAGACAAACCCGATCCACCTTACATCGAGCTCGAGCTTTCCCCCCACGGGCATTACCTGATGCTCCAATTGTGTGGAATCCGTCAAATCGTCGAAAGCTTGATCCCGGTCCCCTACCGCGCACAAATCCAAGCCAGGCGCTGGCGAGGTAAGGCCTTGGTGCCCTGGCATTTGTTACCGCCGCCGCCCCACCGCCTCAACGCCTTCGCCATTCACGGCATGGCCCCCGCACGAAGGTATCTGGCGATGACGCCGGTGCCAGGACCCGAGCCCGATTTCCACCGGCTCGACACCTTCCAGGCCATCGAGCTGCCGTCCCGGACGCGGCGGTAGCCGGATCCGGGATTGACGAAGAAGACGCAGCAGGCGCCACCACAACTGCCTCATGCCGCATCTCCGGTGGTTTCTGAATTGATCTCGGCCCGCAGCCGCGCCAGCCGATCGTCGACCGCGTCGTCAACCGCATCAGCCTCGCGGCGACGTCTCAGATCGTTCCCCGACAACTCGTCGTCGAGCTTCAGGTAGGCGCCTTCCTCCGCTGCCCACAGTTCGACGCGCTCGCCGAGCCGCTCGAGCTCGCCGCCCAGGTTCGACTTTTCGACCCCGTGCATGACTTTGCCCATGGCGCGCCGCGCCTCACCCTGACGCAACCTGGCTTGCAGCACCTGCAGACGCGACCTACCGTGACGTAGTTGTTCGTGCAGCCGCGTGACAGACTCACGAATCTGCACCGTGTCACTCTCCTGGGCGGCGAGCTGCTCAGCCAAGTTCTGTGCCTGACGATCCGCCAGCTCACCTTGTCGCAGCGCCTCCCGCGCATCGTCGTCGCGTCCCTTGGCCAACGCCCGACGACCGGATGCCTGCCATTGGTCCGCATCCTGACGGTAGGTGGCAATCCGTGCCCGCAGCCGTTCCTCGTTGGCCATCGCTTGAGCCACGGCACGTTTGGCGACTTCCAGCTGCTCCTCCATCTCGACGATCAGCTGATGGAGACTACGCTCCGGGTCTTCCATCGAATCGAAAACCGAGTTGAGGCTACCTTTGACCAAGAGACAAAAGCGTTGGGTTAAATTCATCATGTTCTCCTTGGGGTTGATAAAAGTTGTCATCGGACCATCAGGCCCACGATCGAAGCTCCTGGCCCCAGATCCGGATGTGCTGGAGCAACACCTCACGGCGATGCTCCAACAATCCTGCGACGGCCATCAGCCCGAGACCGAAGACCACGCCGGCAACCCACAGCAGCAACGGTTCGGTCTGTCGTAGGCGAATGAGAAAACAGGCGAGGTCGATCACCAGGGCCGCGGTCGACACCGTCAACAGAGAGCGGCTGCGCAGTCGGAAACTCGCCGCCCCGAAGCCCACCGCCAGTAACAACAGGACAATCTGCCAACCCCAGTTGAGCTGCTCGAGCAGCCCGAGAACCGGCATGGCATACAGACTCGCGGCGCCGAAAGTGAAGAGACGATCCCGCCAGCGATCATCGATCTCTCGCCGCAGCAATCTCGACAGCCCGAGGAATGCGACTCCTGGCCCTAGGCAGTAGAACTCTACGCCGGGGGTTTCGAGGCGCAATAACAACGCCGTGAACGAGACCAGGAAGGTGCCGGTCGCCCACAAAGCTGAAGCCTTGCGATGATGGCCGTGGGTCGCCATGAAGACGAAGAAGAGGCTGGCGAGAAAGCCCGGCAATAAAGCGACCCAAGGCGAGCCGCTGATAAAACCGGCTGACCCGCCCACGATCATCACATCCCAGATCGCGCTGATACCACTGCTAGCGCCAAACAACATGGCGGTATCGAACAGGATTCGAGGCAGATCGGAGCCCCCGCGACGGGCCAGGGCTTCGCGACGGACCAGGGCTTCGCGACGGGCCAGGGCCTCGCGACGGGACAGGGCCTCGCGACGGGACAGGGCTTCGCCACCGATCCACAACCCCAAAGCCACCGCCAGCCACCCTAAACCAGCAAACCACACCTCGCCGAAGGAGAAGCTAGCGGCTTGTAGCGGAACCCAGACGAACAGGGCGCCGAGACCGGCTTTCAGGTGGCCATGGGACCCACTGGCAACCGCGGATCGCGCCGCCCCGAAGGTCTCGCTCTCGACCTGCTGCTGTCGAGAGCGACGCCGTTCATTGTCTAGCTCGGTGACACACAGCGCACCAGCGAGCAACAACAAATGCAGCGGTTCGATTGTGAGATCACCACTTGCCGCCGCTGCCACGATCCACAACAAGCCGCTCGCGGCACAGGCGGCGAACACAAAGCTCGCTCCGGTACGCAAACGTTCCGGCCACTGCCCGTTGCGCCCGAGGAGTTGACGCGACGTCACCCAGGCAAGCACCAGGAGCCCCTGGCTGACCATCGACAGAGCAGCGATCGAGCCGTCGGTGAGGGTGCCCATCACACAATGCAGACCTGCCGTCAGCCCGACCGCCGCCGCCGCAAACAGCCAACGGCTTCCCAGGATGCAGCCAGCGAGCAGGAAACTTTCCGCGGCGACCAACATCAAGGTGCCGCTGGCCCCTAGTTGGTTAGCCGCCAGATCCAACGATTGAGCGACCAGCCAGAACGCCATGGCGAGGGGAGGCCAAGTCAGCAACCGCATCGTGCCCTTACCTTGGAGAGTCGTCGGGCGTCGATGCAACAGCCAAAGCCCGCCGCCGAGGAAGAGCGCCTGGACCACCCCAAGCCCCAATCCGTAACGCACCATCCAAGCCGCGTCGCCGCCGACAAATTCACTGCCCGCAGCCGGCCAGGTCCAGGCGAAGGCGGTGGTCACTAGCGCCTGATAAAACACCGGTAGCAGCAGCGTCCAGGACAGGCGAACGATGCCGCCCAGCAGCAAAACAGCACAAGCTGGGGCGACCCACCGCGCAACCATCGGATCGATCAGGCTCAACAGCAGCAGCAAACCGGTAGCAAGAGCGGTGATGACAGTGTGGGTTTTCGCCATCGCTGGCGTCAGCCGGTGACGCAATGACCAGGCCAGCACAAGGAGTGCCGCAATCATCCAAATGTCGCCGAGACCAACCACGGCGGCGGGACTGTTGGGATCGAGACCGAGGGTTTCCACCACACTCCTGAAAAAGCGCACCGCCGCCTCCGGATACAACACCGGCACGGCATGGTAGGCGATGATCCCTACCAACAACCCACAGCCATGAGCCCAAGCGCTGAGATAACGCACTGCCCACGCCAGTAGGCGCCAGGTCACGATCGACGACACCAAAGCCAAACTGTACCGCCCAGGATCCAACGGCGCGACGACCAGGGCGGCTCCCAGAGTCGCAAAACCGAGGGCCAACAAAGCGACCGAACGCCGTGGCCAACGCTCGATTCGACTGCCGGTGGCCCGGACCAGAGCCCGAAAGTACTCCTCGCCAGCATCGATTAGGGCCAACGCGATGAAGACCAAGGGGACTGAAAGATGGGTGGAGAACGCGGTCAACCGACTGGCGGCGGCAGCGTAGACCAGCACCAAGAGCGCAAACGGTAGACCGTGAACCGATCGATTGATCCCGTTCAGCCGGTCACGATGGAAAAAGAAGCGGTTGATGTGCCGACAGCCAGCGTACAGCGCCAAGCCGAGCCCGCCAACCGAGAGGACAAAAAACAACTCGGGATGGCTGGTCCATCGAGATTCCAAAGTGGGCAAGACCGGAAGCGCCGCCAACAATCCGCCCAAAGTCACGGTGTAGAACACTCCGCGGTATCCCAGCACGTCACGAAGCACCCGGTGGGCCGCAGCCAGCAAACATCCCAGCCCCACCCCGAGACTAGGCCAGCCGAGGGGCGTTTCGAGGATCTGAAGCGTGGACGCTCCCCACGCCAGAAGCGGCACCATAGCCGCGAAAAGACAGAGAAACGCCGAGCCCGCGACCGGCAACCGAAGACGATGACGGGTGACGTCTCCCACGCCATAAACGGCGAGGGCGCCGACCACCAGGGTCAGAAAGCGCGCACATGGCCCGAGTCCTCCCCACTCTGCCGCGACCAGGCGGACCACGGACACTGCCACTACCAGGGCGCCAGCGAGCAGTAGCCAACGAATCCCTTGGAGCGATCTCAGCCCGTCGTCAACCGGTGAAGGCAAGTCTGGAGGGGAGGCAACCGTCTGCTGTGCGACAGCCCCCGGTCCCATACTCTGCGGTCCCATACTCTGCGGTTCCATACTCTGCGGTTCAACGTTGTGCTCTGAAGACCTGATCGGAATGCTCATAACAGCCTCCTCGTGTTTGGGAGGCTTTAGTTCAAACTCCGTACCAGCTAGGAAGCCGCCTTCAAAAGGCTGATCCACCAAGGTTTGAGGCCATGCGCCAGACTCGATGCAGCTTTGGAATCGCAGTCTGGAAGCTGCGGTGCAGCTTCCAGACTGCACCCGGGTCAGCCTCGAACGGAATCTGACAAAGTAGGCCCATCGTGCCGACGAACCTCACTAGCGAGCTCCTGCTCTACGTCGAACAGCTGCTCTTTCTGACCGGTACCTTGCTGTATGGCTTTCTGGCCCGCGAGGTGCTGCGACGTCCCAACGTCCTAGCCGGCAACTGGCCGGCCAGAGCCCTGTTGTTGTGCCTCACCACCTGGTTCGGTGGCACACTGCTAGATCAGACCCTCTACATGCTCGTCGGTACGCCGCGGGTCCTCGCTCTCCCAGGCAACATCCTCGACCTGACCCGTGGATTCGCCTGGCTGCTGAGTCTGCCGCTGCTCGCCCACACCCTGGTCAAGATCCTCGCCGACAGCCAGGCGAACCGTGGGGCGATTGACCGGCTGCTACCTTGGCTCGCCTATCTCCCACTCGTCTTGTTTCTCGCCCCGGCCGCAAACTTCGCCCGCAGCGGCTCACCCTTGCTCGGCGCCGCGATTGCCGACCTCCAGCCCCGCATCATCGCTCACGCCGTGTTGTCGCTGGCGGTCGCCATGGTCACAACCCTCCGTCTATCCCACACCACCCACCTCGCCGACGGCAACCACCTCGACAGCGGTGACAACCGCCGACTGCTCGGCTTCCTGCGCACCCTCACCGTGATCCTGGCCGCCCTGTTGAGCCTGATGATCATCAGCGGCTTCTTTCAGCCCTGGGCCGAAGCCGCAACCGGCGCCGAACGAGGGCTCCGCACTCTGCTACTCGGCGGATTGTTAGTACCCGGAGTCCTCTTCGCCTTTTATGTCCAACGTTACAACCTGCTACGGCTGTCCCTGTCCCATAGCACCCTGCGTCACTACCTGGGGGTGCTGTTGCTGGTGATCCTGGTGATCGCGGCGGGTCCGACTCTTGGCGGCGGTGACATCCGGCTACTGCGTCGCTTCGTGGCATGGGGATTGCTGCTGGCTTTCGTGTTGGGAACCGCCTATCGACCACTGAGCGAGCTCGTGCTGCGACGCTCGGCGGCACTACGACGCTTCCTCGGTAAAAACCTGTCCCCTCGGGAGCTCGAGCGTTTGATGGATCGCATCCAGAACATCGACCTGAACGAAAACGAAGCCCTCGAACAGACCAGTGTCGAGCTCGGACGCTGGCTGGGGAGCGACGCGACTTTCTTGCCGGCTCCCGACGAAGGGGCCGCGACCGCTCCTTTCTGGTCACACTTCGCGCTCTCCGAGACCCAGGTCATCCATCGTCTCGACCCGCCCACCCCGCAACTCGCGTCCCTGCTCTCCAAGCAACGGCTCCACGCCGTGTTCCCACTGCGGGTCGAAGGTGAGCTCGAAGGCATCCTCGCCCTCTCCACCAGCGCCACCGGTGGCGGTTACTCAGGTGAAGAGCTCGAAGCGGTGCGACTGGTGATCCGCCAACTGGCCGGCACCCTGGCACTGCGGCGGTTGGTCGAATCGCGAGTCGCGGAAGAGCGGCGACTGGTGGAACACGAACGCCTCGGCATGCTCGGCCTGGTTTCAGCGTCACTGGCCCACGAGATCAAGAATCCCCTGTCGTCGATGAAGGCGTTGGCGCAGGCGCTGCGCGAGGATCTGGCCTCGGAGGCGGACGCTGACCCGACCACCCGAGCCGACGGTATCGCCGACCTCGACGTGATCGTCGAACAGATCGACCGACTGCACGAGACCACCCGCGAGATCTTGGGATTGGCCAAGCCGCGCTCCGGCGAGCCGGCGGACCTCACCGCTCTGGTCAAGAGCGCACATTACGTGCTGCAAGCCGAGGCCCGCAAACGCGGCGTCGAGATTCGAGCCAGGGAGATCCAGCCGGTCGGCGCCGTCCCCGGCTCGGCCGCAAGCTGGCAGACCGTGGTCTTCAATCTGATGTTGAACGCCGTTGAACAGACTCCGGCGGGAGAAACGATTGATATCCGTCTGACCAAAGGCGACGATGGAGTGATCTTCACCACCTCGAACCCGGGCTCACCGCTAGACGCCGCCGCCGAGCGCCGTATCTTCGAGCCCTTCGTCAGCAGCGGTGGCACCGGGCTAGGGCTACCGTTGGTGGCACGTAGAGTCCGCGATCTCGGCGGCAGGATCGAGGTCTCTTCGACGGACGGCCAAATCGTCTTCAGCGTCCACTCCAGCCGCCCAAGCCCCGAGTTTTCGACGGAGGACATCTCATGAGCTCGATCCGCCACCGCCTCATCGTCTGCGATGACGAATCCGCCGCCCGCCGTGGCATCGTGAGGGCGCTCGGTGGCGCCTACGACTTCATCGAATGCGGCAGCGGCGTCGAGTGTCTCGAGCAGCTGGAGTCCGGGGTCGTCGACCTCGTGCTGCTCGATTTGCGCATGCCCGGTCTCGATGGCCGCGCCACCCTCGAACGTATCTTGCAGCTGCCACAACCGCCACCGGTGGTGATGGTCACCGCCGACTCCAGTCTGCGCACCGCCATCGACGCGGTGAAAGCAGGCGCCGTCGACTTCCTGGCCAAGCCTTACGAAATCGAAGAGTTACGCTGGATAGTCGAGCGCACCTTGGACACCACGAACCTGCGGCGCGAGAACCATGCGCTGCGCGCCGAAGTTCAGAGGCTCGGTGGATCCGGCGAGCTCATCGGTGAGTCGCCGGTGATGCAACGTTTGTTCAGCGAGGTCGAAACCGTGGCCCCCACCACGGCCAGCGTCTTGATTCGGGGTGAAACCGGCACGGGCAAAGAACTGGTGGCGCGTCGCATCCATCAACTCAGCGGCGCCGCCAGCGGACCGTTTGTCGCCCTCAACTGCGCCGCTGTCCCCGAAAGCCTGCTCGAAAGTGAGCTCTTCGGCCATCGCAAAGGCGCCTTCACCGGCGCTGACCACGACCGCACGGGGCGCTTCCGTGAAGCCCACGGCGGCACCCTTTTTCTCGACGAAATCGGCGACATGCCCCTCGCCGCCCAGGCCAAGCTCCTACGGGTCCTCCAAGAGCGGCTCGTCGAGCCCCTTGGCGGCGGCAAAGCGGTCCGGGTCGACGTCCGGGTACTCGCCGCCACCCATCGCGACCTCCTCGACCTGGCCCGCCAGCAGCGCTTCCGCGAAGACCTCTACTACCGGCTGAGAGTGATCGAGATCACCATTCCCCCTTTGGCCAAACGAGGCGACGACATCCTGCGCCTGGCGCGATACTTTCTGGGTCTCGCGGGTCGCCCCGAGTGCGAACTCCATCCCGACACCTCGAACGCGCTACGCCTGCACTCCTGGCCGGGCAACGTCCGTGAGTTGCGCAACGCCATGGAGCGCGCCGCCATCTTCTGCCGCGGTGATGTCCAGCCACGCGACCTACCGTCGGAGATTGGCCGAGCCGGACCAGGCATCAATCCCGAAGTCGGCGTTATCAATCCTCCAGCGGAGGTCGACTTCCAGAAAGCCAAGGCCCTCGCCGTCGAAAGCTTCGAGCGCAGCTTTCTCACCGCGACCCTGCGTCGACACCAGGGTAATATCTCGCGAGCTGCCCGCGTGGCGGGCATGCATCGTCAGAACCTGCAGAAGAAGCTGCGCCAGTTAGGAATCGATCCAGACGACTTCCGCTGACCTGAGTCTTGAGAGTCCTGTGATTCAGGCCTCTGGAGGAAAGTGACGAAAAGGTCGACACGATCCACCCGGCTGATTGGGGCAAACTCGAAATCGGCTTCGCCACAGAGAGACCGCAGCTCGGAGAACAAAACCGACAGCGGCCTATGCAAAGCATCATGAATGGTACTCATCGGATATCCCAGATAGCCTATAGAAGATGCCAAGAACACCTGTTCTTGATATCTTCAGACTCGAGAGGTGAAGCATGACACGAAAAACAAGCGTCAAGATCAACGGCGAACTACTGGCCGAAGTCCAGAGCATTCTCGCAACCAGAACGGTCCGCGAAACCATTGAAGCAGCGTTTCGTGAGATCATTCGCTTCCAAGCTCGTCGCGAAGAAGTCCGCGCTTTGACGACGATGGAAGGCTCAGATCTCGGCGACCCTGAGATCATGGCCGGGGCATGGAGACATTGAGGGCACGGTACCTAATCGACAAAAGCGCATTGGCGCGAATGCCGATAGAGTCCGTCCAAGCGCGGCTGGCTCCGATTCTGGAAGCGGGAGAAGCTGCCACGTGCGCCATCATCGACTTGGAAGTTCTCTACAGCGCGCGCGGCCACTAAGAGCACGAAACGATCCGTCGTCGCCGAACTCTGGCCTATGAACAAGTCTCGATGACGATGGAAGTTTTCCAACGTGCGATGGACGTACAAGGCGACTTGGCAAAAACCGGCCGCCATCGGATCCCCATTCCCGATCTGTTGATCGCAGCGACTGCGGAAAGCGCAAGTCTCATCGTTCTCCACTACGATCGGGACTATGACGTGGTCTCCGAGGTCACTGGGCAACCCGCCGAGTGGGTCGTTCCGCGGGGATCGATCTGACGATTCATCGAGCTCATCTTATGCAAGCGCTTTCATCCCACGTCGACACTCGCTCCGAGATCTTCATCAGCAATCGGCAGTGGTTTCTCGACAAGCTGACCGAGCTCGATCAGGCGATGGCCGAGGTCAATGCCGCGGGCGGCCCCAAATACATCGCGCGCCATCACAAGCGCGGCAAGCTGATGGCCAGAGAGCGCATCGAGCTGCTGCTCGACCGCGATGCACCTTTTCTCGAAATTGGCACACTAGCGGCCTGGGGAACCGACTTCGCTCTCGGCGGCAGCATGATCTGCGGCATCGGCGTGGTCTCCGGCGTCGAGTGTGTGATCGTCGCCAACGAGCCGACGATACGGGGCGGCTCGATCAATCCCTACACCGCGCTCAAGGTCGAACGGGCGATGGAGATCTGCGCGCAGAACCGTTTGCCGATCATTAACCTCACCGAATCCGGCGGCGCCGACTTGCCTTTCCAAGCAGAGCTCTTCGTGCGTGGCGGCGGCATGTTTCGCGAGCTGACCCGTCGTTCTGCCGAACGTATTCCGACGATCTGCCTGGTGTTTGGCTCGTCCACTGCTGGCGGCGCCTACGTGCCTGGCATGTCCGACTACACCGTGATGGTGAAGGACCAAGCCCGGGTCTTTCTCGGTGGTCCACCGCTGGTCAAGATGGCGATCCACGAAGACTCCACCGAGGAAGAGCTCGGCGGCGCCGAGATGCACAGCCGGATTTCCGGAGTGTCGGACTACTTGGCGGAAGACGAACACGACGCCATCCGTCTCGGACGCGAGATTGTTGCCCAACTGCACTATCGCAAACTCGGCCCGCCCCCGGCGGCGTCTGCCGAAGAACCGCTCTACGACCCGGAAGAGCTCCTCGGCATTGCTAGCGCTGACATTCGCCAGCCTTTCGACGTCAAAGAGGTCATCGCACGTCTGGTCGACGGCTCGCGCTTCCACGAATTCAAAGCCACTTACGGCACAACCCTGATCACCGGCTACGCCCATCTGCACGGTTACCCGGTGGGGATCGTAGCCAACAACGGCGTCATCTTTTCCGAGTCCGCCGAAAAAGGCGCCCAATTTGTCCAACTCTGCAATAAACAGGACACTCCGATCCTCTTTCTTCAGAACATCACCGGCATGATGGTCGGTCGACGTTACGAGGAAGGCGGCATGATCAAAGATGGCGCCAAGTTGATCAATGCGGTCGCCAACAGCACAGTGCCCCACCTGACGTTGATGATCGGCGCTTCCTACGGTGCCGGCAACTACGCCATGTCTGGACGCGCTTACAAGCCGCGTTTCCTCTTCTCCTGGCCCAACCACCGCATCGCGGTGATGGGGCCAGAGCAGTTAGCGGGGGTACTGTCGATCGTCCGCCGGCAAGCCGCGGCACGCGCCGGTTTGCCGTTCGACGAAGCTCGAGATGCCAAACTCCGCAAGGCGGTAGAGCACCAAATCGAAAACGAGTCTTATGCCTTCTTCGCCTCCGGTCGGCTGTGGGACGACGGCGTCATCGACCCTCGCGACACCCGGTCCGTGCTCGGGCTGGCGCTGTCCGCGGTGCACTCGGGGCCGGTCGAAGGCACGGATCAATACGGCGTGTTTCGGATGTAATGTGGAGGAGAGTATGAGTACGCGAGACTTCCACAAAGTTCTCGTCGCCAATCGTGGCGAGATCGCCAGGCGGATCTTTCGCACCCTGCGCGAGATGGGTTTGTCGACGGTCGCGGTGTACTCCGACGCTGATCGCGACGCACCCCACGTCGCCGAAGCCGACGAGGCGGTACACATCGGTCCCGCTCCCAGCAATGCGTCGTATCTCGACCAGGACGCGGTGATCGCGGCGGCAAAAGAAACCGGTGCGCAGGCGATTCACCCCGGTTACGGCTTTCTGGCCGAGAATGCGGCCTTCGCCGAACGCTGTGGCGACGAGGGATTGATCTTCATCGGCCCTTCCCCCCAAGCGATCCGCCGGATGGGGGATAAAGCGGCGGCCAAAAAGCTCGCTGTCGAAGTCGGCGTGCCAGTACTCGATGGCTTCACGGTTGACGATCTCGATGCCGAGACGAACCATCATCAGGCCGAGAAGCTCGGTTTCCCACTGCTGGTCAAGGCCGCTGCCGGGGGCGGCGGCAAGGGCATGCGCATCGTCGCAGAGCCTGGCGAGCTCGAAGAAGCCCTCAACACGGCACGACGGGAAGCCAAGGCGACATTTGGTGATGGATCGCTGCTGATCGAACGCCTTGTCGTCGCGCCACGGCATGTCGAGATCCAGATCCTGGGCGACGCCCACGGCAACCTCGTGCATCTGTTCGAACGGGATTGTTCGATCCAGCGTCGTCATCAAAAGGTCTTCGAGGAGTCTCCATCCCCTGCCGTTGCACCCGAGCTCCGTCAACGGATGGGTGACGCGGCCATCGCGTTGGCAAGGGCGGTCAACTACCAAGGCGCCGGCACAGTCGAGTTCCTACTCGACGCGGGCGGCGCATTCTACTTTTTGGAGATGAACACCCGGCTTCAGGTGGAACACCCGGTCACCGAAGCCGTCACCGGCCTGGATCTGGTGCGACTCCAAGTCGACATCGCTCAGGGACTGCCGCTGCCTTTCGAACAGGACAACCTGGAGCTGACGGGACATGCAATCGAGGCACGGCTTTATGCCGAGGATCCTTTGAACGATTTCCTGCCCGCCACCGGCACAGTCTCCCTGTGGACGGTGCCCGAGCTACCAGGTCTGCGGGTCGACAGTGGCGTCGAGCAAGGAAGCGTGATCGGTATCCACTACGATCCGATGCTCGCCAAAGTCATCACCCACGGATCGACCCGCGTCGAAGCGCTGCGGCGCCTGCACCGTGGACTCTCGGAGCTTGCCGTGGGCGGACTCACCACCAATCGTGAGTTTCTGCTGGCGACCCTGGAGCACGAGGCTTTTCGCACCGGCGAAGTGGACACCGGATTCATCGATCGGGATCTGCCGCCCACCGCGCGGACTCAAGCGAGCGACCCAAGCGTCCTCGAGCTGCATGCCATCGCCGCCACCTTGCATCTCTTTCAAGTCCGACGAGAGACACCCGGGCCGGTCCCAGCCAGCCTCCTCTCCGGCTGGCGCAACAATCGTTGGCGACCGCAGGAACAGGTCTTCGAATCAGACGCAAATCGGCTTACCGTCCACTACGTGGCCGTCTGCTACGTGACACAGCCGGGAGATCACTTCACGATCGACGTTGCGACAGCAGATGCCGCAGCCGAACAGGCAGGGGATCCGGACGAACCCCGGTCCTACCAGGTGCGTCTCGTGGAAGCCCGGGACGGCCTTGTCGTCGCCGAAGTTGACGGTGTGCGCCGTCGGTTCCGGATCGGCCACACCAACTCGACAGGCTCAACTCGCAGCCTGTCGGTCCATGGCTTGGGACGGCTGTCCGAGCTTCAGCTAGTGCCGCGTTTCCCGCAACGTCAAGCCTCAGAGGTCGCGGGTGGCTGCGCGGCGCCGATGACCGGCAAAGTGGTTGAAGTCCGGGTGACAGCTGGGGACTCCGTCACCGCTGGTTCCACCCTCGTCGTGCTCGAAGCGATGAAGATGGAACATCAGCTCCAAGCCCAGGCCGACGGAATCGTCGAGTCGGTCCACGTCGAAGCCGGGCAGATGGTCGACCCCGACAAGGTTCTGGTGGTCGTCAAACCTCATGACCGTGTGCCTGAAGACAGCAGTGCCCCAACCGCACCGGAGAACGTTTGATGACAGCCGACAGACAAGTCCGCTACGAGACTCGAGGACAAGCCGCCTGGATCGTCCTCGACCGGCCGGAGAAACGTAACGCGCTGTCCCCCGTCATGATCCGCCAAATCGGCGAAGCCCTCGACCGTGCGAGCAGCGACAGCGAGGTACGCGCGGTGGTCCTCACCGGCATCGGGACAGCGTTCTGTGCTGGCGCCGATATCGACGCCGGTGACGCCATCGTCGACGGTGCAGATGATGACGACGACGATGCTGGTCCCCGGAATCCGTTCGCCAAGTTGTTGCAGCGTCTGCAGCACTTGCCCAAACCAGTCATCGCGGCAGTCAACGGACCGGCTTTCGGCGGCGGACTCGGCTTGGTCGCCGCCGCCGACATCGGCATCGCCGCTGGCAGCGCCAACTTCAGTTTCAGCGAAGTCCGACTCGGTCTCATCCCCGCCATGATCTCGGTGGTTGTCCTGCCCCGGATCGGGACCCATCACGCCCAGCGCCTTTTCCTCACCGGTCGGCGTTTCTCCGCCGCAGAAGCCGTCGACGTCGGGCTCATCCACCGGGCCGTCGACGATGACGGACTCGCCGCCGCGGTCGACGAGGAGGTTGCGGACATCGCTAGGGGCGGCCCGATCGCCGTGGCGGAGGCGAAGCGCTTGATCCGCGAGATCCCGACGTTACCTCGAGCGGTAGCGTTCGACCGCGCCTCCGGTTGGCTCACCGAACGTCTGCGCTCGGACGAAGGTCGCGAAGGCATGGCCGCCTTTATCGAAAAACGGCCGCCCAGTTGGCGCAAGGTGACGCGGGGGTGAGCGACACCACCACCGACGTCCTGCGCATCGCCAATTGCAGCGGCTTCTATGGCGACCGAATGTCGGCTGCCCGGGAGATGGTGGAAGACGGCCCGATCGACGTCTTGACCGGTGACTACCTCGCCGAGTTGACGCTGATGATCCTGCACCGGGATCAACAAGCCGACCCAAGCTCCGGCTACGCCAAGACCTTCCCGCTGCAACTGCGGCAAATCGCGGCGACCTGCCTAGAGCGTGGCATTAGGATCGTCGTCAACGCCGGTGGACTCAACCCGGCGGGTTGCGCTGATGCTTGTCGTGCCGTTTACCAGCAGCTTGGCCTCGAAGCGCGGGTTGCTCACATCGAAGGTGACGATCTGCTGCCCCGACTCGCCGACTTGCAAACAGCTGGCGAACGCTTCAACCATCTCGACCAAGGTGCCCCGCTATCGACCCTCGAGGCGCCGGTTCTCAGCGCCAACGCCTACCTGGGCAGCTGGGGCATCGCCAAGGCTCTCGAGCTCGGCGCCGACCTGGTGATCTGTCCTCGGGTGACCGACGCTTCGCTGGCGGTAGGACCTGCCGCCTGGCGTTTCGGTTGGCAGCGGGACGACTGGGATCAACTCGCCTCAGCGGTGGTCGCCGGGCATATCCTGGAATGTGGACCCCAGGCCACCGGTGGCAACTACTCACACTTTCGCCACGTCGAGGGTCTCGAAAGGCCCGGCTTTCCCATCGTCGAGATGATCGCCGACGGCAGCTTCACCGTGACCAAACATCCCAACACTGGCGGCGAGGTCTCCATCGGCACCGTCACCGCCCAACTGCTTTACGAAATCGCCGCACCACGTTACGAGAATCCCGACGTCACGGCTTGTTTCGACAGTATCCGCCTCACTCAGAGCGGCCCGGATCGCGTACACGTTGCAAGCGTTCAGGGCACGCCCCCGCCAACGACCACCAAGGTCTGTCTCAACTACCCCGGCGGCTTCAAGAACAGCATCACCTTCCTGCTCACCGGGCTCGACATCGACGCCAAAGCAAAGCTCGCCGAAGAGACCCTGTGGGCAAATCTCGGCGGGCGGGAACAATTCGCCGAGACCCACGTCAGCCTGCATCGAGCCGTCGACACGGCGTCATCCATCGATAGCTCGTTCTCATTCCTGACCGTATCGGTCAAGACGGCGTCTTCCAAAGACTCTGATCGCAAGAAAGTCGGTCGCCGCTTCTCCAGTGTCGCCGTCGAGATGGCCCTCGCCAACTACCCCGGTTTCAATCTCACCGCTCCCCCCGGCAAAGAGCGCCCCTTCGGCGTCTACTGGCCGGCCCTCGTCGCGACCGAGGCGATCACCCATCAGGTCGTCTTCGAAGGCCGGGCGATCGAGATTCCACATACCCCGGGAGCCGAACCACCGTCAGCCTTCTCGGAGGCTACCGAGGAGCGCCTGTTCAACGACAACAAGACCGCCACCGAGCTGACGCCTCTCGGGCGAATCTGCGGCGCCCGATCCGGCGACAAAGGGGGCAACGCCAACCTCGGAGTCTGGACTGAAACCGACGCCGCTTTCGAGTGGCTAAGCACCTTCCTGACGACCGGCCGGCTACGTGAGCTGATCCCAGAAGCCCGAGACTTAGCCGTCGACCGCTACCCGCTACCCAACCTTCGCGCCCTCAACTTCGTGCTCCGAGGCTTCCTCGGCGACGGCGTCGCCGCGTCGCTGGCGACCGACGCTCAGGCCAAAGGACTTGGGGAGTTCTTGCGGGCACGGGAGGTGCCGATTCCGGTCAACCTGCTCAAATAGGAACTTAGCGCGCAAAACTTGAGAAAGACGAGGCCCATGAAAGATCTGTCGCCGCAGATGGTCGCCATCGCTGGTGCAAAACTCGGTTCGGATGCGGAGGTTCTCGTCGGCGCGCTAAGCCACAGGTCACTCTGGCGACACACAAAGCAAAGTCAGTGACACGCTTCAACTGTAAAATGTTTCGCGATGGCGAAGAAAGGCAAGAAACAACAGACTAGCGGTGTCCGCTACGATGTCGAGCGCGCTGGCGCGCTGTTTGTGGCGTTCGTCAATACGACGGCGGCACGTCCCGACAACCGACGACGGGAGCCTCGGGCTGCACCGAAGACGCGGATCGAAACCTACGAAGGCCTCGTGACCTGGTTGCAGCGAACGGGAACGCTGGGGCTCACCGACAGCGAGAGGCTGCGCCGCTCAGCAGCGGAACGGCCGGCCGATGCCACTGCGGTCTTGAAACGGGCGATTGACCTGCTAGCCGCCATGAAGCGGATCTTCTTCAATCTGGCGACGAAGAAGGAGCCGCTGGCGGAAGATCTCGACACCATCAGCAACGACTTGCCGAGGCGACGACTTGCCTTGCCCTGACGGCAGAGGGATTCGGCCTGAGCTGGGGAGGGAGCTTGGAAGCGCTCGAACGGGTGCCCTGGCCGCTGGCAGAGTCGGCGGCGGAGAAAGTCCTTCTGACGAAGTTCGGCAACATGTAGATCACCGGCCTCGTCGAGGGCGGTGATCTCCTGCTGCCAGAGCAGGCGACTCGAACCGTCGCCGGCAGCGCCGACTCGAATGTCGTAGCGGATCGCCCGTAGAGGGTCGACGCGGACGAAACCGACGCGGCGCGATGGCTCATAGTGAGTCATCACCCAGACGTCAGAGCTTTCTCCCGGCTTGTTGGTGCGGAAGACACAGCCCTCCTCGGCGATGCCGGACTTGGTGTAGATCAGCTCGGCTTTCCAGGGCGGGATCCAGTCGTGCTCACGCACCGGGCAGAGTAGAGGGAAGATCGCTTCAGGCTCAGCTTGGATATGTTGGATAGCGTTGAATCGGACGCGTTGACGTTCGGTCTTGGGCTCGGTTGGGTGCATGTCTCTCTCCTGTTCGGTTGAAGTGAGAACAGATCCTAAAGTGTGAAGCCGTAGACGGGTCAAGCCTCCGCGAGGAGCTGGTTCGCGAGGGTGATCCGTTCAACCAACTGCCGTTGACGTTGCGCCAGCTCGGGGCTCAGATGGATGGGTGCCGCGGCGATGGCGGCGCCGAGCTGTGCAGGATGTATCGGACCGGAAAAGAACATGGTCCCGCTCCGGGTCCGGCTCATCTCCTCGGTGGCATCGTCGGGGGAGGCGAGAAAGGCGCCGCCCGATCCGAAGCCGTTGGCCAGAGATCCGGCAACGATCATGCGACTCGACAGCTCACGCCCGGCGAGCGCGTGACCGCAACCGCCAGGCCCGGTCCAGGAGATGCCGTGAGAATCGTCGAGTTACACGTGTAGCTTCGGATACCGCACCATCAGGTCATCGAGCGCCGTCATGCCGATGACATCGCCATCTATCGTATAGACGCCACCGGTTTACTCCGAAGGTTGTTCGTAGCGCCACCACCACGCGCCGGTAACAAGACCTAGTCTTCCTGAATCTCGACGGGGAAAAAATCCTCAGAAAGAATCTCAACTCGCCCTATATCGCTGTCGTTGAGCAGAAACCGAAAACGTTGAATCCACGTATAGTCAATCGATACAGAGTTTCTCCGGCAGATCGCCGGATTGAATCTCCATCCTCTTACCGCCTGGACGGCAGCCTCATCCAGGCCCAACCCGGCCTCCTCGAGCACTTCGATGCCTCTCGTAGTGCCGTCCTTGCAGACGGCGAAGCGCAACGCGACGACACCTTCGGCCTTGGCGTATCGAGCGATGTCGGGATAGGCAGGGTCTCGGCCACGAATCCGTTGTGGCCGCTCAATATCTACTTCTTTACACTTCCATATATCGATGAGCGAGTCGGTGACTGGAGCCGACCGGCACCTATTCGAAACCACTGTGAGCCCTTCGAGCCTAGGCCGGAGACTCGCTCCGTTAATTCGGCGCTCATAAAATTCCAACACCGTCTCAAGACTCTGCGTACCCCTCATCTGCTCGAGAAAGGCTCGGGTCCTGCTGGCAGTGATGGAGGCGTCTGCATAAACACTCTCAAGCGCTTGCAGGCTCTGCCCACACTCCGTGATTTGGTCCAGAGACTCACGAAGTTGATTGCGTAAGTTTGTCTTATGCAGGATGGGTAAAAGATCGGAGTCCTTTGGGCAAACCTTCTCGTGGAACGGAACCTCGTTACCACCAGCGTCACGCATGTCCAGGGTAATTGTTTGCCCTTGGCTATTGGAGCCGCCAGTTTTCCTAATGGAAAGCTCGAGCCTCAAATTGTAGGGCTTATCGTTGTCAACATAGGTCAACCGTACAAGGTCTTGATTGCCAAAAGCGATATCAAGGTATTCTCTCGCAAGACTTGACGGTATCGGCACAGTCCCAGAGGACAACGCGGTGATCCTAAGGGTGCTGCTGGCGAGATCGGCAGCGGCGCCGAGTGCTTCCCCTCTGAGCTCAGCGATCAGGTTCCGCGAATCTGTCGTTACAGCTTCGAGTTCCTGGAGATATCCGTCGTATCTTGCAGGCTCAACTTGCACCGCCGTCAGGTAGTTGCTTTGAAATTCTGCGAGCCCTTTCCCAAGACCTCTCAGTTCCTGGGCCAGTTCATAGTTTTGCGATCGGAGCTGCTCTATTTTCTCAAGATTGACACTGGCAGACTGCATATTCACTCGGATCTTTTCCTCGTTGGAGCTAATTCTCGCAGTATTTTCAAGCACCTGCCCCTCGATCATCTGGGCCTTTGCATCGATATTCCGAATAGCAACACTAGCCATTCTCTGATATTCTTTAATGGTAGTTTGCGTGTCAAGCTTGCTCAAGAGAGACCTAATCTCATTGCCGAGTTCCTGATGGAGCGAGTCCAATTCATCCGCCAATTTCTTCAGAAGACGATCACGATCTTCGCTCGAAGGCTTGCCCGTAGCCAAGTCCCAGCCTTTTTCCACAACTATCCCGAGAAGAAACGTGGGCAAAAACCTAGAAGTAAGCCAGTAGACAGTTGGTGCCATGGCTGCCCAAAGGCTCGGAGCAGCAACCACTGGATTTGCGTAGCTTGGACACACGACTATCGATACAATCAAACAGAAAACAACAAAACATTTCACAGTGCTACCCCTCCAAAATAAAATTATAAATATCTTTTCTGCAACCTCTAGGCTACGGCACAAAACCGGAACACCCAGAGTGCGGTCTATCTCGTCAACACTACGCTACGAGATCTTTAGCAATCTACAGCCCCCATATAATTCCGGGCCTTGCTCGATATGAGCGCCAAGCGCCTTACACCAAGGCCTGCCAACAGCCCCCCATAACCAACCGCATGTAGGCAAACCCAAGATCCCTCATCTTGCGATCCAAGAATCCCTCAGCAAAGGGGCAGTCAATGGTTCGCCTCGTCGCCTGAATCAACAAGCCCTTCACGCCAAGACAAAGTGTACCAAAGAGGTGAATTTGGTCGCAAGCAAGCCTGTCTGTACGCCCTACTCTGGAGCCGACTACTCCACCGGTGCTTGGTGACCGCCACGACTCCTTGAGGATAGTTCAGCTCTACGTGGCGGACCTCGGTAAGGTTGGACGTTGGTTAGACGGTTTCGGTTGGCTTTGGAACCCCGGGCAGTCTTACCCCAGACCGTCGACCAGCTCACCGATCACTTCGATGACCAGCTCGGGCTGATCTTTCTGAATCTGGTGACCGCTGCGCTTGGCCATGACTTGACGGCTTTGGGTTGACAACGCCAACATTTCACCTTGTAAACGATGCCGCAAGGCGAAGTCTTCACGAGCCTCGGCGAGGCTCATGCGGGCGGGACGGGGCTGATCCTCGATCGGTCCGGCCGCGGTTAGAACCACCAACGGTAGGTCACCGAGGGAACCGGCGACCCCAACCTCCCGGATCTGGCGAAGGGTGGTGGCGACGCCTTCGTTTTCCGCCACCATGGTCGAGATGAACGAGGGACGGTAGACCAGGGTGTTCTCCATCGCCTGCGCTTCGGAGGGTAGATCGTGACCGTTGATCATGCCGAAGAGTCGGGGCACGCCGATGAATCGCAACCCTTTCGCGATCGTCACCATGGCGCGGGGTGGCGGCTTTTGCAGGGATGTTTCACGATGGGTGACATCCACCAAGACCATACCGACCACTCGCTCGGGATAGAGGTGCTCGAAGAGCTGAACAAAGGATCCCCCAGCTGAATGACCGACCAGTACCAAAGGCCCGTTGACCCCGGCGACGGTCAACAAATCATGGAGCTCGCCAGCAACACTACGGCTGTCGCGAGGCAGCGGCCCGGGATCACTCCAGCCGGAACCGGCCCGATCGTAGGAGCAGGTCCGGGTCCGTGCGGCGAGACCCGGCTGGACCCAACTCCAATCGAGGGAGTCACGACCGAGCCCGGATTCAAGCACGACGGTTGGGCTGCCTTCGCCGGCACAATGAAGATGTAGGCGGTAACCTCCGATGTCGTAAAGCTCACCGGGCGGCGGATAACGACGCGCGGCGACCCTACCTGACACCCACTCGTAGATGGCGCCGACACTGACCAGCGTCACGAAGATCAATAGTAGAATTTTTCCGAGCTTCACCAAACGACGAGCCAACCGTCGAGGCCGGGTGGAGGATCGTTCTGTTTTCATTTGCAGGTCTCCTTGGGACAACACGTAAAACTTTGGACGGAGCTCGGCACGCCGCCGCGTCAACGTCTCCCCCAGGCTAGAAACTTCCACCTGAAAGATCCTGAAACGCCACCTGTAACAACCTGAAGGCGGGATGTTGCCAGTGTTAGGCTCGCCAACCCGAGGATCTGGCGATGGACCGCAACGAACCCACTGATTTCAAACTAGGCGACGCGCTCGTCCGACTCAGGTCTCGCACCATCGAAACCGGCGGCGAGAGTCAACAGCTCGATCACAAGGCCCTACAGGTCCTGAGCTGTCTGGTGCGGCAAGCTGGGGCGGTGATTCGTAAACAAGACATTTTCGACCAGGTCTGGCCCCAGACCCATGTTTCCGACGATGTCCTGACCGGAGCGATCAGCCGCTTGCGACGGGCTCTCGGCGACGACACCCGGGCACCACGTTTTATCGAGACAGTGCCTTCGGTGGGTTATCGTCTCATCGCGGCTGTTGAGCCTTTCGGGCCTATCGAGCCAGTCGAAGCGATCGAGCTCCCTGAGGCCCACTCGAAGTTAGGCCCGACCCCGCCTGCAAAGCTCTGGAACTGGCGGCTTGCCGCAGTCCTTTTGACGTTGCTGGCTCTCTTCGCTGTTGCCCTCCGGCAACAGCCCATGGGCGATGTGCCGAGATCTATTGCGGTGCTGCCCCTCGACAACCTGACCGGTGACCTTGACCAAGCTCATCTCGCCGCCGGCACGACCGAGGCTCTGATCACTGGACTCGCCCACCAGGAGGGTTTGCGGGTCCTATCTCGCGTATCGGTGCAGCGTTATGCGTCGTCGCGTCCGACCCTCGATGAGATCGCAGGGGAGCTCGAGGTCGATCTGCTGGTCGAGGGTTCGGTCCAACGCTCGCAGGATCGTCTCCGCATCTCGGCGCGGCTGATCGATGTCGCCGGCGACCGCCACCTGTGGGCTGGCTCCTTTGACGGCGAGCTGCGCGATGTCCTCGATCTTCAAGCACAGGTTGTCGCCGCCATGACCCGTGAGCTCGTCACCGACGTGGAAGTCCAGACCGCAGCTCCCACGATGCCGGTCTCGCCCGCTGCCTACGAGAGCTATTTGCGGGCGCGTTATCTGCTGGGCCAGCCGCCAACACCCCAACGACTGGGCAACGCGGTGCAAGAGCTCGAACGAGTGATTGCCGAAGAGGACAGATTCGCCGCCGCCCACATCGCCCTGGCGGAAGCTTTCCTCGCCCTGGGTGAGGAGGTCTTGATGCCACCGCGTGAGGCCTTCGCCCGAGTCCGCGACGCCGCTGAGCGAGCGCTCACCCTCGAGCCAAACACCGCCAGACCCCACGCTCTCCTCGCGATGACCCATTTCCTACACGATTGGGACTTCGACGCCGCGAAACAGCGCTTCGATGGCGCCCTCGCTCTCGATCCCCACGACATCTTGGCACGGGACGGCTACAGCCGCCTGCTCACCGTGACAGGTCGCTTCCACCAGGCTCTCGATCAACAACGTATGCTGCGCGAGCTCAACCCGCTGATTTATCACCAGCCGTATCTCGCCTATATCTACAACATGGCCCGCCAGCACGAGTTGGCGCTGCAAGAGCTGCACCGTCAGCTCACCCTCGAGCACCGCTCGCCAAGGCTCTACTCCCATCTCGCCTCAACCTATCGCTGGCTCGACCGGCCGGCAGAGGCGATCGCCCCGTTTCTGACCTCCCTCCACCTCAGGGGGACTCCCGCCGCCAACATCAACGGCCTCCGCGACGCTTTCGAGCGCGACGGGATCGTCGGTGTCGGTCGCTTCATCCTGCGTCACTACCAAGGGTTGGAGGGCAGTGGCGAATCGGTTCCAGCGATGTCCCGCGCCGAGGCGTTCGTCTACGCAGGCGACCTCGAGGCGGCGATTCGACAGATCGAACGAGCCTTCGACGAACGTGAGCCACACCTATTGGTCATCGTTCACAGCCCCGACTATGACGTGCTGAGGAGCCATCCAGATTTCCAAGCCATCCTCGGACGACTCGGCTTAGCAGGGCGCACCGAAGATCTAAACAATAGTTATTTTCGCTCATCACCTTGACCCAAAACGTCTGGACGCAACTCTTGTTTGAGCAGCGAGTCACAAACACCCATACTTTTAATCAACTCATTGCGACCAGAACGGCCACCCGCTGACTCGATCTCTCTGGTATTAAATTTCTTGATCCAAATAAATCAGTTGACCGCTCGCTCAAATGACAATAATTGTTGAAAATCAATAAGCAATTCAGGGATTTAATCTCGGATCAATTCGTTATACGAGACGTAACACTCACCTCATACTTTCATCAGCGATGGCTGAGACCGCCCACAGGAAACAACGAAGGAGGCCTATTCTTGCCCGGCAAGGATTACGGCGACCAATGAAAAATTATTTCGTTTGCTCGCTCTGCTCGCTTGTGCTGGTGACCGTCGGGTGCCAGCCGACAAAAGAAGATTCACCTACTGAACTCGCGAACAATGCGCTCAGCACAGACCCACGGGACCGTCCTCTGCGGGTTGCGATCGATGAAGAAATTCCGACCTTGGACCCGCATTTACAGTTGACGATCGTGGGCCAACGTGTGTTATTCAATATCTACGAAGCTTTGGTCACCACCGATCCTGAAGGGGAGTTGTTACCAGGGCTGGCGGAACGCTGGGAGCGGCCCGACCCTCGGACCTGGCATTTTCACCTCAGGCCGGCCGTCAAGTTCCACAACGGCGACCTCCTGACCGTGAACGATGTGGTTGCGAGTCTGAACCGAGCAAAGGACCATCCCCGAAGTGAGATCAACACATTCCTGACAGGTATTGAAAAGATCTCCGCCGACGAGGACGCCCAACGAATCGAGATTCGAACCGAGGCCGACATGCCACTGCTCCTTCATAGCCTTGTTGGAGTACCGATCGTTCCGCAGAATTCTCCGGACGAGATTTCGCAACCGATTGGAACCGGCCCGTACCAATGCACCTCTTGCCAGGCGAACGGAATCCTTAGGTTGGATGCGTTCGCAGACTACTGGCGGGGCCCAGCCCCTGAATCGCGGGCGGAATTTCATACGATTCCCAAAGGTGACGAAGCCGTCCGACGACTGTCCAACGGCGAGATTGACCTGGTGGGAGCTCTCGAACCGGCGATGGTGAGTCACGTCGAGGAGCAAGAAGGGCTTTGGGTCGAATCGAGGCTGAGCCAAACGGTTTACCACCTGAGCCTCAATCCCCATCATCTCCCCCTCAACGAGCCCTTGGTTCGGCAGGCAATCGATGTAGCTCTCGACCGCGAGGAGCTGATGCGTGAAGCCACCTTCAACTACTCTCGACCCACCGGTCAAATGTTGAGCCCGGATGTCTTTGGCTATGACCCCAATATAAGTGTCGTGCCCCAGAACGCAGCAGTCGCCAAGGAGCTCCTTCGCGAAGCGGGCCATCCCGAGGGTGTGCACCTGGTCTTGGAAACGACGGGAGCGTTCCACCGTCTAGCAGAGGTCATGGAGCGCCAGTTGGCGGACGCAGGCATTCGGGTCACCACGATCGAGAGAGCCTGGCCCGAGCTCTACGCCAGTATGGGAGCGGGCGAAATCGGTATCTGGCTCGGCGCTTGGGCATTTGATGGCCCAGACGCGGGACTCTTTTTTGACGGCATGGTCCACTCCGCCGTCGAGGGCAGCGCCTGGGGCAGCTCGAATTCGATGGGTGGCTACGGTGACCCCGCCCTTGATCGCTTGATCGAAAACGCCAGTCAGGAGCTGGATCCGGCCAAGAGGCTGGCAAAATTTCAACAGATCTCACAAGAAATGGCCGAGCAACGTCTCTACATACCGCTGCTTTGGCCGCTCAGCATTTATGGTCTACGACGCGACCTGGATTGGGAGGCACGACAGGATGGCCTGCTCATGCTCTACGATATGAAGCGAAAGTCTATCTAGATCCCATCCAGGAACGCCTCGAGAGGCCTGTCGGCCTCGTGGACTGCGCCGCAGCTCCGAACTCGCCGGCCCTCTCACGAGAAGCATAAGCCTTTCTTTTGCTTACTGAT
>JAJCXQ010000631.1 GCA_029263355.1 Acidobacteriota bacterium | reverse complement strand
CAAAAATCCGGTTCATAAATACAATTCGCAGGGCATATTCAGCGTGGAGCTTACTGTGAGCGGTTCTTCGGGAACGGACTCGGAAAAGAAGACAAACCTGATTAATGTAATGGACGGAGGCGCATCCGGCCTGTTCGCCGCATTTGAAGCTGATAAGAGGATTGATGGTCCCGGATCAAAAATAGTTTTTAAAGACCTCTCAAGCGGTAACATTTCCGGCAGGTTATGGGACTTTGGCGACAATACCACAAGCTCTAAACAGAATCCCGACCATACTTATGATAAAAAAGGAGTTTACGCCGTCAACCTGAGCGTGTTTAATAATGAAGGCAACGCGGATACCATAACAAAGCCTGCTTATATTGAGATAAAAGAGGAGGATGAAATTATTAAAACAATTCCGACCGTTACGCCTGAACCAACAACCCCTGAGCCTGAATCTACATCAACACTGACGCCAACGCCAACTCCATTGCCGCCTGAACTGACAACTCTCACTGTTAGTCCAACTTCAGCCTCAAAATCTTTTATGCCTCAAAACGCTGTTGTTACGGCGTTGGATCAGAACGGCGAGCCAATGTCCGGCGTAAGGATTGAAGCAATTGCAACCGGGAGAGGCGCAAAAGTCAGGCCGTCCTCGAAAGCGACTAACGTTAATGGGGAAGCGATGTTTAAATTCAAGTTTGGATTTATAGGCAAAAACGGGGAGATAAGATTTAACGCAAACGAGATGAGCGCAAATATTACACAACGGAATTAAGCGACTATAAACACGTTCATTTTGACGCGTCTCCATAAAGGTATTTATTATGATCAGTGGAAAGGTTGGTGTTAATACAATCTTCAGCAATGTCAATAATACCGTCAAGGGCATTTTCTTTTAAAACAGAATGTTCAGTGTCTATGGTTAATTCCAGTTTTACTTTTGTGTGTTCTTGTATGTCGATTTTGTCAAGTGGACGCGGAGAGAAAATAAAAAACCTGGCTGGATCAATCTTGTAGATTGATCCGAAACGTTTTAAAACCATTAGCGCTTGTTGGCGGCGATGCGTTTTGAGTTATCAAAAAACATTTGGAACCGTCTGTACTACTGCTCAGGCAAAAATCTGTAATTTCTAAAAAAGGAGGAATATCATGAGAATAGTAACAAAACGTAAATTGTGGCTGGTTTTGCTTATGGGTTTTCTATTTTTGGTAATTCAGGATTTGCGCGCCAATGCGCAGGGGATTATTACTACTGTTGCTGGGAATGGGTCGAAAGGTTTTAGCGGTGATGGCGGGCCTGCAACTGATGCTTCTTTAGCGCATCCTGTTGGAGTTTACAGCGATAATGCTGGTAATCTGTTTATTACAGATCAAGCTAATCAAAGAATTCGTAAAATTGATGCTTCAGGCATAATTACAACGATAGCGGGAAATGACGCATCAGGATTTAGTGGAGATGGAGGACTTGCAATTAATGCTTCTCTGTTTGGCCCCAATGGAATTTCTTTAGATAAATCAAACAATATATTTTTTGCTGACAGATTAAACCACAGAATACGCAAAATAGATACATCAGGCATTATTACTACTGTAGCTGGAAATGGTATAGCTGGTTTTAGTGATGACGGCACTAATGCAATTAACGCTTCTTTAGATACACCTGAAAGTGTATTTGTTGATACGATAGGCAATATATTTATTGCAGATACTAAAAATAATCGTGTTAGAAAGGTAGATACATCAGGTATTATTACTACTGTGGCTGGAAACGGCAACGAAAACACAAATAGTAGTAATGGCATTGCAATAAATATAGCAATAGGTAGACCTGCTGATATTTTTGTTGATAAAACAGGAAATCTATTTATAACTGATACTAGTAATCACCGCATAAGAAAAGTAGATACATCAGGTATTATGTCAACGTTAGCTGGAAATGGTCCAGGATTTAGCGGTGATGGAGGTCTTGCTATTAATGCTTCATTATTTCATCCGCAAAGTGTTTTTGTCGATACGCTAGGTAATATATTTATATCTGATACTAGTAATTCCCGTATACGCAAAATAGATACATCCGGCATTATCACCACAGTAGCAGGCAATGGAAATAACTTTTCTAGTGGTGATAATGGCCCCGCTACAGAAGCATCATTTGGAGCTGCTATGGATATTTCTGTAGACATATCAGGAAATATATTCATTGTCGATCATGCTAGCCATCGAATCCGAAAAGTAACACCAGTCCAACCACCAACCGCATCCTTTTCCGCAACCCCAAGCACCGGAACTACTCCATTAACCGTTCAGTTCACGGATAATTCAACCGGTTCAGTTGACAGTTGGCAATGGAATTTTGGGGATGATAGCGCTGATACACAGCAAAATCCATCCCACACTTATACCACAGCCGGAAATTATACGGTTTCTTTAACCGTAACCGGCCCGGGCGGATCAGATACCGAAACAAAAACAAATTTTATAACAGTAAGCGATCCCATTCCAGCTCCGGTTGCTGTGTTCTCCGCCATTCCGACAACCGGCGTTTTTCCATTGACGGTTAATTTTACCGACCAATCAACCGGCGTTATAGACACATGGTCATGGGATTTCGGAGACAGAAGCGCGGACATTCAGCAAAATCCATCGCACACTTATAATTCAGCCGGAATTTTCACTGTTTCATTGACCGTCACAGGCGAGGGTGGCTCAGACACGGAGATTAAAGCCGAATTTGTAAACGTAACAGCGCCTGTTGTCAACACAACGCCAACGCCCGCGTCAACACCGACACCGACTCCAAATTCAACGGTTACACCCACACCCACACCCACACCCACGCCAACCCCGACTCCAACTTTGACGCCGACACCTACGCCAACGGCTACTCCAACGCCATGCATAAAACCTGAAGCTGGGTTCAAGGCGGATAAGATATCCATTTTGGAAAATGACTTTGTACAATTTACCGACCTTTCCACAGAGGACCCCACAAGTTTGGTATGGGATTTTGGGGACGGCTCATTGCCGGACAATTCCCAAAATCCCGCGCATACATTTACAAAAGAGGGGAGATACACTATTACGCTTACCGCAGGCAACTCGTGCGGGACCGATATTGAGGAGAAGATAGATTTTATTGAGGTTGCATCAACCGCTGTTAAGCCAGCGGCTGATTTTACGGTAAACAAGACATCAGGGGTTGAGCCTCTAACAGTTGCGTTTCAGGACAAATCAAAAGGCGCGCCAACAAGCTGGTTCTGGGAGTTTGGAGACAACAATACAAGCGCTGAACGCAATCCTGTCCACACTTATTTAAGCTGCAATGTGTACTCTCCGTCCCTGACGGTTAGCAATGAGAAAGGAGAAAACAGGCAGGAAAAGACAAATTTGATAAATGTTAAATGCCTTGACGAGCCCGACGCGGAATTCTCGGTGGACAAGACATCGGGTTTCGCGCCCCTGGAAGTTCAATTTGTCGACAAATCCACCGCAGATCCCTCAAGCTGGATATGGGAATTTGGCGACGGCGCAAACTCTTCTGAACAAAATCCGCAACACATTTATAATCAGGCGGGCATATTCACAGTGGGATTGATGGCGGGCAACTCCAAAGGCGCTGACTGGGAGATCAAAACCAACCTTATCAATGTTCTGCCGGAAAACGCGCCGACCGCCGCGTTTAAGGCGGCGCCTCAGGCGGGCATTGCGCCAATGGATGTTCAGTTTACAGACGCTTCGCAAGGCAATCCTGACTCATGGATATGGGAATTTGGCGACGGAGCTATAAGCAGTCTTCAAAATCCTTCACACACATACAGTGTTGCGGGCTTTTACACTGTTACGCTGATTGTTGCCAACTCTAACGGGATTGACAGGGAGGAGCATATTAATCTGGTTAATGTGATGGACCAGGGCGAGCCGGTGGCGGAGTTTATTGCGACTCCTTTAACAGGATTCTTTCCAATGAGTGTAAACTTTACGGATCTCTCAAACGGCAATATAGACAATCGGCTGTGGGAATTTGGCGACGGCGCAACAGGTTCAGGCAAAAATCCGGTTCAT
>JAJCXQ010000630.1 GCA_029263355.1 Acidobacteriota bacterium | reverse complement strand
CCTCTCGAAAGCTGCCCCGCGCCACCATCTCAGACAAGTCTCGATTGGTCGCCGCGATCACTCGCACGTCGACTCGACGGGTCGTACTCGAACCCAGCACCTCGTAGGACCGGTCCTGGAGCACCCGCAGTAGTTTGACTTGAGCGCTGGGATCAACCTCACCGATCTCGTCGAGAAAGATAGTACCGCCGTCCGCCAGGGCAAAACGTCCGACACGATCCTGCCGTGCGTCGGTAAAGGCGCCACGCACATGACCGAACATCTCGCTCTCGAACAACGTCGAGGAGATGCCACCGAGATTGACCTTGACGAATGGCCCGCCGCGACGTTTGCCATTACGATGGATCGCTTCCGCCAGCAGCTCTTTGCCGGTGCCACTCTCGCCGGTGACCAGCACTGAGGCATCGGTCGAACTGACGCGACCGATCAGATCGAGAATACGCAACAACTTGGGATCGCGACCGACGATGCCACCGAATTCGTAGCGCTCGTCCAGCTCTTCGCGGCCTGGAATGCTGTGGCGACGATCGGCCCGCACCGCGGCAACCTCGAGCACCGTCTCCACCGCCTGCAACAGCTGCGGATTCGACCACGGCTTGGTGATGAAGTCAGCTGCCCCGGCTTGCATGCCCTGCACCGCCAACTCGATCGAGCCCCAGGCGGTGATGAGGATCACAGGTACGTCGGGATGACGACGTTTGACCTGCCGTAACAGCTCGAGCCCCTCTTCGCCGCTGGTTCCCTGTGAGGCCGCGCCGCGGGAGAAGTTCATATCCTGGATGACGACCCTACAGCTCTCCTGGGCCAGTATCTCGAGCGCCGCGGTTGGCGAAGATGCTGTCCGCGTGCCATAACCCTGGCGCTTGAAGAGTAACGCCAGGGACGCCGTGACGGAGGCGTCGTCGTCAACGATGAGAATCATCAATCATCACTCGTAGTGCAGCGCTTCTGCGGGTTGGACGCGAGCCGCCAGCCAACTCGGATAAAGACCACAGGCCCCTGCCAAGAGGTAAATCGTAACCACCGAGACCACGAAGGCGAGACCATATGTTGCGGAATCGAGAAAGCTGAACCAGCCCATCATTGGCACCTGAACGACCACCAAGGCGCCGAGCGTCAAGCCAATGGAAGCGATCATCATCAACTCGCCCAGAATCTGCCAGTGAATATTGGGGCGAGTTGCTCCTTTGGCCCGACGCAATCCAACCTCCAGGGTACGTTGCGTCACATTCTGCCACAGCACACCGACCAACCCGAGGGCCACCATGAGGATCAGAAAAACCGCAACCACTCCGGCGACGAACAGCGGCGCGAGACGTAACCGCAAATAAGCATCCCGCTTGCTGGCCAACGACCGCACATTGAACGACCATTCCGGCGCCAAGGCATGGAGTCGTTCCGACAGCTCCTCCTCGAAGGCCGCGGAGGTTCCCGGCGCCAGCCGAATCGCCAGTTGGGTTAGCGGCCGCTGAGCCATCTGAAGCCAGAAAGGTTCGAACATCATGTTGCTCGGCACCGCCAACTCTCCCTCTTTGCGATAATCGTCGATCACGCCGATGACCCTGGTCTCCGGCCCATCATCGTCTCTGCTACCAAAATCTATCGTTCGGCCAATCGGATCTTCAGCGCCAAAAAGATCTACCGCCAGAGACCGATTGACGACCACAGGCTTCCAATGAAGGGCGGCGTCCGCGGCCTCGAAACCGCGGCCGGCGACCCTCTTGATACCGAGCACATCGAGAAACTCTGGTGTGGCCAGAATGATCTCGGTATGAATCTCCCGGCCGTCACTGGTGTTCCAACCCCGGCTCGACGACGATCGAGTGTAAGGGGGAAAGTGCCCTGCCGATGCTTGGACCACCGGATCCATTGTTTCGAGCTCGCGCAGGATTCGCTCCACCCTACGGTTTGCAGCGAGCCGTCGCTCATCATCGTCGAACTCGGTGTCGCCAACCCGGAAGCGGACATGCCAAACATCTTCCCACTCATAACCCAGAGGTCGGTGGTAATTCCGCCAGTTGAAGATCGCCATCGCGGCAACCGCAAAGACCACCAAGAAGGAGACCAGAATCTCGAGGATGATCAAGGCATTCGAAGCTTTACGATTCCAGACCATCTTGAACATATGCCTGATCATAGGGATCTCCTTCGCAAGGCCGTGACCGGATGCAGGCGAGACATCTTCCAAGCCGGGTAAACGCCGGAAATCAGGCCGAAGATCACGGCGAGCAACAAACCGTAAACGAAGACTCGGAAATTCAACTGAAACGTAGCGTAAGGAATGAGCTCAACCCCGTTGAGGAGCGATAACACCCCACCCGAGAGCACAAAGGCGATGCCACCACCGATCAACGTCAGCAGCACGTTCTCGACCACAAATTGACCCACCAGGGTCCACGAGGACGCGCCGAAAGCTTTGCGAACTCCGATCTCTGAGGCCCGTTCCAAGATCCGGCTGACATTGATGTTGACCAAATTGAGGCTTGGTAAAATCATGAACAGCACCATGGCGAGTCCGATAGCGAACCGCAATCGCCAAGGAGACGCCACAGTTCGTTCCTGGTTCGAAGACATCACACGTGAAAAACGCTCGAAATGAGTGTTGGCCTCACCGCTGAGCTCGTCGTACCCCTCGGGAAGCTCAACCTCGGCCAACCGTGCCTGGAAGGCACGTTTGATCGCTGGGAAATCACCACGATGACGCGCCAGGATGACTCCGGTGTGGCTTCCTAATACCGCTGGCCGCAAATGAGTATCCGATCGCGCCGCCGAGATCGGCGCCCAAACGTCGCTGAATGGGTCTTGGCGTAGGAAAGAAACGTCGCGGACCACACCCTTGATCTTGAGGCGTTGGCCATCGATCTCCAGCATGCGACCCAACGCTTTCGAACCACCGTAGAGCTGCCTTCGTGTTGTCTCGTTGATTACCGCAACCTTTTCAGCGTTGGCATCATCTTCAGCAAGGAAAGGACCTCCCTCGAGAAAATCAAACCCATAAACCTGCCAAAAAGCGCCGTCGGTACGCTTGAAATAGAGTTCGAACTTCTCGCCATCCAGGTAGGTGGCAGACCGGGCAGCTTGCGAGAAAATGGTCACCTTTTCGATATCCGGCAGAGTCCTCACATAACGATCGAGGAACCAATAGGAAGCATCACTATCACTGATGATCTCGGCTCCCCGCATCTCGAGGCTGTAGACCCCGAGCGTACGGTCGGCATGGATCTCCGGTAGTTGTGGCCCCAAGATCTGGTCGAACACCGCCGTAGCTACCATCAACACGACCAGGGTCAAGCTGACGCCGAACAGACTGATGAAGGTGAAGAACTTGCGCCGCCGCAGGACTTGGATGGCGGTCTTGAGATAGTTCTTGAGCATGGCGCGTCTCTCAATTCACCTGACGGCCATCGAACAAGCGAAGTATGCGCCCGGTCTGCCCCGCGAGCCGCTCGTCGTGGGTCACCATCACAATAGTGGTCCCCGCACTGCTGTTGAGATCATGCAGTATCGCCATCACCTCGTCTCCCATACTGCTGTCCAAATTGCCGGTCGGCTCATCGGCGAGCAGGACGTCGGGCTCACCGACGATGGCACGGGCAATCGCCACCCGCTGCTGCTGGCCACCGGAGAGTTGAGCCGGGAAATGATGAACTCGCGATGATAGACCCACCCGTTCGAGAGCAGCGAGGGCGAGCCGTCGCCGTTCGCTACCTGACATGCGTCGGTAAAGCAGCGGAATCTCGACGTTGTCCACCACGCTCAGGTCAGCGATCAAATGAAAGGTTTGAAACACGAAGCCGAGGCGCCGGTTTCGCAACCGGGACAGCTGGCGATCGGAGTAAGACACAACGGACTCGCCCGCCAGACTCACCGTGCCTTCGCTCGGCACGTCGAGTAATCCCATGAGGTTCAATAGCGTCGATTTGCCACAACCCGAAGGTCCCATGATCGACACAAACTCACCGGACCTGATCTCGAGATTAACATTCGACAACGCGATCGTCTCGATACGATCCGTTCGATAAACCTTTTCAACTGCGCGTAGCTGGATCATGAAGTCTCCTAATGAAACAGGTCTCCTGGAGAAACAGATCTCCTAACAAAACAGGTCAGCTAAAGAATGAACGCTCAACGCAAGGCCACTTCTTCAAAATGGATCATATCGGTGACATCGGAGAGGATGACTTCGTTACCTTCCTCCAGACCTTCGAGCACCTCGTAATGGTCATAACCCACAAGTCCAAAGCGCACGGTCCGGCGCCTCGCCACCTCGCCCTCGACCACAAACACTCGACGCTCGCCGGTACCCGCCGCGTAGGGCCCTTTCGCCAAGGCAAGCACCGAGGGTTTGCGGGTGGTGACGACCAGCACGTCGGTCCGCAGGTTGACCCGCAGCTGCGGGTGACTCGGCTCGTCGAGCTCCACCCAGAAGCGCACCGTGCCAGACTCGATGGCCGGCAGGATGCGTGCGATACGACCGTCGAGCATCGTGCTGTCAGTGAGCGGTACGCGTGTCCTCTGACCGACTTCGAGGCGCCCCGCGTGGACATCCGAGACCACCGCCCCGACGCGAAAGTGGTCCAGATCCGCGATCCGGGCCACCACCTCTCCCTGCCGCACCGTTTCGCCCTCGATCGCATTCATCACCGTCAGCACTCCCGCCTGCTCAGAACGAGCCGTCGCCCGCCTCACCTGATCTCGAGCCTGCTCCAGACGCCGCTCCAAAGTGTGCAAGCCTGCTGCTAGATTCTCAGCGCGTGCCGCCGCGACTTGCCGAGCCTTCGAGATCACCTCGCCGAGAGCCCGCAGCTCGATCTGCGCCCGCTTCACCTGGGTCTCCGTCTGCCGCAGGAGAGACTCCGCGACCAGACCCTGAATAAAAAGCTCACGCCGCTGTTCGAGGAGGTATTCCAGCTCCTCGACATCGAGTCCCTTGATCTCGCGCCGACTCTCGAGATCGAGCAGGGTCTCCTCGAGCTCGAGCTCGAGCTCGTTGCGGCCCGACGCGTTCTGCGCGATCTCGCCCTCGAGTTGCTCCAAGTCGAGGGCGGACGCCGCCACGTCGAGCTCGAGGATCGCCTCCCCGGCATCCAGAACCGCACCGGGTTGCCGCAAAATCCGAATCACTCGCGCTTCGATGGGGCTCGAAATCACTTGCTCGGTGGCCGGCTGGACCGTGCCGGAACCACTGATCACCGCCTCGATCGGGCCCCGCACGACCCTACCGGTCCGAACCTGCGACCGATCCCAACTCGGCTCGAGCCAACCGATAGCCCACACCAACCCGCCGCCCACAGCGACGCTCAGCAACAAGCCCGGCAGCCAGCGGCGCAGATGACGGCGGAAACGGATTTGGGCACTCAATTCGCGATCCATGGCTCAGCTCCTTGCAGAGTCCAGAAAGCAAGCTCTATGCCAACATGAACGTCTTTTGAATCAACACTTTGGCGTCGACACCCCAGCGGCCCGCCGTCCGCGAATGGCCGGTAGTGTTCGATTTCGAACACTCCTGCTCACCCGTCGAGCTTGCCCCTTGACAGCAAATATGTCATTGCGGCATGATTTACCTATGCTCTCCAGATCCTGCCGCCCTTTGTGGCAACTCACCGTCCTGGCCGGCCTGATCGCGGTGTCCGCGAGCAGCTGCACCTCCCTGAAGAAGACGACCGCCGAAAAGGCGCTCGGTCCATCATCGAACTCTGATGAGCAACGGCTCGGACCTACCGAGGCTCGCGGTGCGAGAATCGATCGGATTCTGCAACCTCTGATCTTCGTCGGCTCGCATATCACCGGCACACACATCACCGGCACGCACATCGACGTGGAAACGCCAACGTCGCCCGATCTTGGTGACACCAAAGCTCTCGCCCGAGCCGCGGTGTTAGAAAGCCAGCGCCAACTGGCGACAGGTCTGAGGGTCGAGGCCTTGGAGTATGTCGTTCAGGCTGTGAGCCTAGATCCTCACTCGCCGGAAGCTTTCGAAGCCCTCGGGCGCGTCCTGCACACCCTGGGCCGCACCCACCAAGCGCTGGCAGCATTTCGGTCAGCTACAAGGCTCGAACCCACTCGGGTGAGCGCCCTCGCCGAGACCGCCCGCACCCTGGAGCGACTGCGCCATTGGCCGGACGCTGTCGCGACATGGGAAGAGGTCCTGGCAAACGATCCAAGCCACGGCGCCGCCCATACCCGCCTTGCCGTGGATCATAGCTATCTCGGCAACGTCAGGGCCGCGAGAGATCACCTGCAGTCCGCCGAATCGCTAGCCGCGACGGTCCCTGCGCAGCTGAAGCAGTTATTGTCCACCGACCCTCAACCACTGGTGACAAGAACGTCGTCGACCCACCGAGGCTCCGGCGCGATCGTGGCGGGTCCAATGGTTCGGATCGACGCCGGAGGTGGCACCTCCCAATCCGTCGAGACCTCGGTGCTGATCTCGGGCTCGAACCCGCTCGACATCGTCACCGCCTGGAACGACCTGCGGGAAGCAGGCGACGCCGAAGCCTGGAGTCTCGGCGTCGGATTGAGCCAAGACGGAGGCACCACCTGGAACGACTTCCTGCTGCGGGCTCCCGGAGCCACCGTCGAAAATTTTGAAGGCGACCCGATGACCGCCTACGACCCCCGCACCGGAAATATGTGGGTTGGCGGTGTGACGTTCTTCGCGGGCGGCAACATTTACGTGGCGCGCAAAGCCCCCGGCGCCTCGACTCTGGAACCGGTTGTTGTGATCAACGACCAAAACAATTTTGACAAAGGTTGGCTCGCCGCCGGACCCGCGCCTGGCGATCCCAACACCACCCACCTCTACGTCGCCTACAACCTCGGACTCCAAGTCTCCGCCGATCTCGGTACGACGTGGTCAGTCGTCCAGGCTCTGGATCTGGGTATCGCCCAACAGCCACGCATCGGGCCGTTGGGCGAGCTCTACATCGCCTATTGGGATTTCGACGATGGCGTCTTGATGCAACGCAGCTTCGACGGTGGCACAACGATCAGCCCGCCGATCACGATCGCCCAGAGACTCGACGTCTGGGGAACCCAAGACGGCTCACGCTTCCCGGGCCTCTTCCGGGTGCCATCCCTCACCTACCTGGCGGTGGACCCCAATGACGGCACCCTTTACTGCGTCTATTTCGACACCACAGAAGTTGTCGGCGGCCAGGCCAACGTCGACCTCTACTTCACCCGATCGATCGATCGCGGTGACACTTGGACCACACCCCGGGTGATCAACGGTGACTCGGATCCACCCGGTGATCAGTTTTATCCCTGGTTGGAAGTGGATGCCAATGGCCGTCTCCACCTACTCTACTTCGACACCCGCCACACCCCCCAACTCGACGACACCGCCAGCGGCATGTTTGACGCCTATTACGCCACCAGCGCCAATGGCGGCGACACCTGGATCGAAGCCCGCATCACCCCCACATCCTTCACCAGCTCCGTCGCTACCTGGCCCGGCTTCACTCAGTTTCTAGGCGACTTCATCGGGCTGTCCGTCTCAGGAGACAAGATCCTGGCGGTTTATCCCACGACCATCAACGGCGACCTCGATATCTTTGCTCAGAGCATCCAGCTCAACGACACCATCTTCGCCGACGGCTTCGAGTCTGGAGACACCAGCGGCTGGATGTGAGCTCACCTATACTCTAGGTATGCCATCCGTCGTCAGTGTGCAGGGCCTGAGGAAAACCTATGGCCCTACCGTGGCGGTCGACGACGTCTCCTTCGAGGTCCAAGAAGGCGAAATCTTCGGCTTGATCGGCCCTAATGGAGCCGGTAAGACAACCACCATGGAGTGCACCGAAGGACTCCGGCAGCCGGATCGCGGTACGGTCAGGGTGCTGTCTCGTGATCCGTCCAAAGACGCAGACGAGTTGCAGAATCGTATCGGCGTCCAACTCCAGCAGGCCCACCTCCAGAAGAGAATCAAGGTCTGGGAGGCGGTTGA
>JAJCXQ010000629.1 GCA_029263355.1 Acidobacteriota bacterium | reverse complement strand
GTTTTCCGCGCTCGATATCGAGCGCGGCCGGCAGCTCTTTCAGGGGCTTCAGCGGTTGGCCAACGGCGGCCCGCAGTGCAGCGCCTGCCACACCACGGGCAGCCTCGGAGGTCTCGGCGGCGGCCGACTCGGTCCCGACCTGACCCGCGCCTACGAACGGCTCCAGGGACGCAAGGGCCTGGCCTCGTGGCTGCTGGCGCCGGCCACCGAGGTGATGCGGCCAATTTACGCCGATCAACGGTTGAACAACGAAGAAATTCTACCGCTGGTGGCGTTCCTGGAGGACGAGGCGCGCCACGGTAACGAGGATCCCGGTACCGCTCAGATCACTTTCCTGCTGCTCGGGCTGGCTGGGGCGGCGTGCGGATTCGTCGCCGCTGACGGCATCTGGCGTGGGCGTTTCCGCGGCGTGCGCGAACCCTTGGTGAAAGGCAATTCATGAAGCTCAAGACTCGCAATCCCTGGATTCAAGACGAGGTTGATCCCCAGTCCCGTGGCTGGGAAGAGTTCTACCGCAACCGCTGGCAGCACGACAAAGTGGTGCGCTCGACTCACGGCGTCAACTGCACCGGCGGCTGCACCTGGCAGATCAATGTCAAGAACGGCATCGTCACATGGGAAATGCAGGGCCTCGACTACCCCTCCCTGGAGTCCGGTCTGCCGCCTTACGAGCCTCGCGGCTGCCAGCGCGGAATCTCCTTCTCGTGGTACCTCTACAGCCCGTTGCGGGTGAAGTATCCCTACGCCCGCGGCGCGCTGCTCGACCTCTGGCGCGACGCACGACAACGTTACGAAGACCCGGTTGACGCCTGGAAGAGCCTGGTCTCGAACCCCGAGTCCCGCCTTCGCTACCAAAAGGCGCGCGGTAAAGGCGGCTTCCGGCGCACCGACTGGGACACCGTGCTCGAGCTGATGGCGGCGGCCAACGTCCACACCATCAAGGAGCACGGTCCGGACCGTGTGACCGGCTTTTCGCCGATCCCGGCGATGTCGATGATCAGCTACGGCGGCGGCTCCCGCTTCCTGCAGTTGATGGGCGGCACGTCACTGTCGTTTTATGACTGGTACTGCGATCTGCCGAACGCCTCGCCCGAGACCTGGGGCGAGCAGACCGACGTCCAGGAATCGGCCGACTGGTACAACGCCAAGCTGCTGGCGGTGATGGGCTCGAACCTCAACATGACCCGCACCCCCGACTGCCACTTCGCCGCTGAAGCGCGGCACAACGGCAGCAAGATGTGGGTGTTCGCGCCCGACTTCAATCAGGTCGCCAAATACGCTGATGAGTGGGTGTCGATCAACGCCGGCCAGGACGGCGCCTGGTGGATGGCGGTCAATCACGTTTTGCTCAAGGAGTTCCATCACGAACGCCAGGAGGCGTCGTTTCTCGATTACACCAAGCGTTACACCGATTCGCCGTTTCTGGTTGAGGTCACGGCCGAGAACGGCCACTTCCGCGCCGGCCAGTTGCTGCGCGCCAACCGCTTGACAACCTACCAGGAGGTCGAGAACGGCGAATGGAAGTTCCTGATGTGGGATCGCGCCGGTTTGCCCAAAATGCCGATGGGCAGCTCTGGATTCCGCTGGGGCAAAAAGGGCCAGTGGAACCTCAAGCTCGAAGACGGCCTCTCCGGCGAAGCCATCGACCCGCTGCTGACGTTCCTGGACGACCACGAAGATGTGCTGCAGGTGCGGCTCGACGACTTCGGGCAGGGCGAGACTCTGCTGCGCGGTGTGCCGGTGCGTTATGTCGCAACCGCCGACGGTGGCAAGGTCGCTGTGACCACCGCTTACGACCTGCTGATGGCGCAGTACGGCGTGCCCCGCGGGCTCGCTGGCGCCTACCCGGAGGACTACGACACCGACGCCCCCTACACCCCGGCCTGGACAGAGAAATACACCGGCATGAGCCGCAAGATGGTGCTGCGATTCGCTCGCGAATGGGGTGAAACGGCGCTGCGTACCGGCGGCAAATGCACCATCATCATCGGCGCCGGAATCAATCATTGGTACCACGCCAATTTGATGTATCGCGCTGGTATCCACGCCCTCATGTTGTGCGGCTGCATCGGCAAAAACGGTGGCGGTCTGGCGCATTACGTCGGTCAGGAGAAGCTCGCTCCCGGCGAGTCGTGGGGAACCCTAGCGATGGGCAAGGACTGGACTCCGGCGTCGCGGCTGCAAAACGCACCGAGCTGGCACTACGTGCACACCGACCAGTGGCGCTACGAGAAGTCCTTCACCGACTACCACACGGTGCCGGAAGGCAACACCCGAGCCAGTGGTCACACCATCGACATGCAGGTCAAGGCGGTGCGCAACGGTTGGCTGCCGTTCTACCCACAATTCAACGTCAACAGTCTCGATCTGGTGAAGCAGGCCGAGGCCGACGGCGCCACGACTGAAGAAGAGATCTCCCAGTGGATGGTCGACAAGCTCAAGTCGGACGAAGTTCGCTTCTCGGTGGAGGATCCCGACGCGCCGGAGAACTGGCCGCGGGTCTGGTACATCTGGCGCGGCAACGCCTTGATGGCGAGCGCCAAAGGCCACGAATACTTTCTCAAGCACTACCTCGGCACCCACACCAACACCATCGCCGAGGACATGGCCGAGGACAGCGTGTCCGAGGTCGTTTGGCGCGACGCGCCCGAAGGCAAAATGGACCTGGTGGTCGATCTCAATTTCCGCATGGACACGTCGGCGTTGTATTCGGACATCGTACTGCCGGCCGCCACCTGGTACGAGAAGGCTGATCTCAACTCGACCGACATGCACAGCTTCATTCATCCGCTGTCCAAAGCGGTGCCGCCGTGCTGGGAGTCGAAGAGCGACTGGCAGATCTTCCGCGAGTTGGCCAAGAAACAGTCCGAGGTTGCGGCGCCACATTTCCCGGAGCCGGTGAGGGACCTGGTGGCGGTGCCGCTGGCCCACGACACGGCGGCCGAAATCGCTCAACCGCGCATCGCCGACTGGAAAACCGGCGAGGTCGAGGCCATTCCTGGCAAGACCATGCCGGCCTTCAAGATTGTCGAGCGCGACTACAAAAACCTTTACAAACAGTTCTGCGCCTTCGGTCCGCTGGCCCGCGCTGGCGGCTTGGGGGCGCACGGAACCCACTACCCCATCGAGGATTTCTACGACGAACTGGCGGCTGATCAGCCGTCGAACGAATGGCCCGGCGAGAAGTACCCTTCAGTCAAAGAAGACGAGGAGGCCTGCAACCTGATCCTCCACCTGGCCTCGGTCACCAACGGTGAGCTCGCCTACCGCTCGTATCAAGACATGGAGGAGAAAACCGGGCTGGCTCTGGTCCATCTGGCGGAGAAGAACCGCGGCGTTCGGGTGTCCTACAAGGATCTACAGAGCCGGATCCAGCGTCTGCTCAACAGCCCGATGTGGTCGGGTCTGACCGAAAACGGTCGCGCTTACTCGCCGTTCACTTACAACGTTGAAACCCTGGTGCCGTGGCGCACCCTCACCGGCCGCCAGCACTTCTATCTCGACCACGAGCTCTACCTCGAGTTCGGCGAGCACCTCCCGACCTACAAACCGAAACCGCTGCCGGCGCAGTACGCCGACCTCACCTTCACCAAGGAAGCGGACGCGTCGATGATGCTCAACTACCTGACACCCCACGGAAAGTGGCACATCCACTCGACCTACGGCGACAACCAGCGCATGACCACCCTGTCACGCGGCTGCGAGCCGCTGTGGCTCAACCACCACGACGCCGAGAAACTCGGACTCGAAGACAACGACTGGGTCGAGATCTACAACGACCACGGCGTGGTGGTCACCCGGGCGGTGGTATCGGCGCGTATTCCGCCCGGCATCTGCATCCAGTACCACTCCCCGGAACGCACCTACGGGGTTCCCAAATCACCGCTGCGCAAGAACCGACGCGCCGGCGGCCACAACAGCCTCACCCGGACCCGCCTGAAACCGAACCTGATGGCCGGCGGTTACGGCCAATTCACCTTCCACTTCAACTATTGGGGTCCGACCGGTTGCAACCGGGACACCCACATTCTGGTGCGCAAGCTCCCCGAGCTGAGCTGGTAACCGGTGAAAGGACCTGTGATGGATGTTCGCTCGCAAGTTTCGATGGTTTTCCACCTGGACAAATGCATCGGCTGCCATACCTGCTCGATCGCCTGCAAGAACGTGTGGACCGACCGCAAGGGCACTGAGTACATGTGGTGGAACAACGTCGAGACCAAACCCGGCACCGGCTATCCCACGGCTTGGGAAGACCAGGATAAATACCAGGGTGGTTGGGAGATCAAAGACGGCAAGCCGCAGCTCAAATCGACCGGCCCGGCGAAGGTGGTGGCCAACATCTTTCACAACCCGCACCAGCCGAGCATGGACGATTATTACGAGCCCTGGACCTACGACTACCAGGAGCTGTTCAACGCCCCCGAAGGTGACGACCAACCGGTGGCCAAGCCGATCTCGATGGTGACCGGCGAGCCGATCGACATCAAGGCTGGCCCCAATTGGGACGACGACCTGGGCGGCTCCGAGGTGTATGCCAAGAACGACCCCAACCTGGAGACTCTCAACGAGGAACAGCGCCAGCAGTTGGCGGCGGTCGAGCGATTGGTATTCTTTTATTTTCCGCGCATTTGCAACCATTGCCTGAATCCCTCCTGCGTCGGCTCCTGCCCCTCGGGGGCGCTCTACAAGCGGGGCGAGGACGGCATCGTGCTGATCGATCAAAAGCGCTGTCGCGCCTGGCGCTCCTGCATCGCGGCCTGCCCCTACAAAAAAACCTTTTACAACTGGCAGACCGGCAAGTCGGAGAAGTGCATCCTGTGTTATCCGCGGCTGGAGACCGGCCAGGCGCCGGCCTGCTTCCACTCCTGTGTCGGACGCATTCGCTACCTCGGCGTCCTGCTCTACGACGCCGACCAGATCGGGCCGGCGGCGGCGCTTCCCGACGAAGAGTTGATCGAAGCCCAGCGCGACATGATCCTCAATCCCCACGATCCGGAGGTGATCGCCGCCGCCCGCGCTGGCGGCATCCACGACGACGTCATCGAGTCGGCGCAGAAGTCACCGGCTTACCGTTTCGTCAAGGAATGGAAGATCGCGCTGCCACCGCACATCGAGTACCGCACCTTCCCGATGCTGTTCTACGTGCCACCGATGTCGCCGGTGCAAGCGAGCCGCCACGGCGACCTGGTCGAGCACGTCTCCGGCAACCTGTTTCACGACATCGACGAGTCGCGGTTGCCGATCGAGTATCTGGCCAACATCTTCGGCGCCGGGCATGAAGCCAAGGTGCGTTACGCCTTGCGCAAACAGAAAGCCGTCCGGCTGTATCGGCGCGCCTTGACCGTCGGCGACGTCGATGACGCCACCGCCGCCCGCGCTCTGCAGGAGGCCGACTGTTCGCCGGAAGAGGCTGAAGCGATCTATCGCCTGACCGCATTGTGCACCTTCGACGACCGTTTTGTCATTCCGCCGATGCACCGCGAAGAGGCCATCCAGATGATGGAAGACCCACACGAGACCAAAGCCTCTACCGGCTTCGGCTTCGTGCAGGCACCGAGGAGAGGACTGTGAGCGTCGCCACCCATCGATTGATTGATACGTCCCACTGGCGCCCGCTACAGACCCTGGCGGCATTGCTGGTTTATCCCGACGACAGCCTTGGGCCACACACCGCAACCTGCCGCCGACGGCTGGCCGGTGACGAGCCGACGTTACTTGGGATGGTGGAGGACTCGTTGCGTTTCATCGCGACCCAACCGCGGCACATCCTGGAAGAGCTCTACACCCAGACGTTTGATCTCAATCCGGTCAGCACCCTCGAAGTCGGTTGGCATCTCTACGGCGAGCAATACGAGCGTGGTCGCTTCCTGGTCCGGGCTCGGCAGATGCTGAGCCAGGTCGGGCAAGACGAGGGTGGCGAGCTGCCTGACTTTCTACCCTCCCTGTTGTGTGCGCTGCCGCGACTACCGGAGGACGAAGCGATCGATCTGGCGGCCTACCTGCTGCCAGCAGTTGGCGCGATGTGCGACGCCCTGGCCGCCAAAGACGCCAACAACCCCTATCACGCGATTCTCGTCGCGGTGCGCCAGGCGCTCACCACACGGGTGCCGGAAGACGCCGTCGCCAAGGTCGAGAACAGCCGCCCACGCCCTCACGCCCCCCCACCCGGCCTGGTGCAGATCGGCGCACAACGGGAGAAACAACCATGAACCTATGGCCGATGCAACTCGACACAGTGCAGCTCGATACCCTGTGTTTCGCGATCCTTCCCTACCTGGCTTTGGGACTGTTCTTCGG
>JAJCXQ010000628.1 GCA_029263355.1 Acidobacteriota bacterium | reverse complement strand
TCACCGGTGGTGAGGATGCCTGTTCAGGTGCCCGCGGAGCGTTGTGCCGTTGTGGAGCGTCCGAGAACAAACCGTTTTGCGACGGTACTCACAGCAAGATTGGCTTCACCAGCAGTTGATCTAGTTACGACCCGTCCAGGGATGCTCGTTGGTCGGTCGAGCGTTATGGGCGGCGCTCGGCCTGCGTGACTCGCGGGGATTGGCATCAAGATGCGAAAGCTAAGGTTGATCAACGGTTTATCCAGTTCATTGATCATGGTAGCTCGGACATCCTCGGCCGTGCTCGCTCCACACGCTCGACCTTACGCACTCGAAAGCGCTGTTCCTGGATGCGATCTAGTTACGACCCGCGGCGGCGACAATCGCGAGGAGTTGAGTGGCATATTTGTCGACGATGGTCGGGCCAACACCATGGACGCCGAGGAGATCAACTTTGTTGATGGGGCGCGAGGAAGCGATTTCGCCGAGGGTGCGATTGGTCATGACTCGGAAGGCAGGGATTCGTCGCCGCTTGGCTTCCTTCAGGCGCCAGGCCTTGAGAGCCTCATAGAGTTCAGCGGCTTGGCCAGTGGGAGCGACGGCGGCGCTCCGTTTGGCTCCCGTGGCCGATTTGCCGCGGCCTGAGGACCTTCTTGTTGATGCGGCGCGCCCGGTCTTCTTCGCTTTGCTCTTGCGCTTCGCCTTCGGTGGCTCCTCGGCGAGCATGACGTGAGCGATCGCGCTGGGGTCGGCGCGATAGGCTTTAGGGGTCAGGGCGGCGCGTTGAAAACGGATCGTTTGTCCGCCCTTGTCGAAGGAATCTTCGGTCGTCTTCACGAGCTCAGCGGAGACCAATCCGCTGAGCAGGCGCTCGAAGGTTCGGCGGTCGACAGCGGTGCCTTCACAGGTCTTCTTGAACAGCTGACCGGTCCCCTGATTGTCCCATTCCTCTAGAGCTTGGAGGATCAGGTGCATGGTCGTGATCTCGCCGACATCGGGCTTGTGGAAGCGTCGCACCAGGCAGCTGGTGGCGGCGCAGACGTCACAGATGCCGCAGGGTTTGCCGTCGTCTTCCTGGTCGCCGAAATGACGGATCATGTTCAGCATTCGGCAATCACGACTCTGAGCGAACTGGGTGATCTGCTCGAGTTGAAAAAGCTTGTGGTTGCGCTGATCGAGGTAGGGGCGCTTCCACGTATCAGGCCCCCGACTGACGTTCTCCTCGGGATCGATTATCGCGCCACCGTGGATCCAGAGTTTCTCGAGCGCTTTTTGATACGTCTCCTCGTCCAATCTGAGGCGAGCTCCCAGCAGATCTGCTGGCTGTTGATCCGAAGTCAGGGCTTGGTAGATCGCCTTCAGGGTTTCAACCGTCGGGTAGTCGCGACCATGGAAAAATTCATGGGTTCGGCGGTCGGCGTAGGAGTAGAGCAGGATGGCGCGGGACAATTTGCCGTCGCGTCCGGCGCGGCCGATCTCTTGGTAATAACCTTCCAGAGTGCCTGGCAGGCCGGTGTGGATCACGGTGCGGACGTCGGGTTTGTCGATACCCATACCGAAGGCGATCGTGGCGACGATCACTTCGAGCTTGCCGCTCAGAAAGGCCGCCTGGACGCGATCTCGAGTGTCGGCCATCATGCCGGCATGGTAGGCGGCGGCGGGGAAGTCTGCACTGAGCTCTTCGCCGAGAGCGTCGGCTTCCTTGCGGCTAGGTGCGTAGACGATCGCTGGTCGCCGGGTGGGATCGGCGAGCACCTGATGTACCGCATCGCGCCGCAGTGAGGGGCGCATCTCGGCGACCTCGACCGCGATATTGGTGCGGCGGAAACCGTGGATGAAACGTTGGGTATCCAGCAGGCCGAGTTGCTGAGCGATGTCGTCCTGGACGGTCGGTGTGGCGGTGGCGGTGAGCGCGATCACCGGCGATGGACGTAGCTGCGGCAGGCGCTGGCCCAACATCCGATAGTCGGGCCTGAAGTCGTGCCCCCACTGCGAGATGCAGTGAGCCTCGTCGACCGCGATCAGGGTCGGTTTGCGCCTTGCCAACATCTCGGGGAAGCCGGGCACACTGAGCCGCTCAGGCGCGATGAACAGGAAGTCGAGGTGGCCCTCGAGGTAGGCGGCGCACACCTGGCGCGAATCCCTTCGGCTACGGCCGGAGTGAATGCGCTCCGCCTGAAGACCGAGGTGCTTGAGTTTGCCGACCTGGTCTTCCATCAAGGCGATGAGCGGCGACACGACCAGGGTTGTGCCGGCGCGGGCCAGCCCGGGGAGTTGGTAACACAGCGACTTCCCGGCGCCGGTGGGCATCACCAACAGGGCGTCGCTACCTTGGGTGACCGCCTGGCAAGTTGCCTCCTGATAGGGCCGGAAGGTATCGTGCCCAAAAATGGTCTCCAGCAACTCGCCGAGTCTTTCGGGTGGGGTCGGAGTACGCTGGAGTGGCGGCGCGGCCAGGTTCGGAGCGGCCAGGCTCAGTGCGGCCTGGCTCGCTGAACGTGTGGCCGGGTTGCGAGGCGCTCCCTGTGCCCGAGTGGGCGTTGCCGTGGACCGCTGGCGATCGAAAGAGAGTTGTGCCGGAGGGCCCCACTCCTCAGCGGGCGGCGCTTCCGAGGCGGGCCCCCAATCAAAAGGTTCCGGCAGGTCTCCGGGGTCCATCCCATCGTACTCGTCTGCCGGTGGCAGAGTTGTTGGTGCTGCTCCGGTGGCGTTTGCTGCGGATCGAGTCGAGAGCGGCCCTGAAACGCTGACTGCTGGGGTTCCGGTGGCTTCTCTCGGCTTCGGGGTGGAGCTGTCGAGTTGACTGAAGACTCCGCCGACCGCCTCTTTGACGTAGGTCTCGATCCGTGTCATAAAACTCGCCAGGTCGCCCGCACCCCTTTGGATCTTCTTGAGCTCAGCCTCCCACTCACCGGTCATTGCTGGGCTCTTGACCAGCGGATGGACCACCCCAATCAACCGGATGCCGCGATCGGTGGCGACCAAGCTCTTGCCCTGGCGATCGATGTATTTTCGCCGCAATAGAGTTTCGATGATCTCGGCCCGGGTTGCCGGAGTGCCGAGCCCAGACTCTTTCATGGCGGCGGAAAGCTCTTTGTCGTCGAGGGTCTTGCCGGCGGTTTCCATTGCGGTCAGCAAGGTGGCTTCAGTCAAACGCTTGGGCGGGCGGGTTGTCTTCGCTAGGGTCTTGGCGTCCAATACCTGTTGGGATTGGTCTTCGGTCAGCCCCTCGGGCAGCTGTTGATGGTTCCCCGGCGCTCTGTCTTTGCCCGTGCCTTTGCCTTTGCCCTTGCTCTTGCCATGCCCGATGTCGAGGACCTTCCAGCCTGTCTGGATCACCATCGAACCGCTCGAGTGATAACGGTCGACGGTGGGTTGTTCAGCCTTGGCATCGTTTGGGGCACCGGTTTCGGCTGTTGGTGTGGTGATGCGAGTGATGACCGTGGTGATCGACCAGATGTGGGCCTTGTGCCAAGCAGAGAGCAGGCGGCGACAGACCAAGTCGTAGATCTTGCGTTCATCGACCGACAGCGCCAGACCGGCTGCCGACGTGGTGGTCGGAATGATCGCGTGGTGATCGGTGACCTTGGCATCGTCGACATGGCGACGGGTCAGCGCCCGCTTACCGGTGCCGTCAGCGAGCAGTTCCTCGTAGGGCTCGCGGATGGCGTGCACCACCTGGCCGAGAGTCGCCGCCACGTCTTTCGACAGGTGCCTGCTGTCGGTCCGTGGGTAGCTCAGTAGCTTGCGTTGCTCATAGAGTTTCTGGGCGACGCTCAGGGTCTGGCGGGCGCTGAAGCCGAACAGACGGTTGGCGTGGCGCTGAAGCTCGGTGAGATCGTAAAGTAGCGGTGGCGGCATGGTGCGTTTTTCGGACTTCACTGACTCGATCGTGGCGTCGCCACTCTTGGCGCGCTCGACGATCTGGTTGGCCAGCTCGCCGTCGGCAGGTAGGCGCCGCGCCTCTGCCGCTTTATGCTTCTTGCCGCGAAACCAGGTCCCTTCGTAGGTTGCATCTTCCCTGAGGGTAGCGGCCCTAAGGGCGGCGTCGGCCAGTGGATCTTCGGCGAGGGGATCGTCGGCGAGCGGATCGTCGGCCAGGGGATCGTCGGTCAGGAGGTCGTCGGGATCGGCCTTGGCTTTCGACGCTGGCTCATTGGCTGCTAGCTGATTAGACGTTGGCTCATTAGACGTTGGCCGGAAGGTGGCGACCACCTCGAGATAGTCTTCCGGCACGAAGGCGCGGATCTCGAGCTCACGCTCGACCACCATCGCCAGGGTTGGCGTCTGCACCCGTCCAACCGTCAGGGTTTCATCATCATCGCCGGCATAGGCCAGGGTCGAAGCCCGCGACAGGTTCATACCGACCAGCCAGTCGGCTCGGCTGCGGCCCCGGGCGGCATCGGCCAGCGGGTCATAGTCGCGACCATCGCGCAGCTGGGCAAATCCCCGCCGGATCGCATCCGGGGTCAACGACGAAATCCACAGGCGACTGAAGGGTTTCTGGCAGCCAACGGCCTCGTAGATGTAACGAAAAATCAGCTCGCCTTCACGACCCGCATCCGTGGCGCACACCACCCGCTCGATCTTTTTCGAGTTCAACACCTTGCGTACGAGCTCAAACTGATCACGCGTCTTGTCCGGAACCACCAGCGGCCATTCCGTCGGCAGCATCGGCAGTCGGTCGCGTCGCCACGGACGCCAGCCAGGGTCTATCTCGTGAGGCTGGGCCAACGTCACCAAATGGCCAATCGCCCAAGTGATGGCGTAGCCACTGCCATAAAGATAGCCGTCGCCGCGTTTGCGCACATCGAGGGCGTGCGCGATATCACGGGCGACTGAGGGTTTTTCGGTGAGGACGGCGATCGTCATGCGGCGAGTGTCATACGGTATGTGTTATACGGCAAGAACGATGGCGGCTGAGGCGGGTTCTTCGAGAATCAGTGAGTCGATCAAGATTCTAAAGGAGGTTGCGCAGAATCGACAGAGACCATGGCGGTCGGCGCCGTTTCGCTCTCCAGTTTGGCAGGTTGAGGAGGACTCGATCGGGATTGGGTGATAGTTTGAGTCGGGATGTCCCTCTCGACCCAACCTTTCAAGATCCTCTGCTTACGCGGCACCATCGAAGGTGAGACTCGAACCTTTCCCCTCGAAGCCTCGACCTATCGCATTGGGCGCTCCTCAGCGAGTGATATCTCGTTACAGGTTCACGGTGTCTCGCGGGAGCATGCGATCCTCTATCAGACTCTTGAAGGTCTGATGATCAAGGATCTAGGGAGCCGTAACGGTACCTTTGTCGACAACCAGCGCGTCGAGCGAGCGCCGGTTGCTTATGGAGCTGAAATCCGGTTTGGCTCGGTCTGCCTGCAAGTCGACTCTTTGGATGCTGATGATGTCGCGTTGGCCTTTACCCTCACTGACCCTGGGTTGACGGTAACTCGCGACGTTGTGGTCACCCCAGAAGATGATGAGCCAACGGTAGCCCAGGGTGCTGCGGGTCATGCGCAGGACGGATACGGATTGGTGTTTCCCGCCGACTACCATCCCGGAGTCTCACCTTTGACGATGGCCCTTTATCGTCAGTTGCGCCAGCTCCTGACGGATGATTTGGCAGTGTTGTTGGTCGGCGAGACCGGCGTCGGCAAGGAGCACGTGGCGAAAACGATTCACGCGTCGTGTAGCCGGTCGAAGGCGCCGTTTGTGGCGATCAACTGCGCCGCGATCCCGGCGGAGATGCTCGAGGCCGAGTTGTTCGGTATTGGCCGAGGGGTGGCCACCGGGGTCAAAGAGCGGGCGGGGCAATTTGAGCTTGCCGAGGGCGGAGTGCTGTTTCTCGATGAGATAGGGGAGATGGCGCCGGCACTACAGGCCAAGCTCTTGCGGGCGCTACAAGAGAAGGAGATTCAACCGGTGGGGAAGCCGGCTCGCCGTCTCGATGTGCGGGTGATCGCAGCGACCAACGCAGACCTCGATCAGCGAATGGATACCGGGTTATTTCGTCGTGACCTGTTCTACCGGCTCGCCGGCCACAAGATCGAGCTGCCGCCCTTACGGCGGTCGAAAGAGGATATTCCCGGACTGGTGGAGCACTTTCTGCGGCGCTTTGCGAGCCAGGCCGGGATCCGGATTCGAGGTGTCTCGGCCAAGGCGCTCGATCTCCTCGTCGCTAATCCATGGCCAGGCAACGTCCGCGAGTTGCAACACGAGATGCATCGTTTGGTCGGCTCTTCGACCGACGGCCAGGTGATCGACTCTGGGATGTTGGCCCATCGCTGGCGCGATCACCCGCCCGACAGCCCGCCCGACGGTCCGCCTGAATCGTCGAGAGTTGGCGAGTCTTTGGCCCTCGAGCCCAAGCTACGGGAACTGGAAGAGCGTTTGATCCGCGAGGCGCTGCGACGGTCCGGCGGCAAGCGCATCGAAGCCGCAAAGCTGTTGGAGATCTCACGCAACGGCTTGGCGAAGAAGATGAAGCGCTTGGGAATCGACAGCTAGCACGATACCCGCTCGCATCCGCTCGGACGCCGACAGTTCTTTCCTTATGGTCAGGACGGGCTCCCGAAGCTCCCAACCCTGCTTCCTCACAGTTTGGGAGCTTCACGGTTCACCGCGAGACCCTCTCCTCAGCGTTTTGGCGGTCACTGGGGCAGCTGCCAAGCCTCTCTTGACGGTGAGGTCAGGGGCCGCGGTTACACGCTTGACTCTCTTGGCGCTGAGTCGAGTCAAGCCGGGCACTCGCTTTACCCTCTTGGCCGTGAGGAGAGTCATGCCAGTCATTCGCTTAACCCTCTTGGCCGTGAGGAGAGTTATGCCAGTCACTCGCTTAACCCTCTTGGTCGTGAGGAGAGTTATGCTAGTCACTCGCTTAACCCTCTTGACGCTGAGGTGGGTTATGGCAGTCACTCTGCTTGACCTATGATGGAGGGGTCATCTGTTCATGGCGGTCAACACTACCGCGTCCAACCGCCGCGAACTGTATCGGTTTAGTTGAACGAGCTGTTGCTCAGTTGGTACTTCTCCATGATGGCGTTGGATTCTCGCAGCCTTTGGGCGCGGCGGTACGCTTGACGTTGTCGCCGGACGACCATGGTGGCTACAACCAGTGCGGCGATCAGGAGCCACTTGATCGGTCCGAGGGAGGTCACGATCAGCAGCAGAGCCAAAAAAATATAGAGCACGGGCAGGCGCTCGTAAATCGAATCGGGAAGGTAGATCTTGGACATGGTTCTCCTCGGTAAATCAGCATCGTAGATCGGTCCCGATCAGTTGAAGAGCAAGAGCGGTGCCATGCCAAGTCGTGATATATCCAGGCGTTGTCAAGCGTTGACACCGCGCCGGATGCCCACGACGTGTGCATGTGCGCACGCCGTGTGCATCGGATCCAGGCCGCCGTGGCGCAAAGATTCGGCAACCTCGTCGCGAAGACGAATGGAGCAGTGAGTCAAAGACCTGATTTTGGGGTAACAGTTGTAAACTAAGAGCAACTATGAGAATTCTGGTTGTCGAGGACGAAGAGGAACTTGCCGAGGTCCTCGTCGAAGCGTTGGAAGAGGAGAGTTACGCCGTCGACCTGGCGACCACTGGCGACGATGCCGACGAGCTGATGGCGCTCAATCCCTACGATCTGGTGGTGCTCGATTGGACCATTCCCGCGCCGACGGGTATTGAGCTTTTGCGGCGCTGGCGGACCGCGGGATCCGAGGTGCCGGTCTTGATGTTGACTGGCCGGAAAAATATCGATGACCGTGTTGATGGGCTCGATACCGGCGCTGATGACTATTTGACCAAGCCGTTCTCTTTCGACGAATTGTTCGCCCGGGTGCGAAGCCTGTTGCGTCGACGTGCCAAAGTGCTGCAAACATTGCGCGCCGGTGATTTGGAGCTCGAGCGCTCTTCGCGGATTGTGACGGTCGCAGGCGAAGCCATTGAGCTGGCCCCCAAAGAATTTGGCATCCTCGAGTTCTTGCTCACCCGTGTCGGCGAGACGGTGAGCCGGACTGAGCTGTCCGAGCATGTGTGGGACGATTCGTTTGATGCCATGAGTAATACGATCGACGTCCTCATCTACCGTCTTCGCAAGAAGGTTGATGGTGGCCGACAAGGCAAGTTGTTACAAACGGTCAAAGGTATCGGTTATGTGCTCCGGCCTGAACGCTGCTGAGTCGGTGCGGGCGCGACCCGCAGGATGACCGGCAGGGAACAGCCGCAGGGTTTGGCGAGCCTGGCAGAGGCTGAGCCTTATCGGTTGCCGTTGGCGGTTTTGGGGGTGGGGCTGCTGTCGATCGTGCTGCTGTTGACCAGCGACCGAATTCGGCATCGATCGGTGGTTCGCGATCATGCCCGCGTCAAGGTGGTGCAAGAGATCCAGCGCGATGTGGCAATTTCTCATCTTTGGCTGGAGGAACATGTCTCTGGCGACGTGGTTGAGGTAAAGGAAATCTCAACTCGCCTGGAACAGTCGTTGGATTCGGCCAACATCATGTTGCTGGCGGTGTCCGGCGAGTCGGATGCCAGACCGTGGGCAGATGAAAGTTTGGCGGGCCAAGTGGCGACACTCGGCGAGAAGATCGCAGAGTTTCTCCGACTCTCGACCCTGCGGCTGAAAGGGTTCGACAGCGGATTACCCGTGGGTATCGGCTCACCCCTGGATGTCCAGTATGATGCTGTTTTCGCAACAGTTCTTGAACGGTCACAAGGGCTCGAGGCTGCACTCACCGCGCGTCTGGATCACAATCGAGCGCGAGCTCGCTGGCAGTTTCTCGGGATCTTGGGCGGCTGGGGAGCTCTGATCGCGGTGGCGGCAACCGGGTTGTGGACTCGCGAGCGGCACCGTCGGTTAGCAGAGGCAGCGCTCGGCGAACGCGAGGCCCAGCTGTTGCAGGCCCAGAAGTTGGAAGCGGTTGGCCGGGTCGCAGGTGGTTTGGCTCACGACATCAACAACTACCTGGCGGCGATCCGCGGCCATTGCGAACTGGTGCGGCGGAAGCAGTCGCCGGAAGATGCCATCGCGAAGAAGATGGACGCGGTGGTGCGTATCGTGACCAAGGCATCGGTGCTGATTGAGCGCCTATTGGCGTTCAGTCAAAAGCAGGCCGTTAAGCTGGAGGTGATCAATCTCAATGAGGTGGTTGTCAGCCTAGACAAGATGTTGGCCCCATCGATGGGCGAAACTGTACATGTGCACCAACGGCTCGCCGCTGAGCTATGGACTGTAGAAGTTGATATGGCGCAGATTGAGCAGGTGATCGTCAACCTCATGATCAACGCTCGCGACGCGATGCCCGGCGGCGGAGAAGTCACCATCGAGACTTCGAATCGTCCTGCGGCAGCCGGTGCCGCAGGAGACGTGGATACAGTCCAGCTGGCGGTCTCGGACACTGGTGTCGGCATTCCAGAGTCGGCCCTGGACAAGATCTTCGATCCCTTCTGGACCACCAAAGACAGCTCGTCGCATAGCGGCCTGGGCCTGGCAACGGTTTATGGCATTGTGCAGCAACACGGCGGCCGTATCTGGGCGACAAGTGAGGTCAACGTCGGCACAACCTTCAGCATCGTATTGCCGCGGTGCACCTCGGCTGCTGCCGTCCTGCTCGACGACTAACGAGACGAGGCCGGCGCAGTTTGCGCCGGCCTCGAAGTGACGGATCCGTAGTTCTAGCTCTGCCTGTCAGGAATCTGGCAGGCAGGCCTTAGCTTTAGAAGCAGCTCAATGCCGCGGTATCCGTGATGGCGCTCGAGGCCTGTCCGAGGGGGTTACTGTAGGCCTTGCCTCGGCCGGTCTCGGAGTCGATCACCGTCAACGTGTACTCGATGTCGGTGGATGCGGCGCTGAACACCCAATAGAAGTCGTTGAAGGCGCAGCCATCGAGGACCTTCACCAACATCTCATAGTTGCTGTCGTTGAAGAACCAGTACAAGGCTGATTCGTCTGACGGCAAACTTACGGCGCGACCCGTTCCGGTGCCGCCCACAAAGTCGGCCCAGGCCACCTTGATCTCAAAGCGGTTGTCGCGAACGCAGAGGGTGCTGTTGTCGGGTTGGCAAACGAAGGGATCCACCATGAAGTTGCCGGTATCGCCGGAGGGTCCGCCGTCGTCATCGTCATCGTCGTCGTCGTCGTCGTCGTCGTCATCGTCATCGTCATCATCGTCGTCGTCGTCGTCGTCGTCATCGTCATCGTCATCATCGTCGTCGTCGTCGTCGTCGTCATCGTCGTCGTCGTCGTCGTCATCGTCGTCGTCGTCATCGTCGTCGTCGTCCTCGTCGTCGTCGTCGTCGTCGTCGTCGTCGTCGTCGTCGTCGTCATCGTCGTCGTCGTCGTCGTCGTCGTCGCCAGTACCATCCTGGGTGTCGTT
>JAJCXQ010000627.1 GCA_029263355.1 Acidobacteriota bacterium | reverse complement strand
CACACCAAAGGTGAGAGATAGGGCAACAGAAAACGGCGATGGCTGTTGAGGATGCCCAAGGCCCAAGCTGAGAGCACCAACAAGCCGGTCATCGGAAAGATGATGCGGACAGCTTTCACCGCGAGCGGGAACCTGTCGACGGTGATCTCGCCCGCAGCGACCAGCGTCGCGTCTGCCCTGAAACCGGCAGCCAACACCGACACGATAGCCGGCGCGAGCAGCATGCCTAGAATCGCTAGGCCGGTGACCAAAACAACCAGCAGCCCGAAGATGGCTCCGGCGAACCGTCCCGCATCTTCCCGGCGGCCTTGCGCCAGCATCCGCGAGTAAAAGGGAATAAACGCAGCTGAAAGGGTCTGCTCGCCCAACAGATTCTGCAACACGTTAGGGGCTCGAAAGGCGCTGCGATAGACGTCGGCGTGAGGTCCGACGCCGAAGAAACGAGCAAAAACCATCTCGCGCGCCAACCCACCAAATTTGCTCAGCAGAATTCCGAGAGCGACGAAACGGGCACCACTAGGATTTTTTGAAGAGCTCATGGCAGCTTATGTTCGGTTCGAATTATGGTCGAGCTAGGGCGAGATCGTGAAACTTTCGAGGCGCGAGTCCAGGCAGCCCTCTATCGAGATGCAAGATCGTAATGTTTACCGTAAGATAGAAAGTTCAGAATATAGTAACGATAGGTGTCGCCACCCGTTGCCAGTCGATTCGCCTACACTTTTCGGCGGGTCCGCCAGTTGGGCGTCGAGATCGAATGGCTGCGCGCCTTCGGCGATTTGCTTCTCGACCGGCTCAGCGGGTATCTTCACAGCTTTCCGTTCTCAAGAGTGTGCCAGCGAAAGATACAGCCTCAGTGGACGCTGCCTCCTCAATGGAGAGTACCGCTTCACAAGTCGGCGTCCGCACGGTGACCGCTGCCGAACCCTCTAGCGTCAGTCGCCCCAAGACTGCTGGGCCCGCGCCCACATCCGACAGCAGAACCAGATACTAGACATGACGGAAGAATGGGCTACCGCTTGGGCGGAGCAGCGTCCCGCCGACTACGTTCGCTGCTACTCTCAACGCTATCGCCCACCCCACTCGATGAGCCGCGATGCTTGGGAGGCACAGCGTGTACAACGTATCGCCAAACCAGACTTCATCCAGGTTGGCATCAGTAATCTGGAAAGCGACCTATTCACTCCGGATCATGGCCAGGTGAGCTTCGACCAGAGCTATCGCTCCGACAATTACCGTGACAACACACGTAAGATCCTCGAGGTGGTGTTCGAGGACAACGAATGGAAGATTCTGGCCGAGCGCCAGGCGCCAGGTTAGAAAACCATTGGCCCCTCGACCGCCGCAGCTTCGTTCATTCGACTCATCCGCTGAGCGACGACCAGCGCGAGCTCGAGGGCCTGCTCGTAGTTCAATCGCGGGTCGACAAACGTTTTGTAGGACTCCTTGAGACCTTGATCCGACAAACCTCGAGCCCCTCCGGTGCATTCGGTGACATTGTCACCGGTGAGCTCGATATGCACACCGCCCAAGTAAGTGCCGATGTCGGCGTGGATTTCGAAAGCTTGCTCGAGCTCTGAAACGATGTGATCGAATCGACGTGTCTTGATGCCGTCGGAGGTTTTGATGGTATTGCCGTGCATCGGATCGCAACACCACAACACGCGATAGCCCTTGCGCCGCACGGCCTCGACGAGCGGCGGGAGACCCGCAGCGATCTTATCGACCCCAAACCGGCAAATCAGCGTCAAACGTCCGGGCTCGTTCAGTGGGTTGAGGCGTGCGATCAACTCTAACAACACATCGGGCTCCATTCCCGCTCCGATCTTGATGCCGATCGGATTGGCAATACCGCGAAAGTACTCTACATGGGCGCCGTCTGGATCTGCCGTGCGCATCCCTATCCAAGGCAAATGGGCAGCCAAATTGAACCAGCCCGGTCGATGTGGCACGCGGCGGGTCTGAGCTTGCTCGTACAACAAGTGCAGTCCTTCGTGACTGGAAAAGAAGTCAACTCGATTGATCTCACCCACCTGGCGACCGGCCAAGGTCTCCATGAAACGGAGCGAATCGCCGATGTTCTCGACCAGCTTCTGATATTCCGCCGCTTTCGGTGAGTGTTTGACGAAATCCAGGTCCCAATACTCCGGGTGATGTAAGTCGGCAAAACCGCCGTCCACCAGCGAACGGATGAAGTTCAGCGTCAACGCCGCTCGCTCATAGCCCCGCAACAAGCGCTCCGGATCGTTGAAGCGATCCTCCGCATTGAAACCAATCTTGTTGACCAAATCACCTCGGTAGCTGGGAAGGGTCACTCCGTCGCGAGTTTCATAGTCGTCCGAGCGCGGTTTGGCGTATTGTCCGGCAAAACGCCCAACACGGATGACCCGCCGTTTTCCGCCATGAACCAAGACCAAACTCATCTGCAGGAGGATCTTCAGCTTGTTGGCGATGACCGGAGACTCACACTCACTGAAAACTTCGGCGCAGTCACCACCTTGAAGCAGGAAACGGCGCCCCTCGGAAGCTTCTGCGAGCTGCTTCTTCAAGCTCTCGATCTCCCAAGACGTGACCAGCGGCGGGAGTCGCGATAGCCTCTCAACCGATCGGCCGAGAGCCTTAGGGTCGAGGTAGATCGGCTGTTGCTTGACTTCCTTCTGTTGCCAGGATGTCAGAGTCCAATGCGTCATCTTTAGCCTACCTTTCGAAGACTACGAGACCAAGTCCACCAACGAAGCCCGTCTACGCCCGGCAACAGGTGCGATATCTGCGCTGCCGTTCAAGCGGCGCCGAATTATACTTGCCGCAATGCGGCTGTGAAGCCGAATTGTCGACGGCTTTAGGGGAATCTAAGCCCACAACCTTACGTCTGGCGTGACGAGTGGCTGGTTTGCCGCATAATGCGCAAAACGAATCACCGCGCCCGGAGCCTGAGCAATGCCGATTTACGAGTTCTACTGCCCTGATTGCCATACCCTCTTCAATTTCTTCTCAGCCCGTATCGACACTACAGCACAAGCGACTTGTCCGCGCTGCGATCGGCCAGAGCTCAGTCGTAAGCCTTCGCGCTTCGCCATGCTCAAACACGCTTCTGATGATCGCGATGACGAAGCTGCCTTCGACGGCCTCGACGAATCGAAGCTCGAAGGTGCCATGGATACTCTAATGAAAGAAATGGGACACCTCGAGAACGACGAAGACCCCCGAGCCATGGGTCACATGATGCGGCGCTTCAGCGAGCTTTCGGGGCTCGAGATGGGAGACCGGATGGAAGAGCTGGTGGCCCGCATGGAAACCGGGGAAGATCCCGAAAGCCTAGAGCAAGAGATGGGCGAAGGACCGAGCGAAGACGACTTTGACGACTTCTTCAAGCTCAAGAAGGCCGTTTCGGCACGCCGCCGCCGACCCCGAGTCGACGATGAGCTTTACTTCCTCTGAAAATAACGGCTGTCTCTGAAACTCACGGCTGTCTCTGAGACTAACGGCTGCTCGGGTCGATTTCGACTTTGGTCGAGAGGATCATGCCCGAAGGTTTGTCGTACAGCGACACCACCAGATCATGTTTCCTCTTGCGTACTTTCATCTGGGTTTCGTACACCGTCCCCTGTCCAGGCTTCGGTTTCTCGGCAACCCTAATACTCAAGGGGATCACCGGGATTTCCGAACGATTGCCGGCGTCGTCGAGGGCAGCGACCCGTAGCTCGGTCTCGGCGATGAACCCTCCTTCGGTGGGAAGAAAAGTCAAATCGTCGGTGGGGATCAACACTCGCAGCGGCACCACAACTTTGCCACGCCCGGCGCGCTCACCCTTGCCGATCTGAACACCCAGCGGCGAAGAGCCCGGTGGATTTCCGAACAGCAAAGCGCTCTCGACCATCATCGTGACTTCGGTCTGCCGGGATAGGTCAGAGAACCCCTTGCGCGAACGCACTTTGAGCCCCTTGCGGCGCGCTCGAATCTCGATCTTGTGAGCAGCATCATCCCCCTGCCAAGCCGGGGTGAAGCCGAGCCAGTAGTAGGAGCGAGTGTCCTCGAAAGCGCGTTGAAACGCCGTCCCACTGGCGCCGTCGAGCAGAGCCCGTCCACCGGTCTCTCGCGCCAGGGCTTGGAGGGTCGCTTCCTCCTCACGCTCGCGTTCTCCAAACACCACTCGGTTGAGCTCGACGTCAAAGGCCGACAGCTCGGCCGAAACACCGCTCTCGGAGTCGAGCCCCGGCATGTCCACTGGATAAAGGGTGTAGCTCAGCCGATTCGCGGTCTCGGTCAACTGGCGGTAGATATCATCGCCCCCCTCGAAGGTTGTACTGTAGAAAACCCGGTTGGGATTGCGCACCACCCATTGAGCTGGATTGTACGGCCAGCCCCCCGAATACAGCAGCATCACTTTGCGCCCCGGTGGGTTGGCGAAACTGCGTAAGGCTGAAGATGCCGCCAGAACAGCGCGTTTGACTTGGCCGACGATCTCCTCGGCTCGAATCCGCTCGTCGATCTGTAGATCACTGGGCACCACATCACCCGGGTCACCGCTCAACGGGTCGACTCTGAGATTGCGGGTCGACTCGAACAGACGCTGCTCCGCCCGTCGAGCCAGCCCAAAGGCTGGCCGGTCAACCGCCTTCTCGAGGACACGTTCGAGGGCCGAAACCGACTGGCTCCAAGTACTGAGCATCTCGACTTTCTTACCGTTGAAAGCGACAATCGCCATACGATCCTTGGGCGCCAAATAAGCCAGCTGATCGATCAGTCGCCGTACCATCCGGTTGCGATCCGAGGGCACTGAGAAAAACTCGTCGATAAACACCAGGTAACTGGTGCCGACTTCAGTCCCCGGAGCTAGGGCAGGTACCGTCGAGCCTGCGGATTCGTCTTCACGCACCACCGCCGTACCGCCGAGCACTTCGGTGAAGTATTCGATCGATTCTTCCTTACCGTCAACCGTCAGAAGAAAGTCTTCTGGTCCCAATCCGGTGACTCGCTGCCCTTTCTCGAGCACCACAACCTCGAGGTTGACCACCCGAACGTCGATCACTTCGCCGAAGACGTCATCCTGCGCTACCGCTGGCGGGGTGACGCCAACTGCAACCGCCAGCAGGATTCCTAATACGACGATCTCGATTCTCATTGTGCAAGCCTCTCTTTCTGGTGCATGGCTCAGGCGGTTCCGAGGCTAACCCATCTCGCCCTCGGGTGTCTCACACTATTCAGGTTCGAATACGATACGACGGGAAAGAAACCGGCCACTCGCGGGATCATGGAGTGAAATCAACAGGCGGTGTGATTTGCGCCTGAGCTTCAATCGAGTCTCGTAGCTGACTGTTGCCCCTGCCGATGGCGGCCCTGGAAACTCGAGACGCACCGGCACGACCGGTAGGTCAGCGCTATGGCCATCGGTATCGGTTGCAGCTACTCGCAGCTCCAGACTCGCAACATAGCGACCTGCTTCCGGGTATGCCGTGATCTGGTCCAAGGGGATTTCGAGACGCAGCGGTAACAGCACCTTACCGACACCGCCCGCACTGGGCTGCCCGAGCTCAACCTCGATCGAAGAGCTATCCCCCAACGGCGCATCGAACAGATGCGCACTCTCGATCCACATCGAAACTTCGCTCTGACGCGATAGATCTTGGAATCCCTGACGCGACCTCGCCTTGAGCCCTTTGGGGCGCAACTTGACCTCGACTCGATGCCCCGCGTCGTCCTGCTGCCAACTTGGTGTAAAGCCGAGCCAATAGTAGGAACGGGTGTCCGCGATGACACG
>JAJCXQ010000626.1 GCA_029263355.1 Acidobacteriota bacterium | reverse complement strand
TATCGAGTTGTAATACATGGACTTATGCGTCTCGCAAGAGGACCGGCGAGTTCGGAGCTGCTGCGCAGCCCACGAGGTCGACCGAGCCCTCGATGCGTTCCTGGGCGGGAACTAGTGCCCTGTTTGACTATTCCCTTCCGCTATTCTCGGTCTTTCTTACGCCTGACAGCGTTACGCCTCCTCTAAAGAGCCCCACTATTCATGCGTCGGCAAGCCTTGTCAGCCACAAGAAATCCTCGAGATTATTCGGAAGGTTCTAATCAAACAGGGCACTAGCTACGACCCAGCTCGCTGTACGAACATGGCATCGCCATAGGAATAGAAACGGTACCCGGTCGCAACCGCTTCCCGGTAGGCAGCCAATACTCGATCGCGCCCAACCCGCTCGCCATCGACCCCACCGTGACCGGCCAGCGCCGACACCAGCATCAGCAGGGTTGATCGGGGTAGGTGAAAATTGGTGAGTAACGCGTCGACCGCTCGAAATGGAAAACCCGGTGTAATGAAGAGCTCGGTTCTGCCAGACCCGGCTTCGACCTCGCCGTGCTCACGGGCCGCACTCTCGAGAGTCCGAACAACCGTAGTACCGACGGCCACCACGCGACCCCCTCCACGCTTCGTTCGGCGGATCGCGGCCGCGGCCTCTTCCGAAACCCAGTAGCGCTCGGCTTCCATGGCGTGATCTTCGATCCGCTCGACCTTGACCGGCCTAAAGGTCCCCAACCCGACGTGTAGGGTCACCACGGAACGCTCAACGCCTCGGTCGGTGAGAGCGGCCAACAGTTCGGGATTAAAATGCAGCCCAGCCGTGGGAGCAGCGATGGCTCCCGGCTGGCGCGCAAAAACGGTCTGATATCGAGCTCGGTCGGTGCTCATGTCTTCGCGCTTGATGTAGGGCGGGAGTGGCACGTGCCCACAGCGCTCGAGATGCGCCTCGATCTCGCGGTCGAATTGCAATCGCCTGCGCCCGTCCTCACCGATCGCCGTCACTTCCGCGACGAGATCTCCTCCTTCGACTTCGAGGACGGACCCGGGCCGCAAGCGCCGCGCCGGTTTCACCAGGGCTTCCCAGACCCGGGGCGCCAGCTTCTCCAACACCAGCAGTTCAACCCGCCCACCACCAGGCCGACGGCGAGCGAAGAGGCGAGCTGGAATGACACGGGTGTCATTGACCACCAGGAGATCACCAGGTTGCAGGATCTCAGGGAGGTCGGCCACCGTGCGATGGCGATCGTCACCTTCCGCGTCGACCACCAACATCCGACTGCGCCCTCGTTCCACCGGCTGTTGCGCGATCGCCGATTCCGGCAAGTCGTAGTCGAAGTCCGAGGTCAGCCAGGTATCCATCATCAAGCCTCGCCCACTGATTTTTTCCGAGGATCGAGCCAATCGCGCATACCGTCGCCAACCAGGTTGATCGCAACCACTGCGAAAACCAAAACCGCAGACGGAAACGCCGCCACCCACCAGGCGCTGAGCAATACACCTTGGCCGTCCGCAATCATATTGCCCCAGCTGGCTTGGGGCGCCTGCACACCAAAACCCAAAAACGACAACGATGCTTCGATCAGGATCAGATTACCGACTCGGAGCGTCGCCGCCACAATCAATGGGGTCATGGCATTGGGCAACATATGGTGGAAGAAAATCCACACCTCCCCCAGGCCTTGACTGCGAGCAGCAACCACGAAGTCTTGTTTTCGCAGGCTCAGCAATTCGGCCCGCATCATCCGGCTGATCGGGGGCCACGTCACCATTCCCAGGAGCACAATCAACATCCAGATATCGGTGTGGAACAAGGCGGTCAGAGTCATCAACAGGAAGATCCATGGGATGGTCAAGATTCCGTCAACAAAACGCATCAGAAAGCTGTCGATCCACTTGCCGCCAAGAGCGGCGAGTGCTCCCACTGCAATCCCGATCGCTACCGCGAGAGCCACAGACAAAACGCCGATCATCAACGATACCCGGGCGCCGTAGAGCAAACGTGACAAGACGTCACGCCCGAACTTGTCCGTTCCCAACACAAAGACCCTGCGATTACCCACCCCATCATCATCCAGGTTCATCACCTCGCTCGCCGCATAACTTTCGATCCGACCCAGCCGCTCGACGATCAGCTGGTCCGCGCTGCGCTCTACTCGATCGGCCAGCCGCCAGCGACCATGCTCGAGTTGCACAGCGGCCATCACCGTCAGTGGGGGCTGATGTTTGCCAGCGACCGCGTCAATTTGCTCAATCGGGTCATAGGGCGAGATCCACGGCGCCGCCAGCCCCGCCAACGCCAAGATCGAAAGCAAGAGGACTCCACTGCGCAGCAGTAGACTAGATGGCATCTCGAACCCGCGGATCGAGCCAGGCTTGGAGTACATCGGCCATCAAACTACCGAGCACGACCATAGCTCCGGCCAAAGCGGTGCTCGCCAAAACCACCGGATAGTCACGCTGCGATATGGCCTGAAAGACAGCCAGCCCGACACCCGGCCAGGAAAACATGACCTCGATGATCAACGAGCCGCTGAGCAGGATAGGAAGCGCAACGCCAAACCTCTGGACCAGTGGAATCAATGCGTTGCGTAAAGCGTGCACCCACAGCACTCGACTCGGCGACAATCCCTTGGCGCGTGCGGTGCGGATGTAGTCTTTTCCCATGACGTCGAGCAAACCATTGCGCACGAAACGTACCACGGCGCCACATCGCGCGAACCCCAAGATAAGGCTCGGTAATGCGAGATGATGGAGAAGATCGAGCAACCGAGCGACGAATGGTAACTGATCAGCTTGGTCCGACCACATCTGATTGATCGGAAAGATCTGCCACCGCACCGCCAACAACTCGATCGCGACCAGAGCAAGACAGAAAATTGGCAAGGAGAAGAGCAGCAGCGACAGGATGCGAATCTGGCGATCGATCAACGAACCGGCTCGAACCGCCGCGACTAGACCCAACAACAAACCCACGACGTGTTCGACAGTGACGCCTGCGATCACCAGCAAGGCGGTGTTGGGCAACCTCTCTTTCAACACATCGAATGCAGGGCGCTCGAGAGCGATCGAATAGCCCCATTCACCACGCAGGACCGCGCTCAGCCAGCTGAAATATTGCTGAGTTATTGGCCTGTCGAGTCCGTAGAGCTGCCGCAGCTCTTGGCGTTTATCCGCCGTCATCCATGGGTTGTCGAACAGTCGAAGAGGCTCGCCTGGCGCTAAGTGGATGAGGAAGAAAGTCGCCGTCAAGACGAAAAACAGTAATAAGGCAGAGGAGCCCAGTCGACGTAAGACGAAACGGAGCACGGCGTTTTTAGGCTCCTGAGATCAATCCTCATCCTCGAGACGCCAGCGGCGGATGTGGAAAAATCCGGAGAGGGCGTTGGGGTCGACGTCGTGCAGATTCTTGCTGACCGCACTCAGCCGCTGCGACTCGTAGAGAAAGGTCATCGGAACCTCTTCGTGAAGCATCACCTGCAAACGATCGTAAAGCGGCTTCGCCACCCGGTGGTCGATCTGCTCGACGGTCGCATTGATCAGGGCATCGACCACAGGATTGGAGTACATCCCCCAGTTGTAGCCACCATCGATCCCATCGGAATGGAAGAAGTAAGACAAGTTGAGACTGGTGTCTAGCGCCAGCGCCTGGATAACGGCATCAAAGTCGTGCTGATTCAAGGGCCCGAGCAAAGCGTTGAACTCCATCGAACGGGTCCGTACCTCGATGCCGATCCTCTTCAAATGCTCTTGGATCATCGGCAACAGATCGACCCGAACCTGACTCTCGGAGTTGGTGACCAACTCGAAGCTGAACGGCTCACCGTCTCGGTCGCGGATGCCATCACCATCGGTATCGACCCAGCCATGGCGGGTAAGAATTTCCTTCGCCTGGCCAGGATCATAGGGCCACGGCTTCATGTTGTCGTTGTGGGCCCAGAGGTTGGACGGAAACGGAGAATGCGCTGGGCTCGAAAAGCCGAAGTGTAAGGAGTCGATGATCTCCTCACGATCGATGCCCATGGTCAGAGCCTGTCGTATCTCCTTCTCCGCGAACCATGGCCGTGAGACGTTCCACGCGACAAAAAAGAAGGATCTCGGTATGTGACTGAGTAAGTTCAGACTGGGATCGCTCTCGATCATCGCCGCGTCCGAGGGATCGATCACCTCGATCATGTGCGCCTGACCGGAGCGCAACAAAGCCAAACGGCTGTTGGTGTCGGGCGTAATCTGGAACACGATCCGATCCGTCTTTGGCATCCCGTCCTCGAAATACCGCTCATTGCGCCGCAACACAAAACGCTGCTGAGGCCGCCAAGACTCCAGAATGTATGGGCCATTGACGACCATGTGCTCATGAAACCAGGCGTTGTTCTGTCGCCATTCCTCAAATGGCAACTGACTCCACGCATGTTTCGGCAAGATGACGCCGAGATTGGCATCTTGGAGCTGGACGGCGTAAGCCTCGGAAAAATGAAAGATCACCGTCAAGGGATCCACCACTTCCACATCTGTGATCCGTGCCTTGGCTTCCGAAAAGCTCCAATTGACCGCTGGATGCACATGTGCTTGCCAAGTCCACCGCACGTCTTCGGCTGTAACCGGTGCGCCATCGCTCCAAACGACATTGGCGCGCAAGTTGAAGGTCAGCTGAAGACGGTCTTCTGAAAACTCATAAGACTCGGCGAGCCTCGGCTCGAAAGACGGCGGCCCGTCTTGATAGTCGGCTTGCTCCTCAACCAGTTGCAAGAACCATGCAAAGTACAGCATGCCATTCATGATTGGAGTCGACGGAGTGGTGAGCTCGTTGACGCCCTGAATATCGAAGGGATAGGCCACGACGATCGACGGCTCGCTGCTGTCCGCAGGCGGCTTCGCACACGCACTCCACAATCCACCCCAAGCGAGGAGGAGAGTCGCCAGGAAAGGAGCGAGACCCCGGCGCGTCAGCCCAGTCGATTCATATCTCATGGTGTGCTCTGCTCAGCGGCGTAATAGGCGTGCGGTCGTAACCCGCAAAACATGACGACAAGCGGGCGCGAAAGTTGGGGATCGAAACCACCAACTAGACCACGTGGTGCCAGATTGTATCGTGCCCCATGAGGCGAAGTCGCAGAATAGCAGCCATTCGACTGAACACCGTCAATGTATCTTGCGTAAGGACTTTTTGCAAAAAGAAGGGCCGGACGGTGAGTGTTATGCTGCGGACATGTCGCCCTTGACGTCCAAGCGCCTGGTTATTGCCGCCATCACCTTCGCGCTTTTCATCATTTTCGATATTGCTCTGCTCGGCTGGTTGATCTTCAACTCACTATCGAAACGGGAGATCGACAAGGTCTTCTTCGATACTCGTGCCGAGGCCGAGCCCTTGGCGCGGCAGCTCGAGGAGCAGGCCCTGAGCCTCGGCCAGGATCTCTACGTCGCAGTCAGTGTCGTCAAAGAGGAGACCACCTACATCCAGGCATTCCCCACCCAGCGGGAGATGATCCGCCGTTTCGAGATCCGAGACCGCGACGGCAAGGTGGTCTATCAAGAAGAAAGCAACCAGGCGTTGCCGATCGGGGAAGTCGATGTACCCCGAGTCGAGACTGGAGACGGCGATTCGTTGGAAGTGCCGTACCAAGAGCCGTCCATGGATCTGGAAGAAGTCGAAGTACCGATCGGAGATCTGGGCAAAATGATCGTCGGCTTGAGCGGCCACGTGCTCGAGGAGCGGATCGGAGACTTGCGCCAAGACTTGATCCGCCAGACGACTCTGATAGGAATCTTGACTCTCACTCTGCTGGTGGCTGCCTTCGCCGCGATCTGGATGCTGTTTCACCGCGCTCGGCGCCTCGAAGAGCAGGCGATCGAAGCCGAGAGGCTGGCGTACATCGGGACCTTGGCGTCGGGTCTTGCACACGAGATCCGCAACCCGCTGAACTCACTCAGCCTGAACATGCAGATGCTCGAAGAAGAAGCCCGCGAAAAGGGCTCCGGTGGCTCACAAATGCGCCTGCTGTCGATCACCCGCTCAGAGCTGAGGCGCCTCGAACGCCTGGCCACCGACTTCCTCTCCTATGCCAAACCCCGACCCCTGGAGCTCCGAGAGATTCCGGCGATCGTGTTGTTGGAGAGGGTGCTCGAGGTGATGCGTGGCGAGATCCAGGAGCGTGGCGCGTTGGTAGAGATCGAGGATCAGAGCGCAGGCGCTATGGTTCGCGTCGACCGCGGCCAGATCAACCAGTTGTTGATCAACCTCACACAAAACGCTCTGGCAGCCGCAGAGGGTCGCGAACAGGGTCGGGTGCGCCTGATCGCTCGACGACAAGCCGGGCACATCGACATCGAAGTCATCGACAACGGCCACGGCATCTCACCAGAGAATCGCGCGCGTATGTTCGAACTCTTTTTCTCGACCCGCAAAGGCGGAACCGGTCTCGGCCTCGCGATCGTCAGCCGCATCGCCAAAGCTCATGGCGCTGAAATCGACGTCGAAAGCGAGCCCGGGTCCGGAACCACGATTCGACTACGGCTGCCTATCGCCGTCGCTCCGAAGATCGCGGTCGACCGCCCAGGCTCCGAAGTCCTGGTCAATGGTTGACTCCAGACGGTAGCTCGTTCCCGTCCAGAAACAGCTCTAGGGCGCGTTCGGATCTGTGGGCTCCGGTCGTGGCCCGTTCAGTCGGCTCAGCCCTCGGTCATCGCTTCGAACTCTTCCTCGGTGGAAAACTCGTCGGGTTCGTCGGCACCACAGGCCATACACATGACTTCAGTCGCCTGATTGCCGGCCCACTCGAAGGTGTAACACGGCGTCTCGCAGTTGATGCAGACCAGGTATTCGGGCTCGTCCATGATGCCTCCGACGCTGATGGATCTCGAAGCGTCATGGTATCGTATGCTAAAGAAGTCTGATCCACCATTGACCGGAAAATGTCTTCGTGGTAGGTTCCCCGCCTTCGCCGTTCGGCGAACTCTATTAGCTCGCTCAAATCCCCCTCTAGAACACCCGTCCGGGAGCAGAACGATGTATGCAGTGATCGAAACAGGCGGTAAACAGTACCGCGTGCAGCCGGGAGATATCATTGACGTCGAACTCCTGCCGACAGTGACGGAGGATGAGCCGGAGGTGGTCTTCGACCGTGTCTTGCTGGTCGACAACGATGGCGAAGTTCGGGTCGGAAATCCGGTCGTCGAGGGAGCCCAGGTCCATGCTGTACGGCTCGGCGAACGGCGCGGTCCGAAAGTACTGGTCTTCAAGATGAAACGCCGTAAAGGCTACCGCCGCAAGAACGGCCATCGCCAGGACTTCCTACAAGTCAGAATCAAAGACATTCAGTCCTAGGAGAGATACCCCATGGCTCATAAGAAAGGTCAGGGCTCGAGCCGCAACGGTCGCGACTCGAACCCACAACACCTCGGTGTCAAGCGCTACGGGGGACAGAGTGTCACCGGCGGTACTATCATCGTTCGTCAACGCGGCACCAAGTTCAATCCCGGGAAGAACGTCGGACGCGGCAAGGACGACACCCTCTTCGCCAAGATGGACGGTATCGTCAAATTTCAGGACCGCGGGCGGCACGGTAAGTTCGTACACATCCTTCCTGCGGAATAGCGCGGCTAGCGGGCCTATCCAGCCCGTGGTAGCCGCCACGGGAGAATCAGCTTGGTCTTCATCGACGAAGCCGTGATCGACGCGATTGCCGGCAATGGTGGTAATGGCTGTGTCGCTTTTCGGCGCGAGAAGTATGTTCCCCGAGGTGGGCCATCCGGCGGCGACGGTGGCAACGGCGGCTCGGTCATTCTGGTCGGCAAGCGCGGGCTCAACACCCTGCACCATTTGCGTTACAAGGCGCGGTTGGCTGCCGAGCGTGGACGTCATGGCGAAGGCTCGGATCGAACCGGCCGGCGCGGCAAGAGCCTCGAGATACCGGTGCCTCTCGGAACGTTGACCTATGATCGCGAGACCGGCGAGCTGCTCGGCGAGCTCATCGAGGACGGCCAACATTTGATTGTCGCTGAAGGTGGGCGCGGCGGATATGGCAACGCGCATTTCGCCACCGCGACTCGACGAACACCGAGATATGCCGAAGACGGGGGCGGAGGTGCGGAACGCCAGCTACGGCTCGAGCTCAAGCTGCTCGCCGACGTCGGCTTGGTCGGTTTGCCCAACGCCGGCAAATCGACCCTGATCAGTGCCGTCTCGGCAGCGCGTCCCAAGGTGGCGGATTACCCGTTCACCACCTTGATCCCACAGCTCGGAGTGGTCGCAGAGGGTCCGCTCGCCGACCCTTTTGTCATTGCCGATCTGCCCGGATTGATTGCCGGTGCGGCGCAAGGCTCTGGACTCGGCTTTCAGTTCCTGCGCCATGTCGAGCGGTGTAGAGTGCTGGTTCATCTGGTTGACTTGTCAGATGCCAGCAGCAAGTGTGCCGACGATCTCGAGACCATTGAGCACGAGTTGGCGGCATTCAATCCCGCTCTGTTGGATCGCGCACGGATCATCGTGGGAAGCAAGCTCGACGCGACGATCGTGGAACGTCAACAGGACTTGAAGCAAGCGGCGGCAACACGCGGCTTGCCTTACCTCGAAATCAGTGCAGCGACGCACCAGGGACTCAAGGAGCTCATCTTCGAGATGCGCCATCGATTGCGAGAGGTAGAGTCCGGATTGTGAGCACTCTTTGGCATGAAGCTCGGACTTTACGGCGGTAGCTTCGACCCGATCCACTTTGGCCATCTCGAACCTGCTCGTGAGGCGCGGGAAGCGCTCAACCTCGACCGGGTGATCTACCTTCCCACCGCCCGTCCGCCTCACAAGCTGCGGCGCGCTGGCGCATCGGCCCTCGCCCGCTTCACCATGGCGGAGCTGGCACTGCTGGAAGATCTGCAATCCGTCGTATCACCACTCGAGTTGGAAGACCGCGTCACCTATACCATCGAAACTCTCGAGCACTTCCGCCGAGAGCATCCCGAAGCCCAGCTCTTTCTCATCATTGGCAGCGACTCCCTGCAACAACTCGACACCTGGCGAGACTGGCGGAGCATCCTAAACGTCGCCGAGCTTGCTGTCCTCGAACGCCCAACTCCCAACCCCCTTGAACTATCCAACAAACTCGCTACGGCTCTCGACAGATCTCGTGTCCATCACATCGAGAACGCTCCTGTCGCTGTTTCCTCGACCGAAATCCGGCGCCGCTTAGCGGCGCGCTCCAATGACCTCAACCAGCTTGTCCCACCGCTGGTGCTAAACTACATCCACAAATATGACCTCTATCGATAAACTCGACTCCCAGCCGGACGACTCTGTCGGATCCGACTCTGTCGCATCCGACTCTGTCGGATCCGACTCTGTTGCATCCGACTCTGTTGCATCGGACCCTGAACAGCCTACGCAGCCGGAAACGGCAGCCGACACTGAGACACAGGACCCCGAGACACAGGACCCCGAAACACAGGATCCTGAGACCCACATTCGCGTCGCCGTCGCAGCGGCCCTCGATCGCAAGGCCGAGCGGCTGCTAGTGCTCGATCTCGACGCGATCAGTGATTTCACAGCGCGATTCCTGATCTGCAGCGGAACCAACGAACGCCAGGTCCAGGCAATCGCGGACACCGTGATCAAGCAGCTGCGTGCGGCAGGCTTGCGCCCCCTCCACGCTGAAGGCCAACGTCACGGTCGCTGGATCCTGCTCGATTACGGTGGCGCAATGGTGATTCACATCTTTCTCGACGAAACCCGGGAGTTCTACGATTTGGAGCGCCTGTGGTCCGACGCCCCGGATATCACTTCACGGTTCGTTCCGTGATCACCGCTCGGTTCGTTCCATGAACGCTGACACGTTGAAGCTTTGCACCGGCAACTGAAGCGTCAAGGATTACCGAAATCGCGAGGTCTCGCGAGGTGATCGACGCTCACAACCCGAGCCGTGCGTTCGACGCCCTGTTCAGCGCGACTCCCGCCCTCGCCGCACATCTTCCCGCTGCCCAACGAGCCGCTGCCAGCGACTCACCCATTCTCATCCTGGGGGAGCCGGGTACCGGCCGCTCGACGGTTGCCCGAGCGTTTCACCTGGCGAGCCGACGACGCACGGAGCCGCTAGTGGAAGTCGATCCAGGGGCATTCCCTAGCACTCTCTTCGAAAGCGAGCTCTTCGGGTACCACGCCGGCGCCTTCACCGGTGCCGAAACCTCGGTCGAAGGACGGGCCGCCCGCGCCGAAGGCGGCACACTGGTGCTCGACCACGTCGAGGAGCTACCACTACCAGTTCAGCCCAAGTTGTTGCGGCTCTTGGCTGAACATCGTTATGCGCCCCTCGGCGGGCAGGAGCGGGTGGCCGATGTGCGGTTCATAGCTATCGCTTCGCAAGATTTCCCAGAGCGGGTCGCACGCGGCGCTTTCCGCCAAGACCTCTTCTATCGCCTCGAGGTACTCGCCTTCCGTTTGCCGCCGCTACGTGAGCGCCCGCAGGATCTCGAGCCGCTGATGGCTTATCTGTTGTCGGATCTTGCGGAGCGTTTCGCCCGACCGGTTCCCGAGCTCAGTGAGCGTGCGAAACGGTGGATGTCTCGTTACCCTTGGCCGGGGAATCTACGACAGGTCCGTAACGTCCTAGAAAGAGCACTGATCATCGCCGGCGCCGGTGAGCTCGACCCCGCCATGCCCGACGACGCGGACGAGCCGCGACCGCGACCGTTGATCGAGGTTGAGATCGACGAGATCCGCCGTGCATTGGCCTACACCCGCGGCCACCAGGGGCAGGCGGCCGAGCTCCTGGGCATCAGTCGCAAGGCGTTGTGGGAGAAACGCAAACGCCATGGAATTCCGTGATCTGCACCCGGCGCTCTGGAGTTTGCTAACCTGCCGGCCGTCATGAACCTCTACGCCGCTGTCATCCTCGCGACTCTGGTGCTCGACTATCTGGTCAACCTGGTCGCCAATGTCCTCAATCTCACCGCTCTCCAGGAGAAGCCGCCGGCCGAGGTCGCGCATCTCTACGATGCCGAATCCTATCGCCGTTCCCAAAGTTACACTCGGGTCGCAACCCGTTTCGGATTTGTCACGTCGACGTTCGATCTCGCGACCCTGGTTGTTTTCTGGTTTCTCGGCGGCTTCAATCGGCTCGATCTGTGGTTGCGAAGCTTCGACCTCAGTCCGCTGGTCACCGGGTTGCTCTTCATCGGTATTCTCGGCCTCGGCAAGGGACTCCTCAGCCTACCTTTCACGATCTACTCCACGTTTGTCATCGAGGAGCGCTTCGGTTTCAATCGCACAACCGCCAAGACGTTCCTCCTCGATCTGATCAAGACTCTCACGCTGTCGGTGCTGATCGGTGGCCCCTTGGTAGCGATTGTCCTGGCCTTCTTCGACTTTGCCGGTGACAGCGCCTGGGTCTTGTGCTGGCTCGCTTTGACGATCATCACCATCGCATTGCAGTTCGTGGTCCCGGTGTGGATCCTGCCGCTATTCATGAAATTCACTCCCCTCGAAGCCGGCGAGCTTCGCGACCGCCTCGCCGCCTATGCTCAGTCGGTGGATTTTGCCTTACGTGGCATTTTCGTGATCGACGGCTCGCGGCGATCGAGCCGAGCAAATGCCTTCTTCACCGGGATCGGCCGTAACAAGCGCATCGCGCTCTACGACACCTTGATCGAGAAACAAACGCCGGCAGAGCTAGTCGCCGTCCTCGCCCATGAGGTTGGGCACTACAAACGACGACACATCTTCAAGTCCATGCTGTTGGGTATCGCCCAAAGCGGCGTGATGTTCTATTTGTTGTCGATCTTCCTCAGACACCCCGGCCTGTTTGACGCTTTCGAAATGGAACAGACCTCAACCTACTCCGGCCTGGTGTTCTTCGGCCTGCTCTACGCCCCCGTTGACCTCTTGTTGGCGCTGTTCCTGAATCACCAATCCCGTAAGCATGAGTTCGAAGCCGACCGGTACGCGATCACCACCGTTGATGAACCGGCCGCCATGACGACGGCACTCGAAAAACTAGCCCTCGACAACTTGTCCAATCTCACGCCTCATCCGTTCTACGTATTCTTGAACTACTCCCACCCACCCTTGCTGGCACGGGTAGCGGCCATCCAAAAGTCGCTTCGAACCTCGTAACGGCCCCCAGAAACAATCGACGCCGGCCGGTGCCACCGGCCGGCGTCGCCATCTCGACACGCGAGGGAGCAACTCATGGTGACTCACAGCATCTGCCGCTACTGTGGCCACGATCTACTATGCAGGGCGCAAATTGGCGTCGATGTCGATCAAATCTCGTCTGGACCCGCCAGGCTGGATTGAAGCATCGCCTCATACTGGGCAACCCGGTCCGGCTGACCACAACGCTCTAGGTGGTCTCTGAGCCGCCAGAACAGATCTCGCTTCGTGCGTTCTCGCGGTCGGCTCAGCATGTGATCGTAGCTCGCCAATAGCAACGGTTCGGCTTCGTCGCATCGTCCCTGGACACTGAGGCTTTCCCCTAAGATGCTGTGCCCCAAGTGAATCCGCCAATGGTCACCGAGGATAGTGCTCCAATGCTCGAGAAGCGGCCGGAGGCTGGCCTCGGCTTCGGCGGCGGCGTCTTGACGGATTCGCGTCCGAGCGATCCACAAATCGAATGCCAAAGTCATCACGTGATTCGGGTTTCTGATCTTCACGACCGCCGCTCGCCCTTCCCGAAAGATCTTCTCGGCGTCCGCGTAATCCCCCTTGGCGTAGAGGACCGCTCCGAGGTTGTTGAGAACCCAGGCGTCGGGGTGCTCTTCGCCGAAATTCACCAGATGAATGTCCAACGCCTCCCGATATGCCTTTTCGGAAGCCGTGAAATCCTCCAACCGGCGCAAGCTCAGACCAAGGTTGTTGAGCGTCGTAATCTGCCTGGGATGCTGGTCACCATAAAGTGTCCTCTGCAGTTCCAGAGACTGTCGGCGCAGCTCGGCGGCCTCAGCATAGCGCCCCTCGTCATTGCGAATGACCGCAACATGCTCGAGGGCGGAAATGCGTGACGGGTTGTTTGACGACAGCCCCTGGGTCAACTCGGCCGCTTCCATGGCCCATGCCCGAGCTCGATCGTACTGATCCTGGTAACACATCACCGAGACCAAGGTGTTGAGTGAATTCGCCAGCAGGGTCTTGGACGCCTCAGATCCTTCACTGGAGTCGACTCCGCGGGAGATCGTCAAGGCCCGATGGGCCAGCTCCTCGGCTTCGTCATACTCACCGCGATCCCGGAGCACACCGGCTAAGGCCCGCGTTGTCTGGCTGACCTCGAGGTGGTCATCGCCATAGAGCTGTCGACGGATCTTCAGGGCTTCTGTAAGTTGATCGCGAGCGGTGTCGAGATCATAGAGGACCCCGAGGATCGAGCCCGAGGTATGAAGCAACTCGGCCCGCACGTCGGGTTGATCATGCACCGCCTCGTTCAACAGTGGGACACTGCGCTGTAATGCCTCCCGTACGGTCAGTTCTTCACCCGGCACCGCATATGGATTGCTGAGGGCAAAAAGCTCCAGCACCAACTCGAGTACCTGCGACTTCTTGTCGCGTTCGACTCGCGCCTGGTCGCGTTCGAAGGTGACGCGCTCGGCTTGAACCGCCAACGCCCCGACAAAACCGACAAGCATCAACCCCATGGCGGCGGCTCCCGCCAGGGCTCGACGATTGCGTCGCACAAACTTGCCGGACCGGTACCGCCAGCTGCCGGACCGAGCCGCGACCGGCTGCCCCGCGAGATAACGTTCGATGTCCGCGGACAACCGTTCAACCGAACCGTATCTATGCCGTGGCGAGCTGCGCAGCGCCTTGAGAACGATGGCATCCAGGTCGCCGGCCAAGATCTTGCTCAGCACCTTGGTGCTCTGAGGCCCGGATGTACGTGATGTCCCAGGCGTCCCAGGCGTCCCGGGCGCCCCGGGCGAATTGAGCTCGTCTTGATCTTCGAACGCCTGCTGAATCGCAACACTAGGGGGCAGAGGCTCCGAACCGACGATCAAGCTTTCGATCTCTTGCGGTGTACAGCCGGCGAAGCTGTAGGGTAAGCGACCGGTCAATAACCGATAGAGCAACACGCCCAGCGAATAGACATCACTGACCGTCGTAATCAATTGGCCCCTCATCTGCTCTGGACTGGCATAACTCGGCGTCAGAATCCGCTGCCATGTACGCGTCGGCTCAACACCTGTGGCGAACTCGGGATTGAGCAGCTTGGCAATGCCGAAATCGAGCAGTTTGGGGGCGTTGTCGGCACCCACCAGAATATTCGAGGGCTTGATATCTCGATGCACGACCAGGTTCTGGTGAGCATAGTGCAACGAGTCGCAGACTTTACGGAACAGCTCCAGCCGTTCGCGAACCGAAAGCTGATTCTGGTCACAGTAGGCATCAATTTGAACGCCTTCCACATACTCCATCACGAAGTACGGCAGTCCTTCTTCCGTACTGCCGCCGTCATAGAGACGTGCGATGTGAGGATGATCGAGGCTGGCGAGGATCCGGCGTTCAGTCCGCAAGCGGCTGAGAATGGCTTCCGACTCCATACCCGGACGCACCAACTTGAGGGCGACTCGCCGAGGGAACGCATCGTCGGCCCGCTCAGCCAAGTAAACGGTACTCATCCCACCTTGGCCACACTGGCCAAGGACCCGGTAGGGTCCGATCATGGTGCCCCGGGCCAGATGCCGTCTTTGATGAATACCCGCTTCTTCGCCAGGCCTCGCCGCATCGTGGCTCGCCGAACCGTGGCTCGCCGGTTCGTGTGGTGCCACCGGGTGATCCAGAAACGAGTCCGTCTCCTGGTCGGCGA
>JAJCXQ010000625.1 GCA_029263355.1 Acidobacteriota bacterium | reverse complement strand
TTGCCGACGATGATGTCAACGGCGCCCATGTCTACTCCCTCGATGGCCACATTCGTATCGCCGATGCGTATATCGATCCCCTGCATAACGGTACCAACGCCAGCGCTGGCGATCGCAGCTGGCGGACAGTGTTGGTCGGGGGTCTGCGGCGCGGCGGCGACATCCTGGGCAGCGGCATCGTGCCCGAATTCGTGTCCGGCTACTTCGCCCTCGACATCACCCAGCCCGACACGATGGTCACTCCGGCGCCGACACCCCAAGACCCTGACCCGCTACCTATTCCGGATCCGGTCGGTGATCTCGTGCCGTCCTGCTTGCGCTTGAGCGCCACCGGTGAGCATCAAGGGTCTGCCGACTGCCCGACGGCGAGCAACGCTCCTTATCCGTTTCCCGCCGAGCTGTGGAGCTTTACCGATCAACTCCCCGACCCGGCTGCCGGTAGCTACGACTTTCTGTCTCTAGATGAAGACGACACCGCCTTCCCACTCGACCCAGCCCTCAATCTGCAACCGACGCCCGATGGCAACGACAAACACGATTTAGGCGACACCTGGTCGAAGCCAGTCATCGGCTTGATCCAGGTGTGCACGGGTGCAACCTGCGACGCCGCGTCAGTTCCCAACAACATCGAACAGCGCTCGGTGGCGATTGTCGGCGGGGGTCTCGATCCCGACGACCCCACCGCCGGCGGACGCGGCAACTGGCTCTACATGATCGACATCGAAACCGGACAGGCGATCTACAAACGCCAACTGTTGGGGTCGATGCCCTCCGCGCCAGCGGTACTCGACCGGGATCAGGACGGCCTGCTCGATGTGATCTATGCCGGAACCACCGCCGGTAAGATATACAAAGTGGATCTCACCCAACTCACCAGCCTCGGAACGGTTCCCGCTTTGACGGATGTCACGATCGACAACACGCGTCTGGTCGGCAGTCCGCTCGCCAGCGGCGCCACGATCACCGTCCAGCGCGTGAACGACACGGCATGGGACCCCTATCCGATCTTCGACACCGGCGGCAGATCGATCTACATGACGCCGACCCTGATGTTGGTGCCAGAGCTCGATCAATACGCCCTCGCCTTCGGCACCGGCAATCGTCATACCCTGTGGGATCGCGACGGGGTTGAAGGTCGTTTCTTCACCGTCGTCGATGAAGACTACACCCGGCTGGATCTCCGCACTTTACCGCGGACCGAGGTCGACTACGCCGCGATCGACGTTGACGACAGCAACACCACCACCAACCACCTGCTCGATCGTGCAGGAGGCAACCGAGGTTGGGTACTGACGCTGGAGGAGGACGATCGGGTGATTACCCAAGCCTTCGCCTTGGTCAGTGTGCTGGTATTCACCAGTTTCCAACCACAGGACGTTGAAGCGGTCGACGAATTCGGCGATCCGACCGAAGTTTGTGCCCGCACCGGCCGGAGTCGGATCTTCGTTATCAACGCGACCAATGCCAATGCCTTCACCGACTTAGACCAGATTTCAGCAGCGTCGGTTGAGCGTTATCTCGACATTGGCGACTTCACCACGGCGCCCTACGTCGACCAAACCGCCACCAAGAATCCACCACCGGACGAGGGCGCCGGCGCCAAGAACACCGATTCAACCCTCGATCCCGTTCAGGAAGACTTACAGGAAGCGATCCGTCGCGCCCTAATGAGCTACTTCCCGGAGGACTGCCGGTTCAATCCAACGTTCTCGATGACCATCAACGCCAGCCGTTCCGACACTGGATTTATCCGCTACGCCACCATTCCAATCGCCATGTGTGCCATCGACTGGAAGGGGAATTGATGCACGTCTCGAATCCTGGACGCACCCTCGGCTGGCTGATCATCGTCCTCGCCATGCTGTTGATGCATCCTCCGGTTGCCGCCGATTGGCTGGTCAGCCGCGATGGTGATCACATCGAGACCGCGGGACCGTGGCAGGTAAAGCGCTCCCTGATTCTATTCACCCGCCCCGATGGCGTATTGGTGTCGATGCGACTCACCGAGATCGACCTAGAGGCCAGCCAACAAGCCACCAAGGCTGCAGCCAAGAATACGTCCCACCCGCCTCTAAACCCGCGGGTCGCAACAAAACGCTCCGTCCGAGTCATCGACCACCACAGTGTCAAGACCGCTGCTGAGGCTCAAGAGGAGGGCATGAGTGAAGGTTTACAGGAGGCTGCTAACCTTGTTGACGGCGAACCCTCTGTCGACTCGACGGCGCCAGACTCAATGGCGCCAGCCAGCCCGGTCGAAGTGGTTTTCTGGCAGGAGATCAGCAACCCCGACGTCGATGGCATCGCCATCTCGGGAACTTTGCGCAACACCTCGCCACGTCTGGTCACCGATGTCAGCGTCGAGGTCAGCGTCTTCGAAACTGAAGGACGGCCGGCGGGCAAAGCGCGAGCCTTTGTCGACACCACCGCATTGGCGGCAGAGTCGACGACAACTTTCCGCGCGGTCTTCCCCAGTGTACTCGGGATCGTCGGAGAACCTCGATTCGAGGTTAGCACCCGCGAGCTGGATCTACATCACGGAACCAAAACAGACTGACGAGTTCGATCCTGTACCTGATGAGATCGGGCTTCGAGGGCCCCCGCCAGCTTGAGAGCATGCGGCGCTAGAACCATATTGAGGTGGTTGCCCCCAGCCTCGACCACTTCGAGGCGACGGATCAGGCGCCCCCACCCCGACGGCGGCCGGTTCGACGCACGCTCGCGGGCGACAAACAGCGTCGCCCGCCCGTCATAGGGAGTTGCAGAGTAGGCAGCGGTCGCCAACACATTGTGGCGGAAGACCCGCCACAGGCGCTCGCCTTCGGCGTCCTCGAAATCAATCGGCAGGGCACCCTGCTCACGTGCCAAGGTCAATACCTTCGGCAATGCCTCAGCGAGCTCGCACTTTTTGCTGAGACACCCAAGACTGGCGACGGAGAGGCCGAGATGATGGGCAAAAGAAGCCAACATTTCCAAGTCATCCCCGAACTCTGTCACAACTGGAACTTGGGTATCGAGCAGGGCTAGAAGAGCAACAGACTGTTTGCGCGCTGCCAGCAGGCGCGCCATCTCGAGGGCCACCAGACCACCCATCGACCAGCCCGCCAAATGAAACGGTCCGACAGACTGCACGGTCAGCACTTCTTCGAGATAAGCGGCCGCCATTTCCTCGATGCTCGCCGGTCCGAGGTCCCCACCCTCCAGGCCAATCGATTGCAAGGCATAACATGGACGATCCGGTCGCAGATACCGCGCCAAGTCAGCAAACGTGGTCGCCATGCCACCTACCGCGTGGATCAAGATCAGAGGTGGCTGGACACCCGACGTCCGTAATGGCACCAGGGAAGAAGCTTGCAACGGCGGCATCGCTGTCGGTCGGTCTGAGCCATGCTCCGTCTCGATCTGGCGCGCCATCGTGGCCAACGTCGGAGTAGCGAACAGTTGGCGCAAGGCGAGATCGACGCCGAAGGTTCGTCGGATTCGAGAAATCACCTGAACTGCCAGCAACGAATGGCCACCCCTTGCAAAAAAGTCATCATCGATACCGATGCCATCAACCTCCAGCAACTCAGCCCAGATCGCCGCCAGCACCTCTTCCGTCGCGGTCCTCGGAGCGGAGGACTCGGCGGGTACGGCGCCAGTTTGGGTCGATACGTCGAACGCCCGTTTGGTGAGGGCCTGGCGATCGATCTTGCCACTGACGGTCTTGGGCAGCGCTGCGAACTCGACGAAGGCTGCGGGCACCATACTGCTCGGCAATGCCGCCGCCAGGGCATGCTTCAGATCTGACGCGATCACTTCACTGTCGGCGGCGGCAGTCACGAAAGCCACCAACCGTGGCCCTCCTGCGCCGGACGACTGGGCCACAACCACGGCGGCCTCACCGACTGCTGGCTGTTTCGTGAGTACGGCTTCGACCTCTCCAAGCTCGAGCCGCAACCCGCGAATCTTGACTTGTTGGTCGATCCGGCCCTCAAAATCGAGCTTTCCGTCCGAGCGAAACCGCGCCAGGTCTCCACTCGAGTACATCCGGCGTCCAGCGTCGACAAAGGGATCAGGCACGAAGCGCGCCGCCGTCAGCCCTGGCCGACCGAGGTAGCCTCGGGCAACCCCCTCACCACCAATCGTCAGCTCGCCAACACTCCCTTGAAGTGCGGGTAGACCCCGGCGATCGAGTACATAGAGCTTGCTGTTGGCAATCGGCCGACCGATCGGGACTCTAGCTGCAGCCTCCTCTCGCGGCTGACGTTGCGAGACCTCGTACTCCGAGCAGCCGACCGCGGCCTCGGTCGGACCATAGGCATTAGAAATCCGGCACATGGACGGCACCACCGCCTTGATCTGCCGCACCAAAGAAGCAGTAAGAACCTCGCCTCCCAAGTGAACCAGCTTCATCGTTGGCAACCTGTCGCCGCCTGCCAGAACTTGCTGCATGATCGTCGGTGTCGTGTGGATCGTGTCGACTGCCATCTCGTTGATGAACTCGGCATAGCGGGAGACATCTCCTCGCTCGTCGGAGTCGACACAACACAGGGTCCCGCCGGCGGACAAGGTCGTCATCAACTCGTGAACGCCAGCGTCGAAACCATGGGAGAGATTCTGCAGTACCCGGGTGATAGGACTGAGCCCTAGAGATTCGACGGTCCACGCAATGACGGGCCGATATTGCTCGTGACTCACCGCGACGCCCTTGG
>JAJCXQ010000624.1 GCA_029263355.1 Acidobacteriota bacterium | reverse complement strand
ATTCTGGCGCCATCTCCATGATTCTCCCCCACTGCTTGTCGCGGCGTCCCCACGGGCACCGCCTCGACTCGTCGCTCTAGATGCCTCGATAAGGGTTAAGCTCGTTACGTCATGGACTTGCGTCACCATTCCGCGGATCTGCTGTTCGAGCTCGCCAGGCAGTTACTGCAACTCGACGATCACGATGTGATGCTCGACACCCTGGCTCGCGAATCGCTGTCGATTCTCGGCGCTGAACGGGGGTTCCTAGTGCTGCGCCGAGATACCGGTCTCGACTTCAAGGTGGTGCGCAATTGGAATCGCGCTCAGCTCGAAGGTGAGGGTGAGCCGGTGAGCCGGTCGATCATTGCCCATGTCATGGCGGGGGGAGAGCCGGTGTTGATCGAAGACGCCCTCGCCGACGATCGGTTCGCCAAGGTGGAGAGTGTGCTGCGCATGGGTTTGCGCTCCGTGCTTGCTGCGCCGCTGATGGTCGAGGGCAAAGCTGCTGGCGCGCTCTATCTCGAAAGCAGCTTGCCGGAACGACTGTTCGACGAAAGACATCTCGATGTCTTCCGGCGGATTCTCGAGCTGGCGTCGCGGGCGCTCGAGGTCTCGACGCGTCGGCTGTTGCTCGAGCAGCGCAATCAGGCTCTCGAGAGAGACTTCCAGGCGCGCTACGATTTCCGCGGCATCATCACCCGCGATCCGGGCTTCATACGGTTACTGAAGACCGTTGGCCAGGTCGCGTCGTCTCAGCTGCCGGTGCTGGTGCAAGGACCTTCCGGGACAGGTAAAGAGTTGATTGTGCGGGCACTGTACCTGAACAGTCGCCGGTCGAAGCGACGGCTGGTGACGATGAATTGTGGAGCGATCTCACCCAGTCTTCTCGAGTCCGAGCTCTTTGGCCATGTGCGGGGAGCCTTTACCGGCGCCGATCGCGAAAAGGTTGGTACCATCACGGCGGCCGACGGCGGGACGCTTTTTCTCGACGAGGTAGGTGAGCTGTCCCTCGAGTTACAGACCAAGCTGCTGCGAACCTTACAGTTCGGAGAGGTGCAGCCGGTGGGCTCCAGTCGGCCGATCAAGGTTGATGTCCGGTTCCTGGCCGCCACCAACCGTGACCTGGTGCAAGATGTCGAGCAAGGGCGGTTTCGTGAGGATCTGCTGTATCGCTTGAACGCTATTACTCTCGATTTGCCGCCGCTGAAACAGCGGGCAGGAGACATCTTGCCGCTCTTTTACCACTTCCTCGAGGCTGCGGCCGAGCATGACGGGCGGCCGGTGCCCGCGGTCACGCCGAAGCTCGAACGAGCTCTCCAGGAGCATGATTGGCCCGGCAACGTGCGTGAGCTCGAGAACGAAGCTGGGCGGTTGGTGGCGATTACACCGGAAGGTGCTCCGTTGACCATCGACAGTCTGTCGCGTCGGATCCGCGATGCTGGCTCCAGAAAGACGCCGGGGCGTTTGGTCGACCAGGAGAAGGAGCTCATCGAGCTGCATCTGCGTCTCGCTGGGGGTAACCGAACTCACGCCGCCAAGAGCCTTGGCATCAGCCGAGAAGGTTTGCGTCAAAAAATGCTGCGTCACGGCCTGAGCTCATGAGCCAGCCTCCTAATCCAACTCGCCTGGCCCATTTCGAGCTCCAAAAGGAGATTGGTCGCGGCGGCATGGGTGTCGTCTTCAAGGCCTTCGACACCAAGTTGTTGCGCACGGTCGCCATCAAGGTACTACCGGCATTGGTGGCGGATGCGCCGGTGCGTCGGGCGCGTCTACTGCGTGAGGCGCAGGCCGCCGCCAAGCTCACCCACCCCGCCATTGCCACCGTCTACGAGGTTGGCGAGGCCCGCACCGACGACCCGGAGATCGCCGGCTTTGCGGAAGAAGTGATCTACATTGCGATGGAGTACGTGGAGGGGGTCGATTTACGTTTCCATCTCGAGGCCGGGCTGTCGATGACCAAGGCGATCGATTTCGCCAAGCAGATCGCGGAAGGTCTAGCGAGCGCTCATGGCGCCGGGGTGATTCACCGCGATTTGAAGCCTGGTAACATCCGGGTCACTCCAGAAGGGCGCATCAAGCTGCTCGACTTCGGTCTCGCCAAGGTGACATGGGGTGATTCCGAGCCGGAAGCCAAGACCAAGGTCGCGTTGACCAAAACCGGGGTGATCGTCGGCACAGTGCCTTATATGGCGCCGGAACAATTCCATGGTTCCGATCTCGACGCACGGGCTGATCTTTTTGCCCTCGGGGTGATCTTCTACCAGATGCTCACCGGCCACCTGCCCTTCGAGGGCGTCCGCTTGGTCGACTACGTGCGATCCCTGGCCAACCAGGAGCTCGAGTCGCCGTCGAAGTCGAATCCGGCGATCCCAGACCGTCTGGGGCGACTGGTCGAACATCTACTGGCCAAGGATCCCACCGAGCGGGTGCCTTCGGCGGCTTCCGTCTGCGCTGAGCTCGATGCGATCGCCTCGGGTGATCCGGGCTCAGTACCCACCCTCACCGAGTCGATTTACCATGAAGCGTTGAGACCTCTGAACCGACGCTGGGCAACGATCGCCCTGGCCGTGATGGTGATTCTGGTGGCGGTGGGATGGGGTCTGTACAGCACCCGACAAACCGTTCCGCCGATCCGCAGCCTGGCGGTGCTGCCGTTCGAGAATCGAACCACCAACCCCGAGCTCGACGCCTATTACGAAGGGATCAGTGTTGCTTTGATCCGCCAGCTGTCCCGCGTCCACGGTCTCAACGTCGTCAATGAGCTCGATGTACGCAGGTATCGCGACACCGACAAGACCACGGAGCAAATCGCTCGCGAACTCGGTGTCGGCACCCTGATCCAAGGTTATGTGCAAGGAAACGATCAACAGATTCGGGCGGTTGCCCAGTTGATGAACGCGGTACCCAGCATCTCGATCTGGGACGGTGAGGTCAACGGCGAGCCCGACCAGCTGATGGATCTTCAGGAGCGTTTGGCGGACGAGATCCTGCGCAACCTTCCTGTCAGCCTGTCGGTGCGTCAGCGCGAGGCCCTGCGTCGCAACCCCACCCAATCACGGGAGGCTTATGGTTTCTATGCACAGGCTGACGCCGCCCTACGGCAAGTCGGCGATGTTGCCGCTGGCGAGCGGGCAGTTGAGCTGTTCGAGCGTGCTATCGAGGCCGATCCCGAATTCTCATGGGCACATGCTGGCCTGAGCGAAGCTTGGCTTCGTCGCAACGAGGACACGCGTTCTACAGGCTTTCTGCGCAACGCGTTGGAGGCCGCAGACAAAGCTGTAGAGCTCGAGCCAAATGCTCCCGAGTTGCTGATCACCCGGGCTACCGCACGCCGGTCGAATGGTCAGCTACCTGATGCGATCGCGGATCTCGAGGCAGTACTGGAGATCAATCCCGACCTCGACGTGGCCCACCGTCAGTTGGCGATTTGTTATTGGCAGCAGAATGAGGTTGAGCTTGCTGAACGGAGTTATCGTCGAGCGCTCGATCTCCGTCCGCTCTCGTGGTTGCATTGGAACGAGATCGGGGGGTTCTCACTGCGCACCGGCCGCTATTCCGAGGCCCGGGAACAACTGACGAGGGCTGCGGAGCTGGCCCCGGTGGACGTCATCCGGCCACTCGAGAACCTGGGAACCTTGGACCTGTACCAGGGGAACCTCGAAGCCGCCCGACAGACCTACGGCAAGATTTCGCCTGCTCTGCGGACTGCCAGCCTGCTGACCAGCATGGGAACTCTGGACTTCACTCTAGGGCGGATGACCGAGGCTCGTGAAGCTTTTCAACGGGCTGTGGATTTGCAGCCGGAAGAGCCCCACCACTGGGCCAACCTGGGGGATGTCGATTGGTTGCTCGATCAGGAGGAGGCAGCTCTCGAGAGCTATCGCCGGAGTGCGGACCTAGCGGTGGCACAGTTGGAGGCGAATCCATCAGATGCCCGGCTTCGTGTTTTGTCGACGCTACTGTTGGCAAAGGCTGGCGATTGTGCTCAGAGCATGCCGAGAGCTGAGGCGATGCGAGATGAGCTCGCCGGCCGGATTGAGGAGTTGATGTTGATCGCCAAAGCGTTTGCAGTCTGTCGCGAGCGCGGCGCCGCGCTCGCGATGCTCGGCGATCTGCTGACTGCCGGGCTGCCTCCTGAACGGTTAAAAGGCGAGTTCGAGCTGGAGTGGCTACTCGACGACCCGAAGATCGCCGCCGAGTTGAGCTCAGACGGCGCTCCGGGCTGAAGTCTTGTCAGGGAACGCTGGTTTCGATCCAGGCCATCGGGTCGAGGATGAACGGCTCGTGGCCTGGCTGTCGAACCTCGATTTCGTAGACCCAGCCGATGTCATGGACCGACTCACTCAGTTCCATCGGCACCTCGTTGGCTTTTGAGCTACCGTCACAGAACGTGTCGTTCTCGCCTTTGGGCTTGAATAACTGCCTCGCCTCCTCGACGTTGGGGATACCGCTGGGGATGGCGTTGTGAGGAGGACGGATGCGGATCTCACCGTCGGGGGCGCCAGCGGTAGCTCCGAACAAGGTTTTCGAGCAGCCCTCTTTGGGGCGAACGATCACGGTTGCGTCTTTTGGGCAGGCAACGTCGTCCTTGCCATCTCCCTCGCCTTTGACGCAGCGTACGGTCCACAGGATCTGGGACAGGTTGTTCTCTGAGTTGAACCAGATGATCACCGGGTCGGGGACGGCGCGGATAGTTCGCTGTTCATAGTCGACTTCGATCGTCACCGGGGAGTAGGGGCTGATCCGCGACTGAAGAGGGCGGAAGGTGACCGTTTCCGTGCAAGCAGATGAAGCCAAGGCAGCGGTGAGCGCCATCGCGCCCGAGAGTTGGCGAACGAATCGTGTCATGAGCATCGTCTCCATCCCATGTGATGAATCTTCCAGAAGTCGCCCTCCGAGCGGCGTCTTCCGAATGGTGTCCTCAGAACGGTGTCTTCCAAACGGTGTCTTCCGAAGACCTGCCCCGAAGAAGGGAACTATTTGTGATTGTTGTAGTGAGTCTATCGCAGACCTCCCAACCTGGCATCCCGACACGGTGCTGCGTCTAGGCGACCAATCTGTCCCCGGAGATCTCATTGCGCCCAAGCGGTGGATTTGCTCTACTGTGGGAAACACCTTGAAGGAGGAGACGATGGCCGGAACTCAAGCGCAAACCTTTGCAACACATCGGAAGTTCGTACCGATTTATCATTTTTTCGCCTCGGTAGTACTACTCGTCAACCTGGTGTGGGCTGGCTGGAAGCTCGGGCGCGCACTGCTGTCCGCAGATCATGCCTTCACCTTCGATCTAGTCCTCGGACTGTTTCTCGCAGCCACCTTGATCGTGATGTGGCTCTATCTACGGCTGTTTCCCCTGGCGGTGCAAGATCGTTTGATTCAGTTGGAGGAGCAGCTACGGATGGCGGAGGTTCTGCCGGATGACCTGAAGGGGCGTGTCGGAGAGCTCAAACGAGGCCAGTGCGTAGCGCTGCGGTTCGCCAGCGACGGCGAGCTTGCGGATCGTGTGCGCGAGGCCTTGGATGAAGGATTGAAGGGTGAGGCGATCAAGAAGCGGATCAAAAGCTGGAAACCTGATACCAACCGCTGTTGAGGATTCAATGACTGAAAACAACCTGCAAGTCCTGCTCGCGTCCAGACCGGAAGGGCTGCCCAAAGGCAGCGACTTCGAGATCAAAGAGCAGCCGATCGAGGATCCGGCTGAAGGTGAAGTTTTGGTCCGACTCATTTACCTCAGTCTCGATCCTGCCATGCGTGGCTGGATGAGTGACCGTAAATCGTATGTGGCGCCGATCGGTATCGGCGAAGTGATGCGTGGGCTGGCCGCTGGGGAAGTTGTGGTTTCCCGCGATGAGCGTTTCTCGCCGGGGGATCGGGTGGCTGGTCTTCTGGGTTGGCAACGTTTTGCGACCGTCCAAGGGAAAGATCTCGAAAAGTTGCCTTCCGGGGTGCCACTGACCCTGGCGATGGGGCCGCTGGGCATGACCGGTATGTCCGCTTATTTTGGTCTCCTGGACATCGGTCAGCCGAAGGCAGGAGAGACGGTTTTGGTATCGGGGGGCGCTGGCGCAGTGGGTTCGGTTGTCGGGCAGATTGCTCGAATCAAGGGCTGTCGTGCAGTGGGGATCGCGGGCAGCGACGACAAATGTCGCTGGCTGGAAGACGACCTGGGCTTCGACGCCACGGTCAACTACAAGACCGGTAACCTCAGAGACGAGTTGAAGCGTGCTTGTCCGAACGGGGTCGACATCTATTTCGACAATGTCGGCGGCGAAATTCTCGACACCGCTCTGACGCTCATCAACCGGGGTGCGCGAATTGTCATTTGTGGCGCTATTTCCCAATACAACGCCACGACACCGGTGCCGGGACCCAGCAACTATCTATCCCTCCTGGTCAACCGGGCGCGGATGGAGGGTTTCCTGATCTTCGACTACCAGGATCGTTTCGGTGCAGCTCAGGCAGAGCTGGGCCAGTGGATTCAGGAAGGCAAGATCCAGGCGCGCTCCGACATCGTCGAAGGCTTGGAGAACGCGCCGCAAGCGCTACTGCGCCTTTTTGACGGCAGCAATACCGGCAAGTTGTTGGTGCAGGTCGGAGCAGAGTAGAAGCGGACCTGTAGGGGCGGACCTTGTGTCCGCCCGGGTTGCTCAGCCCCGCCCGGGCAACAGGCGCGGAAAGCCGTACTCGAGGCGTAGTCGCTGAACGAGGCGGCCACCGCCGAGCGCCGGATTGGTGGTCGCGACATCGAATGCCTGGCAGTCGCGGGCGGCCTCGAAGAGATCTCGAACCGTTGATTCCGTCTGGTGCGGACGGATATCGTCGCTCGCAGCGGGCAGGTCCGTCGTGATCAGGCGAGTGGTGATGCCTTCCGACGCCAAGACCGCTACCGCTTCGAGCCGCTCTCTCAGATCCATTGAGCTGGAATCATCGATCGCGATCAACATATCGACCGTCACCGCGTGCTTGCGGTCGAGCTCGACCAGCAACTCGAGATCCTCGAGGATTTCAGCGGAGCGAGTCGTAATGACGATCTCTAGATCTGAGAATTGCTTGAGGGCCGTGAGAGGGGCGCTGTTCAAGACCAAAGGCTCGTACGGAATCTCCGCTGTGCCGAGCACGATGTGTTGCCCACGCCGCGCCGACTTGCAGACTTGCTTCTCTGCTTGGTCTGCCGCCGAGTCACCGGCTACCCGTTTCGCTTTCAGACCCGCGAGAAAACCGAGATCCTCGAGCACGTCACGCCAGCGCCGGGGCTCGGCTCGGGACCAGCGACCTGAGGCGGGTAGAAAGGAAGGGATCGTCAGTGAGTTGGTGTGCATGGTTTTGCTCCTTGA
>JAJCXQ010000623.1 GCA_029263355.1 Acidobacteriota bacterium | reverse complement strand
GTGTAAACGTGTTGCTCGTTTGAGCAACTGCTCCACACCGGGTGTAAACGTGTTGCTCATTTGAGCAACTGCTCCTCACCTAGAGCAGCAGGCCCGGCGGTGCAGGTTCGCGCTCCTCGAGCACGACATGATGGCTGAGCTGGTGGCGACGCAAGCCGAAACGGCCCGCGCTCGGACAAGACGTTTACGCTGCAAGTGCCCGACGGTTTTGTGCCGCGTTCGTTCCAAGACCCAGTGGTGAACTGAGTACGTTCCCGGCCTGGCGTGATCACGTGATGCGATCCCGGAGTTCTGGCGTTCCAAGGAGAGGGCCGGGGGCCAATCAGAGCAGAAAATTCCCCTCCATCTCTTCCCTTTTCCAAAGGGGAGGGCCTGAGGGAAGCTAGTCGTCCGTCGCGTTCGCCTTACGCTCGACCACCTCGGCCAGCAGATCGTCGATGACGTCCAGAATCTTGCCGTCCGGGCACATGTCGTTGATGACGTGGCGCTCGATCGCACCGTCTTCGTGCTCCGGCAGCAGATGGATTTCATACTGCTGAGCGTCGGGGGTTGGTATCGACATCCCCATCGACGACCGCATCGACGACGATCGCGAGGGCGCCTTCGAAGCGGCTCGCAGGTTTTTAGAGCTGAGGTGCTCTTCAGTGCGTTGGGCGAGCTCCGACGGCAAGTCGGCGGTATCGAGCTGGCCCTCGAAGCGAAGGCCGCCGATACCGCCAGAGCTCTTCAAGACGATCTTCATATAATCATTGCCTCAGATGTCGATGCCGACAAGCTTCCAGGCGCGGCGGGTCAGGGACATTTCCCGACTGCCGCTACCGAAGCGCTTGCGGGCTTTCTCCACCGTCTTGTCGGCCCATTCGGTGAAGGTGGCGCGTGGGTTGTTGATCTCTTGCATGGTGTCGTACCAGATGTGGCCGGCTTTCTCCCACGCATTGCCGCCGAGATATTGCGCCAGAAGGTAAAACGCCTGGTTGGGAATACCTGAGTTGATGTGGACGCCACCGTTGTCACTGGTCGTGTTGTTGTAAAAGTCCATGTGGAAGGGCTGGGGATCTTTACCCAATAGCGGATCGTCATAGGCTAGGCCGGGCTCTTTCATCGACCGCAACGCCTCTCCATTGATGTCGTCGCCTAGGATCTCGGCACCGATCAGCCAATCGGCTTCGGCAGCCGATTGGCCCTTCTTGTATTGTGCGGTGAGGACGCCAAAGACATCGGCAAAGCTCTCGTTGAGGGCTCCCGATTGGTCCTGGTATACCAGGCCGCCGGAGAATTGCACCACACCGTGAGATAGCTCGTGGCCGCAGACCGTCAACGATTCGGCGAGGGGTTTGAAGATGGTGCCGTCGCCATCGCCATAAGCCATCTGCTGGCCGTTCCAAAAAGCGTTGTTGAACTTGCGGCGCACATGCACGCTGGACACCAAGGGTAGGCCTTCGCCGTCGAGAGAATCGCGTTTGTATTGCTCGAAATAGAGCTTGTAGGTATCTCCGGCGCCATCGTATGCGGCGTCGACTTGGGCGTCGCCTGACGGTGGGTCTCCCTCGCTGCGGGCCAGTTTGCCGGGCAGAGTAGCGCGATTCTGGGCGTCGTAAACCGTGCGCTCGAGGGACGGCTCAGCATTGAGCGCCACCAGCTTGTGGGCTCTGAAGGCATGCGGTGGCGAGAAGTCCTGGCGCGCTGCTCGGGCCTTGTCGGCTTCGCGTTCTAGGGTGTCGCACATCTTTCTCATCGCGGCGTCGCCACGCATGCGGACAGTCTCGATCATGTGCGGCGGCAGGATGCACTGCATGGGGTGACAAGGGCTGGTGTGATGCGACATCTCGATCCTCCTAGTGGTCATCAACCTAAACAAAAGGGACTCAGGCTCCCATCGTTACGAACTCGCGAACTCAATCTTATAGTAGAGGCTTTTCATCACTGACGTTGCCATCTTAGAGTCCTCGTCGCCTCGAAATGGGTTAGGTGGCAGCGTGCAGGTCAAGTTCCGAGCCACTCGATGTGGTGATGATTGAACCAAGCGTCGATGATGCGGACCTCACCCTCGCCGGACGGCCAGACCCGTGCTTCGTGGAAATGGCCGAGGATCAATACGTCGAAGTTGCCGGGGAGGCGCCCCGCGGCGTAACGCAGGATCGCGTCGCGCGGGATGTTCGCCTTGTGTTTGAAGTTGGTCTTGGCGAGTTTGGCTTCGCTGGAATGCATCAGATAACGAGCCAAGGGCGGCGGTAGGATCGAGACCGCCCAGCGCACCGGCAGGCTCTTAGAGAACCAGCGCCAGAACAGGTATTGGCGATCGCGGTCGTTGAGCCCATCGCCGTGGACGGCCAGATACTTGGTGCCCTCGACCTCGAAAGTGATTTCGGTCGCGACGGTGTCAAAGACACTGGCATAGGGGCCTTGACCGATGAAAAAATCTCGATTGCCTTCGATGTAGTCGAGCTTAATGCCGGCCTTTCTCAGCCGCTCGAAGGCGGCGAGCACCTGGCGGATGAGGGGTGTCTCGAAGCTGCGTTTACCAACCCAGACATGAAAGATGTCTCCCATCAGGACGACGTGACGACAGCCGCGATCCTCGAACTCTTCGAGTTGGGCGAGCAGTGGCTCAGCGTCACCGCCCGGTCCCCCGAGATGGCAGTCGGCGATGATGGCGACGGACATGACGTGCGGCTAAACGATTCTCAGCTTGGGTCTTTGTCCGCGCAGGACTTCGGCTTCGACCGCCTTGCTGATACGTTCGAAGGCATCGGCGTGGGGACCTTCGGTTTGGGTCACGACGATCGGTTCGCCGGCATCACCACCAGCAACGATTGCTGGATCCAAGGGGATTGATCCCAAGAACGCGGTGCCAACAACCTCGGCGGTGCGTTCGCCGCCGCCATGCTTGAACAC
>JAJCXQ010000622.1 GCA_029263355.1 Acidobacteriota bacterium | reverse complement strand
GTCAACAATGCCGGTATTTTTGAGCGCCATCCACCGTTGTCGGTTGATTACGACACCTGGTGTGAGGTCTGGGAGCGTACCCTCGGTACCAACCTGATCGGCGCGGCCAACGCTGCGTATTGCGCTGCCCGCGTGATGGTAGCAGCGGGAGGCGGTCGCATCGTCAATATCTCTTCCCGAGGCGCCTTTCGTGGTGAGCCCGAGAGTCCGGCGTACGGCGCCTCGAAGGCGGGCGTCAACGCCCTCAGCCAGTCCTTGGCGTTGGCGCTGGCGCCTCATGGCGTGTATGTTTATGCTGTGGCGCCGGGTTTTGTCGAAACCGCGATGGCGAGAGACTACTTGACCGGAGAGATGGCGGAGTCGATTCGTCAGCAGAGTCCTTTGGGGCGCGTTGCCACCACCGAAGACATTGCCTATTGGGTGCTGTGCCTAGCCGACGATGCAGCGGCCTTCGCTACTGGCGCGATCGTTGACGTCAACGGCGCCTCCTACCTCAGAACTTGAGAGAAGTCAGAACTTGAGAGATTCCCGATGAGCTGGTTTTCCCGTCGCAAGCACAAGGTTGAGGCGCTCGGCCCTGCGGTTTTGCAAACTGGCGTATACCGCTCCCCTGGATTGACCCGCTTGGGCAAAGAGCTCGATCGACGAAGGCCGGAGTCGATTCTCGACCTCGGCCCATCGTCGACCGAGAACGTCAACTTCTTTTCGCGCTACACCACCAACCTGTGCATTCAAGATCTCTTCCATGGAGCCTGTCACGACACCGGTCGGCGTTCGACAGCCTTTCGCTTCGGTGCCGCGGAGACGCTCGAATTTCCGGCGCTCGGGGACCGCTTCGATGTTGTACTGATGTGGGACTTGATTCACTATTTTGCCCCTGAGGAACGTCGGCGATTCGTAGCTCGCTTAGCTCGTTACTGTCAGCCCAATGCCTTCGTTTTCCTCCTCGGTTCGTCTATTACGTCCATTCCATTGGTGCCGATTCATTTCAAGATCGAAGACGAGCAGTCGTTGTTTTACACCGTATCGGAAGACGAGCGTATGGAGCCTGGGGGACTGACGACCCGTTTGGTCGAGGGATTGATGGACAACTTCGAGCCGTTGCGATGCTTTCAGCTGCGCAATGGGCTGCAGGAGTTTCTGTTCCGTTATGACGGAGGTGAAACAGCCTTTGACGACGAGACGGTCGCCGACAGCAAAGCCGTGTCTGAAGGGCCACCGACAGCGCCTGGCGAGTCGGTATCTCAGGGTAAGACCGTGTCTGCGAACAAAAGAACCGTGTCTGCGAGAAAGAAACCGCCGGCGGACAAGGGCCCATCAACGAGCCGAAAGGCCATCGTCGAGGCGAAAGTCGTCGGCGGGTCAGACTGACTTAGAGGTTGAGGCGGCCGATCCAGACGCGGTCTAGGTTACCGAGGTAGAGCTTGCCGTCAAACTCCTCTGCGGAGGTAGTTTGCGGCACTCGCTCGCCACTCGGATCCTGCAAAGTGCGTTGGATGACTCCGTTCTCGTCGAGAGCCAAAACCAGGCCGTAGGCCTGAGGCTTGGGCCATACGAAGCGTGGCAGCTTCGACATCTGACGCTTCAGCCAGGGGTGCGGGTGAAGACGCTCCAGGGCTGGATTGCGCACCGTATAAAAGGCGACCCAGAACGTGCCGCGGCGATTGCTGGAGACCCCGTCTGGGAATCCGGGGAGATTGTCTGCAAAGATGTCGGAAGTGCCTTTCTTTGGACCCTCGAGCCAGTAGCGGGTGATCCGGTAGCGATATGTCTCGTTGACCAGTACGAAGTCTTCGTCGCTGGAGAGGGCGACGCCATTGGCGAAGTAGAGGTCACTGAGCAGTACCTCGGACTCTCCGCTGGCCGGGTCGTAGCGCAGCAGACGCCCGCGCGGTTTGGCTTCGAGCAGATCTTCGAGGTGTTGGCCATAACCGAAGCGCCAACTGGCATCCGAGAAGTAGATCCGGCCATCTCTGGCGATGTCGAGGTCGTCCGTAAAGGCGAAGGGCAGATCGTCGACTTGGGTGATGAGAGTTTCGATCTGGCCGGCAGGATCGATCGCCAGCAGCCCCTTGGCAGCGTCGGCGACAATCAGACGGCCGCTAGCGTCGAAGTGGAGCCCAAGGGGGCGGCCGCCGGTGGTGGCGAAGGTCTCGACCTGTTCCGCGGCGCCCTCAGCGGCGGAGGCGAGGGTGACCCGAATGATGTGACCGTCGTGGGTGCCGGCGTAGAGTCGACCCTTCCGGTCCAGTGCGACGTCTTCCGGGCCGTGGAGTTGGCCCTCGGCGATTCGTTCGACCGCTTTCAGTTCTTGATTGGGCGCCAGGAGACCCGTCATGCTCGGCGGCGTCGGTGGCTTATACGCTTCCGGATCGATTGGCGCTGGCAATAAGACGAAGATCAGGAGGGCGACTAAAGACATGAAACCGAACCAACCGATTCTAGAAGCCTGCGACATGGATGAATCTCCGTGCAGTTGATGCTGTCGGTGACAGTGATGGAATTCTCAGTCCCAATCGTGTGTTCACATATTAGCCGCAGCCCTGTTAGCTGGCAGACCTGTTAGCTGGCAGACTTGTTGACAGTTGGGGTAGCCAGTGTGTCCACCAAATTGCTTGCCACGGGTGCCGTCTGCACCATAACTTAGACCCATGAGTCAGTTTGATCCCACCGAAGAGCACGACGAAGGTGTCGTTGCCGAGCGCAAGCGCAAAACACGCCAGCCGCGCCGTTGGAAAGTGCTGCTGCACAACGACGATTACACCACCACCGATTTTGTGGTCGATATCTTGATTCGCCATTTCCACAAGTCCGAGGCCGAGGCGACACACGTCATGCTACAGGTTCACCACCGCGGCCTCGGTGTCGCCGGGGTTTATCCCAAGGATGTCGCAGAAACCAAAATGGCGGAGGTCAGTGACGAAGCGCGCACCAAGGGCATGCCATTGCTCTTGACCGCTGAGGCCGAATAATGAACATCTCTCAAGATTTGCAGATATCTCTTTCCGTGGCGGTGTCCGAAGCCGATCGTTTGCGGCATGATTATGCCGGGTTGGAGCATCTCCTTTATGCTCTCATTCTCGATGAGGCGAGTGCTGAAGTGTTGCGCCATTGTGACGTTGACCTCAAGCGGCTCAAGAAGCGCCTCGAGACCTACCTTACCGAAGAGCTCGAGGGCGTTGACGAGGAGGCCTGGCAAGAGCCTCGCCTGAGCCTTGCGTTCCAACGGGTTCTGGGGCGCGCTCAGGCCCACGTCGAGGGCGCCGAAAAGGACGAGCTCGAAGGCGTTGATCTGCTAGTGGCGATGTTCTACGAGAGCGATTCTCATGCGGTACATTTCCTCGACGAAGCGGGGGTATCGCGTCTCGATATAGTCAGTTACCTGGCTCATGGTATCTCGAAGATCCGGCCGACGATCCCCGGCGTAGGCCTGCCTGCCGGCGAAGACGACGGCATGGACGAAGCTCAATCGGAAGGGCTCGAAGGATTCACCCAAGATCTCACCGAGCTCGCCCGCGCCGGCATGATCGATCCCTTGATCGGTCGCCAGAAGGAGATTTTGCGAACGCTGCATATCCTCCAGCGGCGGCGCAAAAACAACCCACTTTATGTGGGTGATCCCGGGGTCGGTAAGACCGCATTGGCAGAGGGTTTGGCGCTCAAGATCGCGAGCGGTGATGTTCCGGAGCAATTCGAGAACGTACGGGTCTTTCGGCTGGATATGGGGGCGTTGCTGGCGGGCACCCGCTATCGCGGTGACTTCGAGAATCGCGTTAAAGCGGTGCTGGGGGAGCTCGAGAAGCAGGATAAACCGATTCTTTTTATCGATGAGATCCACACCGTGGTTGGCGCCGGCAGCGCCGGTAACGGAACCATGGACGCTTCGAACCTGCTGAAGCCCGCCTTGGAACGGGGGCAGCTACGATGCATCGGGGCGACGACCTGGGAAGAGTATCGCCAGAGCTTTCAACGCGATCAGGCTCTGGCTCGCCGCTTTCAGCGAGTCGAGGTTGGGGAGCCGACGGTTCCCGAGACCGTGAAGATTTTTGAAGGGCTGCGCGATCGTTATGAGGACCATCATCAGGTTCGCTACACCAAACCAGCGGTGAAGGCCGCTGCCGAGCTGGCGTCGAGATATCTGCGTGACCGGCGCCTACCCGACAAGGCGATTGATCTGCTCGATGAAGCCGGCGCCGCCGTGGCGCTACAAAAGCGCAAGACTGTAGGAGTCGGAGAGCTCGAACAGGTCCTGGCGACGATGGCGCAGATCCCCGAGCGTCGGGTCAAGGGCGGTGATCGCGAACGACTACAACTCCTGGAAGCCGAGCTCAAGCGAGTTGTCTTCGGCCAGAACGAAGCGATCGAGCGGTTGGTGAGCGCGATCAAAGTTGCCCGTGCGGGTTTGAGAGATCCCCAGAAGCCGGTCGGGAGCTTTTTGCTTACCGGCCCCACCGGCGTTGGTAAAACCGAGGTCGCCAAACAACTCGCCGAGGTGATGGGCATCTCCTTCCTACGCTTCGACATGAGCGAGTACATGGAGCGGCATACCGTCTCCCGGCTGGTCGGCGCCCCTCCCGGCTATGTTGGCTTCGACCGCGGCGGTTTGCTGACGGAAGCGGTGTCGAAGAGCCCTCACGCCGTGCTGCTGCTGGACGAGATCGAGAAGGCCCATGGTGACGTTTTCAACATCCTGCTGCAGATCATGGACCATGGCACCCTGACCGACACCAACGGTAAACAGGCCGACTTCCGTCAGGTCATTCTGTTGATGACTTCGAATGTTGGCGCCCGTGCCATGTCCGGTCGCAGTATGGGTTTTGGCTCCGGCGACGACTCGCAACGTGCCGCCGATAGTCAACAGGCTTTCGAGCGGTTCTTCAGTCCTGAATTTCGCAATCGCCTCGACGCCCGCCTGCAGTTCAACTCCCTCAGTCCAGATGTCATGGGGTTGATCGTCGACAAATTCATCGGTGAGCTACGACAGCAGCTGCGACCCAAGAAAGTCAAGATTGTGCTTACTGACGCCGGACGCCAACAACTATCCGAGCTGGGTTACGAACCCGCGTTTGGCGCTCGTCCATTGGCACGGGTGATCGAAGACAAGGTGAAGCGCGCCTTGACCGACGAGCTATTGTTCGGCGCTCTAGAGAACGGCGGCACCGTCACCGTCGATGCTGTCGGCGGCGAGATCTCCCTCAGGTACAGCGACAGCTGACACACTTTCCGCGAAACGGTGGGAGTCCAGCTACGCCGTGTTACCGTGAGGCCTTGAATGCTTCAAGCCTCGGTGATGTGTGCTCGGTTGTGGTGCACATGTGATGAGCGCGGCTCGACCGCGTCCAAGGGAGACCGGTATGCGCGGAATGGCACAGAGTCGCTCCTCATTTTTTTTACTTCTACTCCTCGCTGCCGCTCTGGTCGCTGGGGGCTGCGTTGGACTCGCGGAAGATATCGCCACCCACTTGGCCAAGCAGGACCTCAAGGAGATCAATCAGGACTTCAAGGTCTTTGAAGCTGACCTTGCTCAATTCCGCAGCTGCTTGAAACAGCGTGGAGGAGTTTGTGAGGGTGACGCTCAGACTGCCGTACCTGACAGCACCCAGCATCATGCCGGGCAGTCGGTGAAGCCGACGATGCCTGGTAGCAGCTCGCTGTTGAAGTCGTCGATTGACACTCTCGCTGCAGGTGATCCGACAAGGAACGCCTATGAGGTCTTGAGCCATCCTGTTGTCACGCAAGCCGCTGCCCTCCACCATCATCTGCGAGGTCATGATGTCGGTACTGTAGCCGGCCTTACGACCGAGACTCGTGCGCGAGGTGCGGACAGCACCGAGAGCACCGTCACCATGGATATGAAAGTAGCCAACGCGACCCACTTTCACAGTCGTCTGTTGTCCTCGGTCGGCACCACCGCCTGGGAGGCGTTGGTGGAGCATTGTGAACCCCTGCTGACAAAACACAAAGGCCAAGCGGGGTATGGAAACTTGGTTGCGGACTGTCGGCGTGCAACCTTTGTTCGCGGCTATCTCGAAGCCTACTTGCGCAACGGTCAGTTTCTGAAAGTTGACGTCGAGCTCGTTGGCGTGATCCAGGTGATCCGTACCGAGGGCGCCAAGATTGAGGCTGACATCCAGACTTTGCGGGGTGACGTCACAACCCTCGAATCGAAGATCGCGACCGCTGAAGCTTCCGCAATCTCAGCTCTCGCAAATCAGACCAGCCAGGTCGGCGCGTCAGTGACGAGTCTGATCGACACAGTCGGCACGGAAGTCGCGAAGCGTTACGGCGCTGTCGGCAGCGACCTCGCGACCGCGCTTGCTGCCCTAGCCGCCAAAGCTGGCTCGCTGGCAAGTTCATTAACCGCACAAGCCAACACCAAGGTCGATACAGAATTGCAGGGGTTGGTCACCCAACTCGACGAAGTTCTTACCAAAATCGATAGCAAATTGATGGCCCTGCGGCAGAAGGTCAGCGACGTCGATGGTCGCTTGGTGCAAGATATCCAGCATGAACTCGGCAAGGCCGACAAGACCCTGAGCAACGTGTTCCGCTTTTCGACCACCGGCTTTGTTTCCCGGGACCTTCAATTCCAGGCCCGGCTCCCGACCCTCGAGGCCACGATCGATCCTACCGCCAAACGTTTGGTGACGGTCAAAGATGCAGACTCCAACAATGGGATTCTTACCGGTTCGACACAGCTAGCAGGTCTCGGCGTCGCTCACGACACCTCCGGTGTCGGCACCGGAGCCAACATAGGGGCCGAGATCGTCCGGGTTTTTCTCGAAGCTCTGTTTGATGCCCACGAAGGCTTACCTGCAGTTGCGGCCATCGGTTCCAACCGGCCGACAGGATTGAGCCTGGGCAGTGAAAGCCTGCCGCTATTCCAAGCGCCGATGGGGCACGTCGACGCCCGAGATCTCGATCGTATGACGCGGATCAACAATCGGGTTGCAACTCAGACCCGAGTCGTCGTCGGCCGTATCATCTCCGGCTTGGGACCGTTCAGTCTCAACAATCAGCCGCTCGAAGATCTGCTTGTCGAAGTCATTGCCACCAGCGTCCGCAAAGCCGCCGAAAAGGCGAGCTGGTGCTGGTACGCCTGTAACCTCGATGTCGACGCTCAGAAGTTGAAGGCCGACGCCAAAACGGCCGCCAAAGACAAAGTCAAGGACGAAGAGCAGAAAGCCGAAGGCGCGGTAAAGAAAGAAGCGGACAAGGTCCGTACCTGGTCACACAAAGAGGCGGAGCACGTTAGTGTGAGGTTGAAGCTCGGTCGGTAGCGGTACCTCATCGGGGAATTGGAGGGCGTAGAGTCGAGACCGGGGGTCGCCGGGGATCTATCCCCGGGATACTCAATCAATCGACGGCAAGTCGCGCCCTAATCGCTGCGACGAAGTCCATCAGATCGCCCAACCGTTGTTCAGAGACCTCGCGAACGATCGCCAAGTCGATCTTGGCGTAGTCGTGGACCAGCAGGCCGAGCTTGTCTCGGATGACCTCCTTTTTCGGCGGATGACGCGTTTCCCATTAACACTATGAACCGCATCTTTGATCGCGTCATATGCCTGAAAGCAATATCCGTCAGGTTTCCCTGGGGAGGGATGTATTTGTGGCGCCCCGGCGCCCGTCTTGATCGGAGTGCCGTGCTTTGAGGCTAGGTGAGCTGCCGTCACCAAGGGCTGGAGCCTCAGCGGGTGGACTCGGGTGGTTCCTCGTCGTCCGTCGAGCTTGCGCCACCGTGCCGACGCTGCAGGTCGCGGTAGAGCCACAGCTTGGCGAATTCCCAATCCCGCTTGACGGTTGCTTCCGAGATGTCGAGAGCGGCGGCGGTCTCTTTGACCGTCATGCCGACGAAAAACCGCAGCTTGACAACTTCAGCAGCTCGCGGATCGATGGCCTCCAAGCGACCGAGGACGGCGTGGACGTCGAGGATCTGTTCGGGATCGAAGCTGGGCCCGTCGCGGTCTGGGGCCCGTATTTGATCCAGATCCTCGCCGAGGGAGATCGGAGCCTCGCCGCTGCCGCGTTTCTTGCGCCCTTGGCGTCGAGCATGGTCAACCAGGATCAGGCGCATCTGCTGCGCGGCCCAGCCGAAGAAGTGTTGGCGATTTTTCCAGTTGACGCTGCGTCGTTCCTGGACTCGCAGGAAAAACTCGTTGACCAAGGCGGTCGGCTGCAACGTATGCCCTTGGTTCTCGCGGCCGAGAGAGTACCTGGCCATGTGGCGCAGCTCGTCGCACACCAAAGGCATGAGCTGGACCAAAGCATGAGCTTTACCGTCACTCCAGTCGAGCAGCAGCTGGGTAACCCGCGGTGGCAACTCCTGTGACATCCCTCCTCCTGCAGCCAGTCTATCTGCTTCCCCGTGCGGTTCGTAAGGACAAACCCGCCACATCAGCCTGCCGGGAAATTTGCAAAGCGGGAATCTCGATGAAATCGCTGGCTTCTGGACTGAGGGCGAGGAGTGATGAGGCTTCGAAAAAAAGGTCGACGTCGTCGCCGCATTCGGCAATCAGGCGCGCTGGCCATTCTCGCCGATCCCACTCCATCACCCTGGCGACGACGTCTTTGAACCGATGCCATCTCTCTGAGTTCATTTCACACTCTCCCGAGGAATCATCGAACTGTCTGCGGCGATCGGTCCGGCCAACGCTCAACAAGCAAACGCGCCAGATCGATGAGTTTGGGCTCATGGGGGCGACCCATTGTGCCGGATCGCCCCCTGAGCTTCACCGTCTGGCGCGGCTAGTCCGTCTGGCGCCTCGACGATCAGTCGAGCATGATGTCGAGCGCAACAGCCGCCGAACGCGGCCAGGACCCGATTCGCAAGTAGACATGCCCCGCCTCCAGCGACACCGACTCGCCGTCGCGCACTTCTCCCAGCTGGTTCCCGGCGCCGTCGAAGATGGTGCCGGAAAGGGACGTCGCGTCAGGGGACAGAGCGTCCTCCATGGTTTCGATCAACAGACTGCCAACCGATGTCACCTCCAGGCCTACAACCTCCGAGCTTGCAGCCGACGCCGGCCGCAGCAAGATGCGACGCGAACTCTCGACCCGCAACTGGCGGGCGCATTCGTTGGAGGAAACGCGTGCTTCGCTCCACGGACACCAGGGATGATGCTGCAGCAGATCGCCGTTGGGGGTCTGAGCGATCTCCAGCAGCCCATGCCCGACGACTTCGAACCACCGGTGGGACACGCCGCCAGCGAGCTCGTCGGTTTCGTCCATCGGGGCAAGGAAGCCGGTGTTGCCTGCCAGCTCGTCGGTCTCGTCCATGGGGGCGAGTTCGTCGGTCTCGTCCATTGGTGCGAGGGAGTTAGTGTTACCCGCAAGCTCTTCGGTCTCGTCCATGGGGGCGAGAGAGCCGGTACTCCCTGCCAGCTCGTCGGTCTCGTCCATGGGTGCGAGGTGGATCGGTTCGCCGGGAGGATTGGGCGGAGGCGTGGTGCTGGCGGGCGCTATCGAGGCGAGCAAGCAAGCCGTCAGGCTAGCGATCAGGAAGCTGCGTGCTTGGGTCGAGATCGTTGCGGCAATTCGTGGAGTGGGTCGATACATCAGGACTCTCCTCTGCGGTTTGCTCAACCTCGAGGATCACAGCGTCGACCAGGACGTTCCGGGGGCGCAGCTCTCCTCGAAGCGAGCGGGTTGCTCACTGGGCCCGTTGCGTCACAGCAACGCATCAGGGCTTCCGGTCGTAGATCGCGCGAGATCCCGGGTCTCTGGCCAGGGGCCTGTTTCCCGTTGTCGGTTCTGACTAACGGCAGCCAAAGGCCTACGTGGCCGCTTTTGCGAAAGAAAACTGCAAGGGCTGCGACTCATCGATCTCGACTAAGATCGATTGCAGTTCAGAAACCATCGGACTTGGCCGCCCTCCGGAGCTCAGCTCCGGCGCACAGCGGCTTGTTATGGAGGAGAGGTCGTCGTCTTCACTGGCGATGATGGGTGACCATGATTCTTAGTAACGATGCCTTGGCTGAAGATGTCTTCAGTTCCTATGTGCGGTCCCTTGCACCGTCAGGCGAGCCTTCGGACGAGGCCCTCGACGAAGTTTGGACCGAGGTGCGGCGAGTGTTACGCCGGGCGCTTCAGCGCCGCGGTTTGTGGGATCGCCCACCGATTTATGTCGGGGTGAGTGGACACGAGCCTTGGACAACCCGCGAGACCGCCGATCGCCGTGGCCTTCCAGCGCAGGCTCAGGACGCCTTGGACGAGCTTGCCACCGATTTTTATGTCGAGACCTTCGTCGAACGTCTACCGATGCTCCGGCGCTACGTCGCCCGAGGTGACAGCATCAAGAAGCTCGTCAGCCTTCGCGTCCGCCAGTTCTTGCATCAGCGGCAGCAGGCGTCCGATCCCTTGGGGCACCGTCTCTTCCAATGGCTGCGTGACGCACTGCAGGAGGCAGTCGATCAACAGCAGCTCCAGGTGAAAGGAGACGACGTAAGGAGGCGGCAAGCCAAGATCCACAACGGCACGGTTTTCTTGTTGTCCACTTCTACCGAGCAAGCGCCGACCAACGGACAGGTGCTCCCTGATGAGACCGTGCTGGCTGCTGAAGACGCGCTGTCGATCGCGGTGGGGCGCTGGAACGACGACCTCTTGGTCGATTGGGCGACTGCCAGGGGCGCCGAGGTCGGGAAGATGGTCGGCCGGCTCGCGGCCCGCCTCGGCGGTTTGCGAGAAACAGGGCTCCAGAGTTTCACCTTCAAGGCTTTGGTCGATGTCTTCAAACGCGACGTCCGCACCCGTCTCGCTGGGTTGCTTGGCGATCCTACCGAGACCAGCCTCGAGGCCGAGGCGCTCGGGCAACTCGAGCAGCGCGACCGCATCCGAGAGCTGGGGGCCTGCGTCGAAGCAGGAGTGCGTGGCGGGGGAGGGCAGCAGCGGACGCGCGATCAGCTGCTGAAGCTGTGGCGGTTTCTCGAGATGTTTGCCCTTGCCGCATCCGATTCCGGTCTCCCTCAGGGCGCAAGTCCGAAATGGGTCGCGGCGCTCGAGGAAGAGAATTTGCCCTCGCACCGCAGGCTTTCGGGTCTCCTCGGCATCCGGCACGACCGTTTTCCGACGCTGTTGGCGCGTTTGAAAGACGAGGCACAGCGGTGCCTGGCGGCGCTCGGTGGCACCGGGCCTGGATCTTCTGGGGAATCTGAGGATGAGACGAGCCCTGATACTCTTGCAAACACAGGCGCACCGGCGGGACCGGAGGCAAGCTTGGACGCGAAGCAAAACTTACGGCATCATTTGAAGCGGTTGACGGCGGAAGCCTATGGACCGGCCGAGGCCTCTGGACGGACCGTATCCTCTCGGCGAGACCTTGCAGCCTCGTCCACCGTGAACGGTCCGGTGCTGGGAGATCTCTACCATTTTGAATCCTGTCCGGAGCCTGGGGTGGAATGGTTGGTGGTCGAATTTGATGACGCGACCGGCGACGGTCTCGTCATCCCCGCCGATTCGTTGTCTTGGATCGGCTCCGCCGACGTTGCGGCCAACGACGATTCCGCCCTTGGACCTCTTGTCCTGCGGTCCGATCTTGGGCTGTGGCTCGGCCTTTCGATCTTGACCGCTGAGCGTCGTGTCGGGGCCGTCGCGGCGACCGACCTCGAGCGTGTGCGCTCCCACCGTCGCCAACCGCCGGTCGCAGTCAGCATGGCGGCCCAGGAGATCGATCTCGATACGGAGTATCGCGATTGGCGCCGATCACTGGAAGGTGCCCGCAATGCAGTGGCGCGCGTCGAAGGCGGACAGATCGAGGAGCCACGGTCCGTGAGCGAGTTACCGAGCCCCGAAGTCGGAGCACCCGCGGTTGTGGCGGTTTCGCCAGAGGACGAGGAGCGGTTCTCAATACCCTCTGAGGCGAGCGAAAACAACGTCGAGCCGCTCGAGAGAGTGAGACCTCAGCGGTCTCGAATGCTGTGGGCACTAGCCGCTTCGGGCATTGCGGTCATCGCTGGGAGTGCCTTATTGGCCTCGTGGGCGCAGCAGCGCGGGCTCGAATCTCGTTTGTCGGATCTGCAAGACGCTCACGGAGCGCTACTCCGTGAGCTCGTCGTGGAACGTTTGCCGCAGGTCGCGGTGCCGTGGCTCCTGGCGCCTTTCCAGGCGACCCGTGGTGAGACCATCAGATTTTCCGTGCCTGCCAATGCCCGCTCCATCGGCCTACTGGTCACCGCCGACAACGGTGACCGAATCGAGATCTCTGATGCCGCGGGTGATCATGTCTGGTCTGCCGTCGTCGACCAGGGCGATAGCCGGGACGAGGCTTTGATCGTTCTACCAGCAACCCTAATGCCACCTGGCAGGTATCAAGTGAACATTTGGCATGGCGACGGGCTCCCGCTCAACTTTGATCTGTTGATCGAGGTTCCCAGGGCTTCCGAGTGAGTGGGCATCCCCAACCCCTGAAGACGATTGTCACCGAGGCATTGGCGTTGCCGGTCTCGGAACGCGCTGCTTATCTCGAGCAAGCCTGCGACGGGGATGGTGAGCTGCAGCGTCAAGTCGCGTCACTGTTGTCTTTCGAGAGCGGGGACGACGGTTTTCTCGATCGGTCTCCGATGGCCAACACCGACACACCCCTCGTCGAAGGATCCCGCCTCGGCCCCTATCGCATCGTCAGTCAGCTCGGAGCGGGCGGCATGGGGGAGGTCTACCTCGCCGAGCGCGCGGACGGCGCCTTCGACCAGCAAGTGGCGATCAAGGTGATGCGCGCCCGGGTCGGATCCGGCGAGTTGGTGGATCGTTTCGTTTCCGAGCGCCAGTTACTCGCCGACCTCGAGCATCCCAACATCGCCAAGCTCCTCGATGGCGGCACCAGCGAAGACGGTCGCCCCTACCTGGTAATGGATTACGTCGACGGTACGCCGATCGACACCCATTGTGAGAGCCAAGGCTTGACGATTAGGGAAAGATTGCGCCTCATCCTCGAAGTCTGTGCCGCCGTCGCCCATGCGCATCGGTATTTGGTGATCCACCGCGATCTCAAGCCGGCCAATATCCTGGTCACCACCGAGGGCAAGCCCAAGCTCCTCGACTTCGGCATCGCCAAGGATCTGGGGACCGTTGGCAAAACTCCCGACACCCAGCTCTTGGTACCGGTCACCGTCGAATATGCCAGTCCCGAACAGCTCACCGGCGGCGCCGTCTCCACCGCCAGCGATGTGTACTCCTTGGGGGTTGTCCTCTACGAGTTGCTCACCGGGCAAAGCCCCTTCGACGGCGACGATCCCCTCGCCGGTCGTTCCCGGTCCGCGCCCCCCGATCGACCCAGCACCCGGGTTCGACGTGCCGGCGGACCCCGAGCGCGTCGCCTGCGCCGCCAGCTGACCGGCGATCGCGACCACATCGTCCTCCGTGCCTTGGCGCCCAAGCCGTCCGATCGTTACCCGTCGGTTGAACAATTCGCCCGCGAGATTGAGCGCCACCTCCAAGGGCTACCCCTCGAAACCCGTGGCGGCGTCCTCTATCGATTGCGGAAGCAAGCCCGCCGCGGCTGGAAGGGGCTGGTTGCGGCGGCGGTTGTCCTCGGCCTTGGGGCCGTGTGGTTGGACGAGGCGGTGGAGCGCCGACAGGCCGAGCGCGAGGCCCAGCGCATGGCCGAGCTCACGGACGCACTCGGAGTCTATCTAGGCGCCTTGTTCGGGAAGGCCGACCCCGGGACCGCTGGCGAGCGCAGCGCAGCGTTGGGAGAGATGCTGGACTACGGCGCTGAGCTGTTGACGTCGGGCGCCTTCGCCGAGCAGCCGCCGATGCGAGCCGAGCTTCTCAACGCCATCGGTCAGGTCTACCGGCGTCAGAACCAGCTAGACAAAGCGGAGCCGCTGTTGCGTGAGAGCTTGGCTTTGACCCGCCAGTTCCTGCCCCCAGACAGCGATGAGCTGGCCGTCGCCTACAACAGCTTCGCCAACGTCCTGCGGGACCTGGGCCAATATCCGGAAGCCAGGTCTCTGCTACTCGAGGCGACAGAGATCTGGATGGGCAATCACCCCGGCGATCATTTCCGCCTCGCCACCTTGCTAAACAACCTGGCAGGGGTGGAGAAGGATCTCGGCCGGTTCGACGCCGCCATCCAGCACTACCGTGAAGCGCTGGCCATGAAACGCCGGTTGGGTATGGGGCCGGCGGGAGTCGCCAAGGCGATCAAGAACCTCGGCACGGCTCTCTTGGCGGCAGGTCGTCTCGACGAAGCGGACGCGGCATTAGCCGAGGCTCGTCAAGAACAATCACAGGCGGAAGAGCCAGAGCTCGCAACCCGGGCCGGCCTCGACCATCACCAGGGCAGCATTCGTCGTCAACGTGGCGATCTTGCCGCGGCTCGGATCCTGTTGGAGCGAGGCTACGCGACCCGTATCGAGCTCTACGGCGAGGATCACAAGAAGACGGTCGAGATACTCTACGAGCTGGCGCTCCTAGAACAGCTCGAAGGTCACCTCGACCTCGCCGAACAGCAGCTGCGGCGGGTGATCGAGGTCCGCCGTCAGCGTTTGGGACCCCGACATCCCCAAAGTGCTGAAGCGTTGATCTCCCTTGCGCGTCTGGTGGCTGAACGTGGCGATCTCGAAGCCGCCGTCGAAGCGATCGAAGAAGCCTTGGAGATCTTTCGCGACCATCTACCTGCCGAACATTGGCGGATCAGCGAAGCGAAGAGCCTGCTTGACTTGATCGCAGGCCGTTGAGGCAAAGTACCAGGTGTGCTTGACCTCATTGGCGTCAAGTGCGGCAAAGCTCAGGCTGTGCTTGACCCTTTTGATGACCAACGAGGCAAAGGGCCCGATGTGCTTGACCTGAATCGATTCAAGTGTGGCAAAAGGGGTTCTGTGCTTGACCTGTTGAGAGTTCACCGCGATGAAGGGTTGCGTGTGCTTGACCCAGTGGATGGCAAATCTGGCAAAGTGTCGCCTGTGCTTGACCCCGGTGATGGCCCATTTGGCAATGCGTCGCCTGTGCTTGACCCGAACGCGGGCGATAGAGGAAAAGCGTGGGATTGGCTATGCCACAATGGATCTAACTGTGGTCGAGTGGCCTCGCTGCTTGACCGGAGCGCTCTGAATAGTGGAGAAGGGTGAATCGGTTTGATCCTAAAGATCGTCCCCTCTGGCAACACGGCACTCTGAGATGACCCCGCAAGTTCTCTGTGGGGCTACACGCGAGCCTATCCTCAATACCGCCGAGGCGAGAACCGTGAATACTTGCCGACTCGATGGTAACTGCGGAGCGACTTGTCGCGGTTTCCACAGGTCTGTCGTTCACACCACACTCGGCGCCCAGAAGGCGAGCGGTCGACAAAAAACAGCATACATCCCTTAGCGGCGCACTGGCGGACCTGCGGTCGCCCCGCCAGCGAGATCAACAACTCCGCCGTCGAGTGCAAGACAGGCCACAACATGCGGTCGAGCGCGTCCTCTTCCCCCGCCCAGCCATAAGTAAATCCCTCCTCCCCGGGCACCAATCGCACGTTCGGCATCGCGGCTGCAAGCTCCGAGTTCACCACACCAAGATCGGCGGCTCGCGCCTCCTTCTCCCCAGCCACCGCCAAGAAGATCCGAAACAGCGCCGAGCGCACCTTCGCCGCCTTCGCAAACACCGCCTGGACCAGCTCCGCTTCCTCCGTCGCCCGCTGGCCCAGCCGCAACGCCTCCGCCGTCGACACCAAACCCACCCGCTGGCTCCAGGTCAAAAGCTCCTCATAGCTTTGCACCCCTTGCTGCCGGTTGTTCGTCCGCGAGCCCGCCGTGTTCACGAACGCCACACAGAGGTCGCCTGCGAGATCGAGCTGAGGTCCGCGGGGAGGTTTGGGGCTTGCCATGGCCGCATTCTAACGTAGCATGATTCGCCTGCGGGAGATTCCACTGGTGGTGGAATGGTGGAGTCGGTAAGGCCCCCTGCGCTGCTGGAAACTGTGGCGGTGATGAGCCTTTACAGACGTCGGTGACGCGTTTAGTAGACAAGCACTATCGACTAGATGAACTAACTGCCTGTTCATCAATATCCGTCAGGTTTCCATGGGGAGGGCTGAGCTTTCTGGATTACGACTCATCTGAGACCAGTGGCCGTGACTCAACTCACATCAATTCTCGCCAGCGGCCGGCCGGGAATCCACTGTGTCTTGCGGCTGGCCTTTCAAGTCCCGGAACAGCCACAAACGGGCAAACTCCCAATCACGTTTGACCGTCGCCGGTGCGATTTCGAGAGCGGCTGCGGTCTCGCGCACCGTCATGCCCAGGAAAAATCTCTGTTTGACGACATCGGCGGCTCGGGGATCGATGGCCTCGAGCCTATCGAGAGCATCGTGAATATCGAGGACTTCGTTCAAGTCTACCGGTGCCGAGCTACCGCTAGCTGTGGCGACCTGATCCAACTCCGGTTCCAGGGCGACCGGCACCTCACCGCTACCGCGTTTCTTTCGCCCCTGGCGCCTGGCATGGTCGACCAAGATACGGCGCATGTCCTGAGCCGCGGAGCCAAAAAAATGTGCCCGGTTCTTCCAGTTGACGGTGCGGCGATTGTGGAGGCGCAGAAAGAATTCGTTGACCAGGGCGGTCGGCTGCAGACTGTGCCCCGCGTTTTCGCGCTTGAACGATCGCCGGGCCATCTGCCGCAATTCGTCGCAGACGAGCGGCATCAATTCGGTGAGGGCTTCGGTATCGCCATCGCTCCAAGCCAGCAAAAGGCGAGTCACGCCGGGTGGGAGATCGTTCGACATAGCTTTTGTCGCTGGAGCGCGGTGAGCGCTTCCTTGCTCCTCCTCTTAGAGCCTCCAAGTGAGGTGATGAGATGGCCGACCTTAACATGTCGAGCAAGGCGGGCTGGAAACATGCCGACTGCACCCGGGAGGGCGCAGCCGGCGACAGACCGACGATGGACGATTGTCGAGTCAGTCGAGGTCGACCATCAACCGCAGGGTGTCAGCGTCTGGTTGAGCCATGGCCATCACGAAGAACGAGCCGGCAGCGAGGGTTGCTTCCTCACCAGCTTCCAGCGTCACGATGGGGAGTCCCTGCGCATCAAAGAGCACTCCTGGCGTGTCGAGCCACAGGCGTCCCGCGGTCATCCATTGGATGGCGAGGGCCTCGGTCGACTCCGGATGCAGACGGTCGATGATCTGCTCGCCGGATCTGACCACCCGAACCGACCGCGCGCAGGTCAATGTCGACAGCAGACGGGGCTGCTCGAGCCACGGGCATGCAGGGTAGACGTTGATCCATGCCGACTCGAAGTTGCCCTGGATCTCGATGAAGCCATAGCCGGTGAGCTCCCGCCACTCGTTGGTTCGACGTCCGTAAGACCGGACTTCATCCCATTCGTCGAGGGGCTCGTGGGGCGGCTCTTCCTCTTCAGGGTCTGGCTCGGTGCCGGTCGTTTTATAGAATCCGACACGTTGTTGGTTGTTGCCACCGATCATTTCGTCCCACTCATCGAGGGGTTCGTGAGGCGGCTCTTCCTCTTCAGGGACGGTGTCGGTGGTTTTGAGCTCCATCAACGGCTTGTCGAAGGCGCGTGCTGCCGACCTGCTGACGGTCCAGGCATCGAGCCGAATCCGTCCTTTGGCAGAGCCATTGATAGCGCTGGGAACGATATCGACCTCTGCACACAGAACCCCCGGTGCCTCAAAACGTCGCACCTGTCGGCCGCTGATCGACGGCAACGCCAGGGCGGAATGATCTCGCTTCGGATCGACGACGCGAAGGGTCACGGCCGCCAGAGGGTTGAGGCTGCGTGCTTCGAGGACCAGAATTCCCGGTTCCGTCACCGCGATGGCGAAACGTACCGGGGAGATTGTCGACACGGTGCCAAAGGCAGAACGATCGAGCCCCAAAGGCTGCGCTCCGTCGCAGGGCAGAGCAGCCGCCACTGTTGGCGCGAACACCAGAAAAGCCAGTGCCAGCAGGGTCAGGTAATGGCTTGTTTTGAAAGCCCAAGGCTTCGGCTGGTTGCAGCGAGATGGGTTGATAAAAAGAGACGTTGGACGCATGGGTTTTCCTCCGATGAGGGCGTCACCCAAGGAAGACCTGGCGTCGTTCGGCGCCGTCAGAGCGCGCAGATCCTCCCGGGCGAGCCCGTTGGCTCACGGTCCACGGCCGCATCTCGGAGAGGCGGCCACGGGGCTGGTTCGGATCGCGCGCGATTGCCGGAGGCGGGCTGTTGAGGCCCATTCCCCCGGCCTTCGTGGGTGCCTTAAGGAGCGCGCAACTGCTGGTGGCCGCTTTTGGAGGAAGGCTTGCTAGAAAAAATTTCAGTCGACGGTCGGAGTAGGATCGAAATCGAATCGAATAGACATCGATCCGGGAGCTGTTCACGAGGTGGCTCGCGAGTTGCTAACGAGATCTCAAGGGGATGCAGAATGAGCTCAGTGTTCAGCGAATACGTCCGGTCGCTTCCGCCGTCCGGTGAGCCAGCCGACGAAGACCTCGACCGGGTGTGGGCAGCATCGCGAGCGTTGCTCCGGGGGGTGCTGCGGCGCCGAGGTTTGTGGGTTCTATCGCCGTCGTATCTGGGAGTGACGGGATATCCGCGGTGGGTATCAGGAGGGAGCTCGGATCGGCGAGGTGTGCCGGTGTCCGGGGGCGATGCGCTCGACGAGCTGGTGACCGACTTCTATGTCGAGATGTTTGTCAGGCGCCTGCCTAATCTCAGACGTCATACCAACCGCGGTGCCGACATCGACGGGATTGTCCATCTCGGTGCCAAGCAAATCCTGCAAGACCGCCAGCGAAAGAATGATCCACTCGGGAATCGCATCTTTCTGTGGCTACGTGAGGCATTGCAGCGGTGTGTCGATGGGCGGCGGATCTATATCTTGACGGCAGAGAGCAAGATCAATAATCGTTCGATCTTTGGCTTTGATCGCACTCGCACCGATGCGGTTGATGAGAACGCCTTGGTGGCACAGGTCCGCCTGTGGAATGACGACTTGTTTGCGAGCTGGATCATCAGCGGTCGGCCCACTGGCATGATCGATAAGCTGGAGGCTCGAATCCTCAGTTTGCGCCAGGCCAAGATCGAAGCCTTCGGATTCAAGATTCTGGTCGATGCTATGAAGAGCGACATCCGGAACCGTCTGGACTCCCTTTCGAAGACGACAGAGATGGACCACCCGTCGACCTGGGTTGATCCCTTCAGCAAGATCGAGGAGAAACAACAGCTCAACACTTTGTCGGGTTGTGTCGAACAGCGCATAGAAGAAGTGAAATCTCAGAAGCGCACTCGCGATAGCCTTCGCAAGCTGTGGCGTTTCCTCGAGGCGCTGGCTCGCCATTCTCTCGATGAGGAGCCGCAAGGCGTGGATGATCCTAGGCTAGC
>JAJCXQ010000621.1 GCA_029263355.1 Acidobacteriota bacterium | reverse complement strand
GAGGAGATAGTCGATCGTGTCCGCTTCGGTCATTTGCCGCGCCTCGTCGAGCACTGCCTCGGAGGCGTCGATCGCTGTCACTTCGAAGTCTCGCTGAGCCAGCTGCCGAGCATGATGCCCGTCGCCACAGGCCAAGTCGAGGATCCTCCGCGAGCGAGCTGTTGCAAGGAGTTGATCGAGCACGGGCCCTAGATCGGCAAGACTTTCGGTCGAGGTCTCTCGGTTGGTCATGAGCTCATGTTAGTTCAGCGGTCGGCATCTGGACGCGATATCCGTCCACCATCGTTCCCTAAACGAGAACCTATTGTCGTACGAGTTCGAGGCGGATCACCGAGGCCCTCGGTCCACAGAAGGATTTCCCTCCTCCAGGACTCTCTGCATGGTGATGGGTCTCTCAACCGTGGTGGGAGGGAGAGCCCGCAACTCGACCAAGACATGATTCACAGGAGGTCAGGTATGAAGACACCCACTCACCAGTACTTTTTAAGCTTTTCTCTTTCCTTGTTGCTCTTGCTGCCAGCCATTCCGGCTGACGCTGGCGAAACTGCGGCTGGTCAAGGAGAGCTCGATCTTCATCTTCAGGAGGCCCTCGCTCTGCAGGGTGCGTCCCTCCCCTTCGATGTGACCAAGGACGTAGCCGAGACTGCGCTCGCCCAATCTGAGCAACAAATCAAGCTGATGGCACCTGACCTGGCCCAAACCAATCATCCTTCTAGTCAATGGATGGCGTCGGAAGAGACCTCCCGAATCGCCTTCGAGACTCAGGTGGTGCGGCAGGTGAATTCCCACGGCGGCGAATTCCGAAAGTGGATCAAGAAATACTGGTATGTGCCAGTGATCGCTGGCGCCGTGATCGGCGTAGCACTCTCAGATGACGGCAGCGACAGCAACGATCCCGAAGACTAGCTGCAAATTTTCTTGGCTCAATTTGGCCGCGATCGAGAGATCGGAGCGCCGTTTTACGTCTTTTAAGGGTAACGATGCTCACTCGATGGGAGTGGGCACGTCACTACGTGGTCTAACTCGAAGCACCGAGCCGAGCGCACTTCGCTCTGAGGCGCCAATCGAGGATAGACCACGTGCTAGAATCTTCGATTCGATCCCTTGAAAGGACGACCATGGCAACAGAAGCTAGCCCCGATCTCAACCACCAATTCGAGAACATCGACCGTCGATTCGACGGCATCGACACCCGACTCGATGGTATGGACCGCCGATTCGACGGCATCGACAATCGACTCGATGACCTTGGCTGCCGGATCGACAAGAACAGCAAAGCAATCGACGAGAATCGCAAGGCGATCGACGAGAATCGCAAGGCGATCGAAGGCAATACTGTAGCCATCTTGGACAACGGCACTCAGATCCGACATACCCACGTTTTGGTTGAGCACCTTCGCTCCGACATCAAAGGGATCGCCGAGGGTGTCGCCTTGCTCCATACGAAGCTAGACCAAAAGGTTGACGGGGTAGATTCTCGTTGCAAGTCCGATCGCAATCTGGATCGCAAGGCACACAAATCGTTGCGCAAACGCGTCGACAAGCTCGAAGGACGCGTGGACGGACTCGAGACGGCTCGTCCCTAAGCGTTGGTGCCGTCAACACCAGCGTGCGCCTCAAGCCCGCGGATGAAACCGATCGTAGAGCGACTTGAGGCGTTGCTGGTGGATGTGCGTGTAGATCTGTGTGGTTGAGATATCGGCATGGCCCAACATCATCTGAACCGCCCGCAGATCCGCACCGTGCTCCAACAAATGACTGGCGAAGCAGTGACGTAGAACGTGCGGAGAGAGATCGCGAATGCCAACCTCTGCGCCGTAACCTTTCAAAATCTTCCAGAAACCTTGCCGGGTCATACCGTTGCCACGGTGGTTGACAAAAACCGTTTGGTGCCGCCCGGCGACCAGACTTGGACGAACCTGACTCTGGTAACGGCCAACCCAGGATTCGGCACGCTCTCCTACTGGCACAATCCGTTCCTTGCTGCCCTTACCGTAAGCGATCAAGAACCCCTGATCGAGACGCATCTGGGAAAGCTGCAGGCCCACAAGCTCGCTGACCCTCAGCCCCGAAGCATAGAGCAATTCGAGCATCGCCTTGTCGCGCACTCCAAGAGCCTTGGCGAGATCGGGAGCTGCCAGCAGATCGTCAATTTGCGTCTCACTGAGAACCTTCGGTAGTTGACGCCAGGTCTTGGGCGCCTGCAAATGGATTGAGGGATTGTCTTCGCGCTGGCGATCTTCGATCAAATAGGCGTAGAAACCACGGCAGGACGCCAACGCGCGCGCTACCGACCGCGGCGAAAGCCCATGCTTCCGGAGCTTCCGGAGGTGCTTCTGGAGATCCTGTATCTCGGCGGTCCGCAGATCGCAACCGGCATCTTCGAGATCTTCACCGAGGCGACGTAGGTCGCGGCGATAGGCGTCGATAGAATTCTTAGCCAAGCCGCGCTCGGCGGCCAGCGCATCGAGGTAAGCGTCGAGGGTGCGCCCCCAAGGTACGTTCAAGCTGCTGACATCGCTCCCCGGCAGATCTCGTGAATCTCCGCTTCAGAGAGCACGCCGGGGCTATGTTTGGCGCGTTCGAAGACCACCTGCACCAAGTCGGGATCCGGCGTATAGCCGTTTTCCTTCAGCCAATGGACAACATTCGAAACTCCCGCCATTGGACCGAGCTCGATCACTTGCCGGCAACCGACCAGAGACGCCGGCACGCTCGAGTAGACGCGGTCGGCGAGCCAATCGTCTCCTTTGGCGCGAGCCTTGATAATCGCGGCTGCGTGAACACCGGTCCCGGTGCGAAAAGCGTCGTAGCCAAACACTGGGTAGTTGTCGGGAAACGGAACACCCGTGCTGTCGGCCACCAGTCGGCAATAGCGCGACAGTGGGCTGAGGTCGCGCTCCGTCCAGCCCAGCAGTTGGAGGTTGACCAACAACAGGTCGATCGCCGTGTTGCCGACTCGCTCCCCGACCCCAAGGATCGTGCCATGCAGACGATCGGCGCCGGCCACCACCGCCGTCAGTGCGTTGGCGACTGCCAAGCCACGATCGCGATGACCGTGCCAATCGACCTTGACTTTCTCGCCGGTACCGTCAACCACTGCCCGGACGAACCGGATCACCGCTGCCGCTCCTTGCGGTGTCGCGTGACCGACGGTATCAGCAACACAGACCCGCCGGGCTCCAGCCTCTACCGCGGTACGGTAGAGGCGCTTGAGGTCCTCGGGTTTGGCGCGAGTGGTGTCTTCAGTGACATACATCACCGGCAAGTTGTTGGCAGTGCAAAACGACACTGCTTTGTCAGTCAACTCTACAAGCTGGTCGATATCCCATTCTTCGGCATATTGGCGGATCGGACTCGAGCCGATAAACGCCGCCACTTCCAAGGCGATGCCAGTACGCTGAGAGATCTCGACAATCGGCTCGATATCCGAAATCACTGTCCGCGCAGCGGCGTTGGGCACGATCGGGAGCTTCTGAGCAACAATTTCCTCAGCCAGGCGGAGGACGTCGTCAAAGGTCTGGCGATTCGCGGCAGGTAGCCCGATATCAGCGCCATCGATACCGATCTCCGCCATCAGATGGAGAATCTCGAGCTTCTGCTCGATCGAAGGCGTACGCACCGAAGGGGATTGCAGGCCATCGCGCAGCGTCTCGTCGTCAAGCTCGATCGTACGGGTCGACGGATCGATCTGCGGACTGCCGTTCCAGTCGTAAACCAGGTCTGTCTCTTCGGGGTGCATCACGAGTTGCGTCCGGCGGGTCCCGATCAATCCTCCTGAAGATCTAAGCTTCTCATTCCATTATACGTCGTCGCACCGATCGGGATTCATTTGGCGACGGATCGGGCGTCGCGCACCGACGCTGCTAACAGATTACCAACCTCGGAAGTTCCCAAGTCACCGCCCAGATCACGGGTTGTCGCGCCTCGTTCCAGGGAGGTCGCGACCGCCAGTTCAACCGCTGCGGCAGCTTCGTTGTGGCCGATATTGTCGAGCAGGAGTGCCGCTGACAACACTGCCCCCACTGGGTTGGCACGCCCTAGACCGGCGTACTTTGGAGCTGAACCGTGTACCGGTTCGAACATCGAGGTACGGCCCGGATGGACGTTGGCCGATGCCGCCAGACCCAGACCGCCCTGCAGGGCCGCGCCCAGGTCGGTCAGGATATCGCCGAACATGTTGTTGGTCACCACCACATCGAGGCTCTCGGGACGGCGCACCATCTGCATCGCCAAAGCGTCAACGTAGAGGTGCTGGGTTTCGATCATGGGGAATTCTCTACCCACTTCGTCGAAACAGCGTAGCCACAACTCGTGGCCATATCTCATGACATTGGATTTGTCGCACATCGTCACCGTCGAACGGCCTTTGTCTCGGGCATATTCAAAGGCTGCGCGAATGATCCGCTCAACGCCTTTGCGGGTGTGCATCTCTTCTTGTACCGCCACTTCGTCGGCGGTGCCTTTCTTGAAGTTGCCCCCGATGCCAACGTAGGCGCCTTCGGTGTTTTCTCGAAACACCACCATGTCGACGTCGTCGACCCCCTTACCCTTCAGTGGACAGAGGCTCTCGTGATAGAGCTTGACGGGACGAAAATTGACATAGAGGTCAAGCCCAAAGCGGATGCCTAGCAGAATGTCCGCAGCATGCTTCATATCTGGCACCCGCGGATCACCGTATGCGCCAATGAAAATTGCGGAGTAATTGTCGCGAAAGTCGTCGAGTGCGCCGTCAGGTAACGTCTCGCCTGTCGCGAGATAGTGGTCGGCGTTCCACGGTAGCTCAACCAGCTCGAGGTCAAGGTCAAAACGCTCGGCCGCAGCGTCGATCACCTTGACCGCCTCCGCCGTGACTTCGGGACCAATGCCATCACCGGGCAGCACCGCTATCCGTTGTGGACCCGTACCCCTAAGAGTCACATCACCAGGGGGTGATACTCCGGGTGATGGGTCAATGGAAGACTGAGTTTCTTCGGCCGTCATCGTTTGATGCTAACACAGCGCGAACTACAGACCAGCCTCAACCGGCTTCTTCATTCCAGTGATCCACGAGTAATATGGGGCCCGTATTTCAAACAACCCACGATGAGAATTCGAACAGTGGCGTGCCAGGCCCTCGCCAAGCCACGTCACCGCCCAACAGTGCCAAGCCCTACAGTGCCAAGCCCTACAGTGCCACCGCCCAGCAGGGCTACCGCCAAACAGTGCTACCGCCAAACAATGCCACCGCCAGAACAAGGAGCGTCGATGCGCGATGTGCCCCTTCAACCCTGCACCCTCAAGGCTCGCTTTGTCTCTAAGATTTGCGCCATGGTCACCCTCGGTGTCCTCGTCGGCGGGCCTGCGACTGCCCAACGTCCCGATCCCCCACCGTTCTTTGCCATCCGTGACGCCAAAGTAATCACCGCCCCTGGCCAGGAACTGGAACGGGCAACAGTGCTGATCGCTGATGGTTTGATCGAGGCGATTGGAACCGACCTCGAGATTCCTTCCGACACTTGGGTGGTTGAAGGCGCGGGGCTGGTGTTGTACCCCGGTCTGATCGACGCCATGACCACCCTAGGCCAAGCGGTCGCCGAAGATGGCCCGCCCCGAGGCGGGCCGGGAGGACGATCCGGCG
>JAJCXQ010000620.1 GCA_029263355.1 Acidobacteriota bacterium | reverse complement strand
AGATAAGCTTCGGCACCTTGATCCTCGGGAACAAGAGTTGTTCATTCTTTATTATCAACCCTTCGTCTTTGCTGTGAAGCGCCCGTCTTCATATTATATGAGAGATATCGTTGGCAGGTTCCTTTGGAGGCTTCAGTGCGGTGTCTGCCCGGTCTGTGGAGTCGATGTCTCCCACAGCTTCGAGGACATGCGCGTCGACCACGTCTTCCCTTACTGGGAGGGTGGAAATCACTCGTTGATTAACTTGCAGATGTTATGCAGTTACCATAACTCGAGAAAGAGCAAGCTCATCTCAGAGCCGTTGGACTACGGGCTGCTTATAGAGGGCCACTTGCCGACCGGTCTTGTCGGTCAAATACGGCAATTCTTTTCTCTCCGACTCCTGGTGTCCCGCGAGGAGTTTCCTTTCACTCTACATGTTCCGTTGCGGCACGGCCGACGATTTCAGTAAATCCATCAGTGCCGATCGAGGAACCAGGCTTAGCTTAGCTAGAGGGCTGGCCGAAAACCCCGTTCCGCAATCCGAATTTGTTCGATTTGAGTCGTTTGTGTGAATGGAGTTTTTCGCTTCGGGAAATGTTGAAGATGCCCATCTGCGGTCATCTTCGGGCCGAAGATGGTTTCGATGGTTCCTGGCGACCTCGAGAGGCCCACCGAAGCTTGAAAAGCCAATGATTGAAGCGCTCATACCGGTGTAAGGCTTCCTGCGCTCCAGACCAGTGACAAGTTCGCTACCGCTGCCGTCCATAGCCATTGCCTGCGAGTTTTCTCGCGACCATCGAGCGCTACGCATAGTTGGCCGATGATCCGGGCCATCAAGCGAACGAGAGGATCGGTGACCACATCTGGGCGGTGATGTCAGGGAAGCCGAAGGCGGGGGTGGTGGCGACCAATTCCAGACGGACGTGACTTTCGTTAGGGAAGCTCAAGAAATTCTTTGAGCGTTCCCGCGGCGTGGTGAGCTTCAAGTTTGGGCGAGAAGTGATTCATCCGGGTGGCAACTTTTGGATCAAGATCGATAACATCCACTCGGCCACGTCTTGCCCACTCCGGGCCGGCCAGTCAGGAGAAGCACGCTGTTCGTCTGGAGCCTCATCGCTCTGGCCGAGCCTGACTCCGGCGCCCCGTCTCCGCCTCGAAGAGACCAGTCAGGCTCAGACGCGGCTCAGAGAAGGCCGCCGAGAGCTCGCGGCCGAGGTGTTTCAAGCCGTTTCACCCCGTTAAGGTGTTTCACCAAGTTTCACACCAAACTGACCCTATGGTGACCCTAAACCCGATTTCGGCTCTATCTGACCTCGGTCGAGATTCTCGCAAACTAATGAAAACAAAAGAGTTACAATGGAGCCGATGAGCGGATTTGAACCGCTGACCTGCTGATTACGAAACAGGGGAGGGCACTTGGATAGAAGTAGGCGAAGGTTAGTTAAGTTGATATAATGCAGCAGTTAGGTTCTTCGCCTGTTCGATCTTGTATGCTTAGGCTTGCTAGAATTGGATGGTTATCCGCTACACGTCCGCTACACGGAGATGAGAGCGTGCGGTGCAAAATCACCAAGATGTTGGTCCGGAAGGTCAAGCCTGATGCGAATCGGGTGCTCTATATCTGGGACGCTGAGCAAGTCGGCTTTGGCCTCAGAGTGACGAAGACGGGGATCCGCTCTTACTTCTTCGAATACAGCCTTCCTGGCTGGCGCTCGCCACGGCGCATGACGATCGGCCGTGCTACGGATCTGACGCTAGACAAAGCACGAGTCAAGGCGAGGGATCTTCGCGAGCGGGTGATGGTAGGTATCGATCCGCTCGAAGAGCGGGCTGAGGAACGTGCCCAGCCTACAGTTCGAGATCTTGCCGAGCGGTTCATGCGCGAACACGCTTCTCTGAAGGCGGCTAGCACGCGGCGCAACTACAAGATGCTATGGGATCTCTACCTGTTGCCAGCTATTGGCCGACGGAAGGTTGTTGAGGTGACTTGGGCGGATATCGCCGAGCTCCATCGGCGTATGCTGACGACGCCGTATCAGGCGAATCGAGTGCTCGCTTTGGCCTCTAAGGCATTCGTTCTTGCCACGCAATGGGGCTGGTGGCCTCGGGATGTCCCTAATCCGGCGAGAGATCATCATCGATACACGGAGGATCGGCAGCGTGGTCAAGCGTTGACACCCGATCAGCTTCGGGCAGTGGGGCAGGCACTAGAAGCGGAGACAGAGGGGAGCATCACGGCGGCTTGCCTGAGAACCGTGATCTTGACCGGGGCTCGTCCTGGGGAGATTCTCAAGGCTCGTTGGCAGGATTTGGAGATGGATGGGCGCCTGATTCGTCTGAGGGTGGCCAAGACTGGCCCACGTTCTGTTTACCTCGGAAAGTCGGCTGCTGAGATCGTCGAGGCGCAGCCGCGTCTCGGTGAGTTTGTTTTTGCTGGTAGCAGTCCACGAAAGCCTATGTACGACCTCAAGGCGATCTGGTACCGGATCAAGCGGCGGGCCGAGCTACCAGAACGGATCCGGCTTTACGATGCTACGCGTCACACCTTCATATCTACAGCACTGGAGATCGGGATTGCGCTGGATCGGGTCAAGATTTTGGCAGGCCATGCGGTGAGCAGCGATATCACCGCCAGGTACACCCACTATCGACCTGACCGACTGCTCTTGGATGCAGACGTCGTCGCTGAGTCGCTAAATGTAGCATTACATGGCAGAGAGTCGAACGGTAACGTCCTTGCCTTCGAGTCAGGCTAAGACTCCCGGAGTCTCGCTCGGTTTGTCGTAGCCCTGTGCCAAAAACGCTAGCAGCGCTCTTTCGACAATCACACCTCGGCTTCGGCTCGGGAATCTTGAGTACTGCTTGTGCAGCTCAGGCGGCAGCTCAACTGTATGTCGCTTCTTGCGACCGTTTCGGGCTTGCTGCGTTAGCCGTAGCCCGTCGCCATAGGCGATGAGCGCTGCGCGGATCAGGTCTCCGACGCTCTGGTAGCGGTAGTCGCCACTCGTGTGTGCGGCCTCGAGCGCATTCTGCGCCTCGGAGATCACCGCGGCACTCACAGTCGGGTTGATCCGGGTCGCCCCATCGACGGGGAGCGACCGCGCACCAACAGCGTCGCTGCCTTCGACTTCGTAGTCGAGCCTTCGGCGTCGGATGAGATTTTTCATCGCGGCGCTCTCGGTCCGAGGCCGAGCAAGCGCTCAACTTCCTTGAAGAGATGCGACGCCTCTTGCTGTGCGTTGACCACGCTGGTTCCGTTGCCGGCGTGCTGTTCGAAGAAGTTGACCCGTGAGCCATTGAATAGATTCGGATAAACTGCTACCCGGTCCACAAGACCTGGTAACAGCTGTCCGGTACCTTCTTGTCGGATCAAGTTCTCGATTTGGTCGAAGCCATCGCGCTGCTCACACGTGAGGCCCATGGCCCTGACGCGGTTGGGAATGAAACCAAGGCTCCTGCGGAGATCGATCGGGAGAGAGTCGAACATCTCGATCACCTCGCTCAAGTCGTATCCATAGAGTTGAAATGGTGTGAGGATTAGATCGCTTGCTCGCAGGAACGCCGCTGCGCTCCCGGGAGCTCCTTTTGTATCTACGATCTCGATATCGGGGTCGATAGGCGTCACGATCTCACGCCCCTCATCGCGGTTGTTGTCGATCCACTCTTGAGAGCTGTGGTTGCCGTCCGCGTCGATCAGATTCACTGTCAGGCCGCGATACAAGAACCACTCCGTGGCGAGCGCTGCCACGACCGTCTTGCCGACGCCGCCCTTCGGGTTGTGAACCAGGATACGTTTTGGGAACGATTTCAATCTATTCGTATTGATCCTCGCTTCGCCTCTCATTGCCACGCTCCTCTACGCATCGCATTGTCGCCTACGCACAGCCACGCCTTGCTACACATCTCCACGCTCCGTTACACATTGCCACCCTACGCTACTCATCAGCCGCGCTCCTCTGCGCATCGCCACGCTCCTCCATACATCGCCACGCTCCACCATACATCGCCACGCTCCTCTGCACATCGCCACTCTTCTCGTAATCCCAGCGTTGTTTGTCGATTCGTCAGCAGCAGCCGTCGACGGATTGACTAGCAGTTGGAGACACCAGGGTCGGAGGTCGATGCCCTTCGACCTAGTTCCGCGAAGGCCTCCAATTCTGCCTGCAGGTAGACCACCCTGCGTCCGAACTTGCGGAAGGATGGCCCATCGCCGACGCAGCGCCAGCGCTCGAGAGTAGATGGGCGGAGCCGCAGGTACGTTGCGGCTTCCTCGGTCGTGAGATAGGGAGAGGGCGTTGTCTCGATGCGCATCTTGACCTCCTTTTGGACAGCTATCCTTGCTGGAGTGGCCTAGCAACAGTCGGTTCAAAAGACCCCGCCTGTACTTGGACGCTATTGGAGGGAGCACTATGCAGCCTCATCGAGCTTCAGGACAAGGCCCCCGAATGTTTCCAGGAGTCCTAAAGGACTCCTGATGAGCGAAAGAGAGGCCGAACATCGAGACCATCACACGGAAGGCTGAACGGATTCGTTCTTATTGAGCTCGCTGCGGGAGCGAGACGAACCTTAGGTGGTCTCGGCCAAGACTTGCAGCTCACGAGCGATCTCCTCGAGTCGCTGGCTGCTCACTGGCCGTTTGTCGATCTCGCGGTTGAGATCGATAAGCGAGGCGTCGATGGCTGCCAAGTAGCGTAGGAGGCTTGCTGCGGTGATGCCCCGATCGCCACGCTCCCAGCGATTGATGTGGTGCTTGCCGTTGGGGCCATAGCCCATGCGCTTTGCGGTATCAGCGTCGGTGTACGCTGTACGTCTGCGAAGGGTCCGCATGGCAGCGCCGATAGTGCGGTTGAGCTCCGGTCTCTCTGACATCGCTCAACGATGATGTTGACTAGAGTGTGGCTCGATATGCGAGAGCGTGGTGAGCCGTACCTGCCGGCGACTTGTCTTCAACGCCAAGATCGTCGCTCGGCAGCCAGATCGCCAATCGGCCCTAGGCGGTTCATGTTGCCGATAACCTCGTCCTTGACCGCTGCCTCGACAGCAGGATAGGAAACTTGGGAAGCTAGAGTCTGACCCGTTAGCGAGTCTACGATACCAGCTCGCTG
>JAJCXQ010000619.1 GCA_029263355.1 Acidobacteriota bacterium | reverse complement strand
CGATCGACGTTCTCGAAACGCTTCAGCCACTCGGCTCGATCACTGCCCGCGTCGAAGTCGAAGAGCGCAGTGGTGCTGCCGCCGCGCCATTCGTAGGACTGGTAGTCGCCCCAACTCGCCGTCTCGGTCCAGTCTTGACGAAACGTGGTGACCGAGCTCTGCACATACACGCCGTCGACGGTCACGTCGGCCTGGGCAATGGACTGGAGCAGGCCCGCTGGTCTCATCTGTTGATAAACGTCGACCTCCCAGGCATAAGTAAGCTCGGTGACTCGCGATTCCAACTCTCCGCGGGAGTTGGGGTACGTTTCTTGGCGGGTTCGTTCATAACCGGTGATCGGATCGTAGGTCAGAATCTGCGTCGAAGTGAGGATCGCGGTGCCGGCTTCGCCGGACTCGTCGGCAGTGCTACCCAGATTGATGACATCCAGGCTGTCTTGGGTTTGGACGATCTCATGCGAGACCACCCCCATGGTGTTGGCCAACCAGGCAAAGCCGCCGTCCGCCACACGGGTGTATTCGACTGGCGCCCAGCCATGGGTTGTCGTGGCGACGCGGTTGCCGTCGCCGTCCCACTCGATCTGCGACACCAGGTAACCATTGGTCAGGCTGTAGTAACAGTCAATCTCCGGGCTGTCTTCGCCGCATTCGCCAGCGTCGAAATCCGTCGGCTCGAGTCCGTTGAAGAAAGAGGATTGTGTTCTGCCGAGGGAGACTTCGTCCGGATCTTCAGGGTCCTCGCTGACGAACGTCACGCGCTCCGCTTCCACCTCGGCATACTGGACAACTTGCCCGGAGGCATCGTAGGTGGCTGTCTGTTCGTCGTAACTGAACCGGGTCTTGAGAATTTGATCACCGGCGTGGACCTCGGTGGCGGCCACCACGGTGTCCGTCAGATCGGTCGTGGAATGGTTGAGAATCCGGTGCAGAGTGAACTGGCTCGTGGTCTCGAAATCGGCCGCTGCCGGGTAGGTTGCAAACGCAGTGGTACCCACCAGCGAAGTACCGGAGGCTGTGCTCTCGACCAGAAACTTCTCTCCGGTGATGGCCACCGGACTGTCTTTGAACTGTCCGTTCATCAACAACTGGGCGTAGGTCGTGCGGTCGCTGGCAGCTTGTGAGTTGTCCTCGTAGAGGATGTATTCCGGGCCTGCGTTGATCACGGAGTCGGCATCGACACCATTCTCATTATCCGTGTTCACAGTGCCGATCTGTTGCCATGACGAATCCGCTTGACGCACATAAACCGCGGTACCCATGGTCAGAAAGTTGCCTCTGAATTGTGGCATCCCGTAGACACCCGCGCGAGGAAGATCGACGAAGTGCCAACCAGGGTCGTCGAAGGGCTCGAATTGAGCCATCGTGTCCCCGCCGCCGGTGCTTTGGGTGCGCAGTGCCGCATCGTCGGTCGCCGTGACCTCGTATCCGTCGGTCAGCCACTCCGCGTCGACCCATCGTTCCCCGTCATAGCGGTAGAGATCGCTCTCATTGGCGAGCGTGCTGTCGACCACGAGCGTGTTGAGCGAGTTCCCGTCGAGAGTTGTTGATGAGAAGACTTCCAGGTTTTCTGTCCACTGGATCACCTGGAGTTTGACCCCCTCGGCCACCGGGTAGGTCAGCACACCAAATCCGGCGCCGGCTCGCCAGTATTGAGTGGGGGCGTCCCAGGTAAAGGGCTCACTCGTCTCCAAGCCGGAAATTTGCCACTTGCCATCGCTGTTCTGCCATGTCCCATCAGCGGCGATGGTGTAGATTCGGGTGAAAGCCCTATCGCCGTCGTAGAAGGCGACGAAGAGTACGTTGCTGCTGGCGGCCAGAACTATCTCGTTGATGTTGCCATCACCAGATGTGGAAGCTTTTGTAAAAACATCGGGCGTTTCCTGCCACACGTCCTCGATCACATCAAATTTGAAAGCGTAAATCGTGCTGGTGCCGCCGGCGTTCAGCGTTATGAATTGGGTCCCGACCACCAGGGCGGTGGTCGTCGGATCAACCTGTTGATCCGTGACGGAGACTTGGCTCGACCGATCCTGAACGCTCCATCTGCCGAATTGATAATGTTCTCGTTGAAAAATAAACAAGTTGCTATTGTTCGTTTCAGGGCTAGGAAAATAGATTGCAAAGAAACTAGCTCCGGGAACCAGGAGGAGGTTGTCAATGTCGGTGGTGATCGCCAGGTCGGCGGTCCAGGGTGACGACCACACACCACCGTAGGAATAGACCTGGATCTGCATCTGACTGCTCTGATACCAGAGGATCACGATGTAGTCGCTTCCGAACCAGACCCGTGGCACGGCGGATTCGTAGCCTGCGGGCCGGCTGGCAGTGTAGGTCAGATTGAAGACGTCGTTCTGGTTGTTGGTCAGATCAACATCTTGGTAGTGCCAGTGCACCCAGCCGCCCTCCGGATATTGGGCCTCGATCAGTTTTCCCCGGGCCGAAGACGAAGTATCGAAGTCATAACGGAACGTGATGGCCGGCAAGATCAGAGCCGCCCCACGCATTTGGGCGACTGAAAGAAGGAAACGTTTACTGGTTTTCGACGTTCTATTTTCGTTGGCGAGGTCTTCGACTGAATAGTCGAAGACCAAGCTGTAATAGAGATCTTCTCCATCGTTTGGAGGACGCACGTCGATGCGCTGAAGATAAAGCGTTTCGAAGCGATCTTGATAAGGGTTGCTAGACGCAGTATCTGGCACGACGTTGGCGCTTTGGTATTCGTCGGGATCCTTGTTGGCGTATATGAATTCGGCGGTGCGCCCATAGGCGTCCGTGATGACACTGAGATAGCTCGCACGCGTGAAGGAAAGCCCGTTGCCGATGTCGAGGTCGTCGTTTTGATAGGTGTAGGTGAGCGTGTTACCCCACTGGTTTTGGACGCGAGAGAGGTTCCAGGCGACGGCAAAAAGACCCTGGTCATCCGTTGTGACGTCGCTACTGCCAGTCCAGTTACCCCAACGGACGCCGTACTGCACCGCCGAGCTTGCTGACGAAGCGTCACCGAACGTGAGCACCGTGCCGTCGTCGCGGGTGATTTGCCAGCGCTCCAGGCTGGGCCAATATCGGATGTCCCACAGAGGGTGCTTGCGGGTGGCGAAAACGATCACTTCGATACCCTCATCGTCCGTAGTCACATCGACGTGGATGAGCTGGCAAGGAGCGCCGCTCGAGTAAAGCTGGAAGTTGCCATCGAACCAGGTGGTGGTGCCGTTGTTGGTGAAGGTGATCATGTCGTAAGGCATCGTCCAGCCCAGGCCCACCACGCTCGTGGGCGCCTCCAGGTTCCAGGTTTCGACCCCCTGAGTCACGTTGCCGGCGTAAAAGGCAGACAGGGCGAGCACCAGACCGTTCGGCCCGTCGAGATCGACCAGGTTGAGCGGTAGATTGACGTCTCCGCGGTAGAGACTGACGCTCTTTTCGATGTCTCCGATGGCGCTGGCGTCGAGTTGAAACCCTCGAATATCGGGTTGCGCCAGCGTTCCTTGGGTATTGCCGGTGGTTTGTTGCGCGCCCATGTCATACCTCCAAACTCAGAGACCGACAACGATGATCGAGAACGGACGGTCTCTATAATTCTCACTACTGTTGTTGGTTCTGACCGTCACCTCCTTCTCCGAGATCCCTCCGGGGATCGCCGAGGTCCCAGCATGAGAATTGTCACCTCTGAGAATGCTGCAGACGACCGCCGGAATATTGCTCAGTGGGGACGAGAAGGTGACGGTGTAAACGCCATCTTTTTGTGAGACGACGTTACTGATGCCCTCTCCCACTTTGAGCTTTCCATCCTCATCGATGAGTCCCCAGGCCTGGATTGCGCCTGTAACCTCTTGAGTCG
>JAJCXQ010000618.1 GCA_029263355.1 Acidobacteriota bacterium | reverse complement strand
CGCGAGAAGATCGAGAAGAGTCTCACCACCCTCTTCAACTCAGAATTCAGGGCCAACTATTTCGGTCACCCCTACTGCTTTGGGTAGGGCAACGAGCGCGTCGATGGCGGCGGTGTGCGCTTCCCGGCAACCTGCGGACGGATCTCCAGTCCCTGTAGCGTGCTCCACATAGTAGTCTCGGGCACAATCGAGAAAGCCAGCTACAGTCTCTTCGGTTTGGCGCCAAGCTTCGGCGACGTTACGAGCCTTGCTGGAATAGACAGCAAGGAGAAGACCGGCGCTATGTCGCTGGCTGCGCCAAGCAGCATCGGCAGTATTCCAACCCTCGCGCAACTCCTCTTTCTTGCGTCGCGTCACCTTAGCGTCGACCTCTGCACGGGCCTCTTGAAGTCGCCACTCAGGCCCAGTAATGACGATCAGATCTTCTCCGGCCGCGATCGCTCGACCGAGCAGGTCGATCGCCCCCTGCACAGCAGTCAGCCGGGCCGTGAGGAGCTCTTTGTGGGCGGCTGACTTTCGCTGTTCCGCTGCTTGTTCTTTCTGGACAGCCAGTTCACGGTCTTTTTGACGTGTTTCTAGGTGGGAGGTAATCAAACCGCCAGCGATCCCTCCAACTAGCACAGTGATCAGCGCGGCACCGCCAGTCGACTCGAGGAACCGCTGCCAAGTGGGTTTGCTCCGGGATGGTTGCTGGTCACCGCGAATCTTCTCGAGCTCAACAACGAGCCGGGCACTCCGCAGCACCGCTTGCTCCTCTGGTGTCCAAGGAGGACGTGGATCAGCCACGGCAAAGCACCAAAGCGGCAGCGTCAGGTCCAAGTCGATGAACACCGGCGAGCCGCCTGGACTTACTCAGCTTCAAACGCTCTTGCAAGCGCTCGATATCTATAGGCCACAACTCGGCTACTACCAGGCAGTCACTGCCCAGGCTCTGCGAGAAGACGAAAGCGCTGGTTCCGGCCGTTTCTGGGATGACTGCCAATAATGCCCAACCCTCATTGGCCTTGGCGCTCAACCAGGATCCGAGAGCGAGGTCATCTGAAAATTTGCTCCGATCGAGGCTGATGGTCTTGTAAACGGGAGTGCCATCAGACGACCAGTGGGGTACCGCCTCAGAAGCCGGCAGGGACTGAAACTCACCGGGCGGCAGCGGGCCAGCGAAAGAAAAAGTCAGATTGGAGGCCGCACCTGGAACCAGAGTCAAACTCTGGGCTTTGGTGGCAAATCCGTCTAGTCTGGCGGAAAGGGTGTAATGACCTGGAGCCAATCCAGAAATTCTGAAACTGCCGTCGGCGCCGCATACTGCCCTACCTACCACGGTGTCGTCATTTGTCACTGCTTCGACCATAACGCCAGGCAATGCAGCGCCATCGCTCGACAGACAGCTGCCGACCACCTGCAGACTTCCTTGCTTTTTGATCCGGCTTTGATTCAGTTCGCCGGGCGGAACCGGGCTGGGTGGTGGAAGTAACAACGGCTCGCCTGGCGGCACTGGAGCGTCAGCCAAAGCATGGCCCGAAGCTAGCAGGGCCAACACCAACAGGACAGCACAGCTTCGTCGCCTCTTGCCGCGACAAAACCAACTGCTAAACATGGCGAAGATCGATCTACTCAATAGCAGCTCCTTCGATCACCGAATCTAGTGAATTCCCCTCTAGTTTCGTTCGCCAGCTACGACACCTGCCAGACCAAACTAGAATCTCCGGTCTTCTATCCACAGCGCATTCCGCACTACGAATCCCCCATGGGTCGAGTAGATTTCCGAGTCCAAGCGGCCAAGCACCTCACGCCACTCGACGACATCGGACCCAGACCGCTAGATTGCCAGGTATGCCGGAAGATACAGCCTCTATTCTGTGCCGCCAGGTCACTGAGACCCCTCCTAAGCCGGATCCGCGCCGATCGCACCCGCGCTTCGGTACAGGTGGCGGAGTTGTTAGACATCATCGAGCAACGGCTGCTCGATCCCGACCTCCAAATCGTCTCGATGCGCCCCCGCGAGAAGATCGGGAAGAATCGAGCCAGAAACAAAAATTATTGGTTCTGGCAGACTTGTGTTCGGGCCAGATACAGAAGTTATTGGCTCCGGCAGACTTGTGTTCGGGCCAGAAACAAAAATTATTGCCTCGGGCGGACTTGTGTTCGGGCCAGAAACAAAAGTTATTGCCTCGGGCGGACATGTGTCCGAGCCAAGAACGAGCCCGACAGATCTGAAGGCGTTGGCACTAAGTGTCAAGGCGTTGATCTGCTGGTCAATTGCGTGCTGATCCACTCAGCGATCTCTGCCATTGCCTCGTTCTTAGTCCGAGATTCGGTGCCAGCCACACATCCGAAGGGCGGAAACTGAGCGATTGCGGGACGGGCAATTCCCAAGATCGGTGAAAACCGCAACGGCACCGGGCCGCAGAACGGGAAACGACCGGCACGGACCGCTGGGCACGAACCTTGCTCTATGAAGATGCCTCTCTTTTAATGAACTCGGGAGGTTCTCATGACAACAAGATTCGACAACTTATTCATGGTGGCTGGTCTGCGGGCAACCGTCCGTGGACTGGTTCGGCAGCGTCCCGGTCTGACCCTGGCGGCGCTGACCATCCTCGCCCTGGGGATCGGCGCCAACACCGCTCTCTTCACTCTCCTCGACGCGACGCTGATCCATCCTCTGCCGTACTCAGACAGCGAGCGTCTGGTCTACATCTGGGAAAAGACCTTCGAGGGCCGGTCAACGATGTGGGGAGAGCCTACAGCGGAGGTCTTTCGAGCCTGGAGAGAAGGAGCGAAGTCCTTCGAGGACATGGCGGGCTTCGTTTGGCACGGATCGCTGCTCGAGGCCGATGGAAACACATCAGCCCCGGTTCAAGGCCTGCACGTCTCCCCCGGGTTCTTCGCCTTTCTGGGTTACTCACCGACCTTTGGACGTGGCTTTGTTCGGGATGATGCTCGTCCTTCCTCGGAGCCCATCGTAGTGATCAGCGACAAGCTTTGGCGGAAGCACTTTGGTTCCGACCCTGGAGTGCTCGGCCGCGCCATCGATCTCAACGGTGAGGATCATGTGATTGTTGGTATCTTGCCGCCCGAATTCCGCCTAATGGAGCATCCCGCTGCGGGCTATTTCGTTCCTCTCACCGAGGCTCCCGAAGGCTCGCAGATCACCGTCCTCGCCCGCTTGCGAGAAGGGGTCTCGCAGGAGGCGGCCACCGCCGAGCTCAGCGTCATCAGTAGCGCTCACGCCGCGAGAATGGATCGCACGGACTTCTCGGCGGAGGCCACTTTGCTCACCCCTCAAGAGCGTTTGAATGGCAGGCTGCGCAATCCCATCCTCTGGCTCCAGGCCAGCGCGGCGTTGGTGCTGTTGATCGCTTGCGCCAATGTTGCCCACCTTCTGCTCGCCAAAGGAGAGCTGCGCGAGCACGAGATCGTGATGCGGGCCGTCGTCGGCGCCGACCGCGGCCAACTGCTGCGCCAGCTGCTGCTCGAAAGCATCGTCCTCTCCGTCGCCGCTGGCGCCCTCGGGTTGCTGGTGGCGTCCTGGGGCCTCGAAACGATTCTGGCGCTCACGCCGCCGGCTCTGAATCATCTTCAGGGACTCGAGCTCAATCTCTCTTCGCTGGGTTTCGCCTTCGCGCTGACCCTGCTGGCCGGACTCCTCTTCGGCCTACTGCCCGCGCTCCAGGGCTCGCGGCCCGACCTGGCGGTGTCCTTGCAGCAGAGCCTTTCAAGCGCCGCGGCAACCCGCCAGCGCCACTCGATGCACCAACTCCTGGTGGCGACACAGGTGGCTGTTTCTTTTGTCCTTGTGCTGGGCGCCCTCTTGTTGCTCCGCGAGCTCGATCGCCTCGGGTCACTCGACTATGGTTTCGCGGTGGAGGATGTCTGGACCGCATGGCTGGAGATGCCGGGAGGCGGCGACCTGGCAGAGGAACCCCAGGTGACCCTTCTCGACCAGTTGCGCGAGGTCATCGACCTACCCCACGTTGAGATGGTATTGGCGAGTGGCCTCCCTTCTCACGCCCGCATCTTTTTCAGCCGACCCGAGTTGGAAGGCAGATCGGAGACGGGAGAGCCCATTGGACAGATCCTTGATTCGGTCGTCGCTTCGCCAGGTTACTTCCGCCTTCTGGAGATCCCGCTGCGCCACGGCCGTGGCTTCATCGAAGAAGACCGGAGGCTGCCAGAACCTCCCTTGGTCATCAACGAGACCCTGGCGGACCGCCTGTCCCCGGGTGAGAGTCCTGTTGGCCGCCGCCTGAGCCTCAATCCGGGTTCCTGGCACCGGATCGTGGGCGTCACCGCCGACACCCTAATGGTGTTTCAACGCGGTCCGAGCGCACATATCTACTTGCCTTATTGGGAATCCCCCCTGCTCGCCAACACCCTCGTGGTGCGCGCGACAGAGAACCCGGGCCCCGTGCTGGAGACCCTGGAAGCGAAGATACGAGCCGTGGACCCAGGCATTGCCATCGGCGAGGCGACTGCCGCCGCCGACCAGCTCGGACGGGCCTTCGTCCAGGAACGCTTCAACTCTTTTCTGACCGTGCTCTTCGCGGCACTCGCGGTATTACTCATGGCGGTCGGGATCTATGGCACCGTCACTTGGGCGGTCCTCAGGCGGATCCAGGAGATCGGCATTCGCGCCGCCTTAGGAGCAGAACACCTGCAACTGCTCGGCGAGATGCTGAAACGGAGCCTCTACCCTGTTGTCACCGGCCTCGCCCTCGGCATCGTCGCCGCCGCGTTCCTCACCCGAGTCGCGGAGGGATTCATCGCCGGACTCGTCAGTGGCCCTTCGTCCACCTACCTCGTGGTCGCGGTCGGAGTCGTCGCCACCGCCATAGCCGCCGCCTGGCTGCCGGCAAACCGAGCAGCGCAGGTCAATCCCGTGGAGGTGTTGCGCCGCGAGTGAACGCACCACAAAGTGTCGATCTACATCTTCGGCGACGAGCTCGCCGGCGGCTCGGTCGTGGGGCTCGATCGTGCTGTAAGTCGGCATGGCTCGGCGTCGATGCTCTGGCCGCTCTCTGGCGCTCGTTGCCTGCCACTTAGAAGTTGACGTAATGTCGATGCAACGGCTCGAAATAGTCGAACGGAGTCGAATCAGCACCGTGCCGAGCCGCTACAAGACTGTGGTGTCGGCCAGAGCAACTGAATAGGAGGTGTTTGGTGCACGATAGGAGGCTTCAATTTGATGAAAGCGAAAGAGACTCGGGGACGCTGGAAGGATCCACAAGTCATCGGCCGGGAACGGACTCTTCCGGAGCTTCTCGTCGCCAGCTGACGGCAGCTCTCGTCGGGGCGGCCGGCGGAGCGATCCTCTCCGGCAGCCGCCCGGCGCTTGCTCAGCCCGCCCAGGCTTTGGGGCGTCTCGATTCGGCGCGGTCGGCCGGCATTTCCCCCAGCCAGTCTGCGGCCGAGAACTCAGCAGCTTACGCTAACTGGGCTAGTGACCCCACCAAGACTAGCCACACTCTGATTTTTGATCATCCTACGCCCTATCGATTCAACGCTGAAACGTTAGCCGTGCCCTTTCATCGGACCTTGAGTGGCGTCGGTGGAGCCACCCTCATCTGTGAGACGGAGGGCCAGTGGTTCGTTGGCCCTGGAGGCTCACCCTTCAACGTCGAGAATCTGACTCTCGACGGCAATTCGAAGGTGGACTACGTTCTCCAGTCACTCGGCGACCCGGCGGGTGGGCAGGGTTCCGCTGGGCCGACCACGTACCTGAGCAGTGTCTTTGCCATCGGTGCCCGGGTGGCGTGTATCCGCGGATTAAATGCGTATTTTGGAATGCGAGACTGCCGCACGCGAGGAGGGCCGATCGGCCTTCTAATGGAGGCGTGCTCGGAGTCGTGGGCCGACGGAATCAGAGGCGATGCCCACACCGACTGTTTTATTCGGATTCGCGGGTCTCACGGCTTCGAGCCAGTGCCCAACGGCGGCCGGATGTCGCTCCTGCGAGTAGTGGCTGGGCGACCGGGAGACTACGGCTTGGATTTGGTCGGCGTCGCCCAATGTGATGTGCATGGAATCACTATCGAGGGTGCGCTCCAATCTGCGATCCGAATTCGCGATCGATCCAGCAATATCCGGGTCTTCGGTTCGCGGTCGAACGCTGGCGATGCCGAGGTTGGTCACGCCGTGGTATTCGATGGCTGCAACAACGCCTACGTCTGGGGTGGCTGTAATCAGGGGCAGAAAGTTCTGTACCTAAACGAAGCGCGGAGCTGTCGTGCTTTCCTCGCCGCCGAAAGCATCGTCACCCCCGTCGACATCATTCAAGAATGGGGAGGGGCTGAACCTTGGCAAGGGCATGTACGCCCCGATGGGACCTTGATCAGCCTCTCGAACAACCCGCCGACGGCCGGCGCATGGCAGGTGCATGACATCGTCTGGAACAACAAGCTCGAGCCCGAGGAGCCGGCAGGATGGCGCTACGACGGAAGCTCTTGGGTCGCCTTTCCTCCGACCGTGGTCGAACCGAAGGTCGGCACGAACAGCGGTGTTCAGAACGTCTCCGGGGTAGATGTCCTTCTGCTGCAATCTCCGTTACACACGATTACCGAGGGGCACAACGGCAAGAAACTTATCGTCGTTTGTGATGTACCCACTGCCCGGCTGAGCGAAGACGGCGGCGTTGGAAACATTCAGCTGGACGGACAAGGCGCGCCTGGAATGGGCTTTTGGAATATGACGTGCGGCGACACCTGCACACTAGTCCGGCTGTCGAGCGGTGAGGACGGTAGCCACTACTGGCGCGAGACTTCGAGGAGCACGGCACAATGTAACTCCGAAACCTGACTCCTATTCCTGCGATTTAGAGCCCGGGGCGTATGGTCGCGCCCCGCCTGCCTCCTCACGGAACGAGTCGGATGTGATGCAGATGCTGGCGGCGGCTGCCTCCAGGGGTGATGCCGCTCTCGTAGTAGCGCAGCTCGATCGCGACCACCTCGTCGACCAGGGCGCTCGAGGCAGGTAGGTTGAGGGTGGTGATCGTGCCGCTCTTGGTGCCCAGGCTGGTGCGGCCGCTGGTGGCGTC
>JAJCXQ010000617.1 GCA_029263355.1 Acidobacteriota bacterium | reverse complement strand
CGCCTGCGTTGGCAACGAAGGGTTTTTTGCGCGGCAATTCGTTCAATGCATAGAGATCGATTTGTTGCCCAACGTTGGCATTTTTGTGCCAGGCGGGCGCAATGTCCTTCAGGTTTTCCTGCGCCCATTCTGCGGTGACGAATACTTCAGGATCACCCTTTTCGATGTCGATGCCGGTACCGGGCGCAAAAGAATAAAGAGCCCATGTCCAGGTTAGAATGATTGCTGCGCCGATGGCCTGGCCCTTCCATGGGAATTTCCAGAAGAGGAAGAGGAAGGTGTATCCGAGCCCAATCTGGGAGAGCACATTCATGAATGACCAGTTAGTCATATCTTTGCCATTGGAGCTCAGGAATACGCCCAGCATGATCAGGACGATTGATCGCCCTTTTATTATGCCGGCCCTTCTCTCGACGCAAACAGTGCCGACGCAAACAGTGCCGACTCAGACAATGCCGGTTCAACTTTCGGCCCTTACACGTCCAACGGCAGACCGGCGCGGGCGTTCGCAGCCGATAAATCTTGGGGACGCCAAGTACCTCAACGAGGACTGGATGAGACCACTCCCGATACACTCACACCGTAACCGCCCCACCCAACCCAAAGGTGACCGACAGCCTTCGAACCGGGCTGAAAGTGACCCTTTCAGCTCAGGCAAGAAGTCACTCAAGAGGGTCTCGACAGCTCAACCAGATGCCAGCTCAACCCAAGAGGTTGCCCTGTGGCTTTTGGGGTCTGCTGTCGAGGCTGCCCTCGACGGCTATTCCATCACCGACGCCGATCTTTCGAACGGTGGGAAGATCATCTATGTCAACCCCGCCTTCACACGTATCACCGGCTACGAGCTCCCAGACGTCATTGGCAAAACGCCTGCGATCTTACGTGGCCCCCTCACCGACCTCCAGATGATGGCTGAAGCGATATCCACCCTCGAAGCGGGAGAGCCGTTTCAAGGTGAATCCATGCACTACCGCAAAGACGGCACGGTCTTCCGCATGAGCTGGAGCACGGTGCCACTGACCGATCATCTAGGCAGGATCAGCCACTTCCTGACGGTCTTTCGAGACGTCACCGAACAACGCCGCAGCGAGACCGTCAGAAAGTGGCTCGAGGTCGCCATCGAGCGCAGCGAAGTCGCGGTTGTGGTCTATGACAAACGGCTACGGGTGCAACTGGTCAACCCGGCATTCGAGAGCCTCTCCGGAGTGTCCTCTGCGGAGGCCCGACACTTACCCGCTTGGCGACTGCCGATCCGCCCAAGAAGCCTGGCTCAATGGCGAAGGCTGACGGCCTCGTTGGAGACAGACGGCGCGGCCGAGTTGACGTTCGAACATCGTAATGCATCGGGCAGGGTTCAACTCCTCGAACTTACGATCACCGCGATCCGGGAGAACGAGAGCGAGGTCGCTGCCTACATCGCCCGGTGCTCGGACGTCACCGAGCAACGTCGCCTCGAATCGGTCAGCGAAGCGCTCAACATGTCCGAGAGTCTGGGCTACGTCTTCTCAGGAGTTCGCCACGAGCTCGGCAATCCGATCAACTCGATCAAAGCGGCACTGAGCGTGCTGAGAGCCGGAATCGATCGTTTCGACCCCGACAAAGTCAAAGACTACCTCGACAGCGTCCTGCTGGAGGTTGGTCGCGTCGAGTATCTACTGAAGTCCCTGCGCAGCTTCACCGCCTTCGAACGCCCCAGCGTCGAGCCGGTCGACGTCAACGCGTTCCTGCATCGGTTCTCCGACCTGGTGGCACCCTGTCTGAGACAGGAAGGCATCGTGATCGTCGTCAGTCCGGCCCCTGAAACCTTCTTGGTCTCCGCCGACCCACGGGCGCTACACCAAGTCCTGCTCAATCTTGTCAACAACGCGGTCGACGCGATCGAAGGGCGCGAAGATCCAAGAATCGAGCTTCGGGTTGGCCACTGTCACAGCCGCCGCGGACTTGTCGAAGTCATCGACAATGGGTTGGGCTTCGAGCCGCAGGATACCGGGCGATTGTTGCAACCGTTCTACACCACGAAGAAAGACGGTAATGGCCTGGGACTGAGTATCAGCCAGAAACTGATCTCACGCATGAACGGCAGCTTGGAGCTTTCGGGGGTTCCACACCGAGGCTGTCGCGCAACCGTACTCCTCGACATCGTCGATCACTGACGAGATTCTCAGATGCCGGCCCAACGCGTTCTTGTCGTTGACGACGATCGTCTGTTCACCCGCTCGATTTCCGACCTCTTGCAGCTCGATGGCATCGACGTCAAGCAGGCGGGCTCGCTGGCGGAAGCTCGCCGAGTTGCCCCGGGCATCGACGTCATGGTGCTCGACAATCACCTGCCTGACGGCGAAGGCCTGACTCTGCTCCAGGAGCTCCGTGAACATGGATGGTCGCCGAAAGTTCTGCTGGTAACCGCCAACCCAGGTCTCGACAATGCCATCGACGCGCTGCGACATGGCATTGAAGACTACCTCATGAAACCGGTGGACATCGGCCAGCTTAAGCTGGCGATTCACCGCTGTTTCAGGACGCTCGACCTCGAGCGGGTCGAAGATCTCGAACGCCGGCGACGCTCCAGCGAGCGCGACCAGGTCGAAATGGTAGGCGGCAACGACTTCGCCGCGGTGAGAGCTTTGATCGAGCGCGCCAGCCGGAGCGCCTCGCCGGTTTTGCTGACCGGCGAGACCGGCACCGGCAAAAGCCATCTCGCTCGTGCAATCCACTATGGCGGCAGACCGGACTCGCCTTTTGTCGCGGTCAACTGTGCCGCCTTGCCAGCAACATTGATCGAAGCAGAGCTATTCGGTGCGGTCAAAGGGTCCTACACCGGCGCCGATGAGGACCGCCGCGGTTTGTTCGAGCTCGCTGATCAGGGCACCATTTTTCTCGACGAGATCGGCGAGCTACCGCTGGTGCTGCAGAGCAAACTCTTAGGAGTGCTGGATAATCACAGAGTCCGCCGCCTGGGGGGTTCGGAGGACACTGAGGTCGACGTGAGAGTGATCGCAGCCACCAACATCGATCCCGAGCGGGCGACTGAAGACGGGTCGTTTCGCCGCGACCTGTACTACCGTCTGAATGTCTTGAGGATCGAGGTGCCGCCGTTGCGTCAGCGTCGGGGAGATCTTGGCCCCTTGATCGAATCACTGCTCACCAACATGGGGTCTTCCGCTGATCGCCCTTTGGTTGACGGAGAGCTCGAAGCGCTGGCGGCGTACGACTGGCCCGGCAATGTGAGAGAGCTCCGCAACGTGCTCGAACGAACGTTGATTCTGCAGGAGGACGGAGCCCTCCGGCCATCCGAGTTACTGCTTCAAAACTCGACCGTCTCGCCACGAACGCTGAACGCACCACCGGAAGAGCCGAAGATCGTCACCCTGGCCGAGCTCGAGAAACAGCATTTGTTGC
>JAJCXQ010000616.1 GCA_029263355.1 Acidobacteriota bacterium | reverse complement strand
TCCAGAATCATTTCGGCATCGGCTTGGAATTGCCGCCAACGATTGTCGTCGAAGCGGGTCGCCGAGGCATCGGCGGAGGAGAGCGTCTCCGACCAGGGCTTCAACTCGTTGGTGCGCAGATCGCGGACCTGTTCGGGAGCTTTCTCCGTAGCTCCCGATTGGACGAGAACCCGCGCCAGGTTTTCATAAAGCCCGAAATAACCGAGCTCGTCGAAGTAGCGACTCCCCAGGTAATAGTGGCCAGCATCGTGGGTGTGGACAAAGGCGCCGTAGTTGAACCTCGTGTTGACGAAGTAGTTCCAGCCAGCACCGATGAACAACAATGCCAGCAGAATGGTGAGTGGCGCGGCAACCGGCGGCGCGCCGCCGGTTGGCGAACCTCCTGACCTCCCGCGAACCCAGCTGAGCCTGAACACCATTGCCAGGCCCAACAGAGACAAGAGGGCATTCGCCAGCCTGGGATCCAGGCTGGCGTCAAGAAAGAGGTTCGGGACGATCAAAACACCGAGCAGGGAAACAAGAGCTGCGCAGATCCATCGATCGATCAGCCGCGTCCCGGGATTCTGACCGGTCAGCCTCACTTGACGGAGGGTGTCCCTTCAACGCCGGCGGGTCTTCCGTTGGCGTAACTGGGCGCGCTCTCTGTCAAGATGACAATCAGCAACGCAGCGACTAGAAGATAACCACCCAAAACAACGTTCTTCACTTTCTTGGAACTTTTCATTTCGATCTCCTTTGTGTTGTGGTCCAATCAGCAGTTCCGGTCAGCCCTATCCAAAAGCAATTTGAATACCAGATCGTTCCTGCACTCGAGCCGGCAAACGAAGTGGCTCAATGTGTGCCACCCATCTCTGCCTCGAGCCATCAAGCGACAACCCAGTTGGCGCCGGGTGCACACCAGGTGGTCAGCGATTCAGTCGCTCGTCACTCCGAACCGTGAATCGACAACCCCGCTGGCACCAGATGCACCCGAGGTTGATGCCTGCCCGAGGACTCGTGTTAACTTTTGACAAGTCATGGTGGACTCCGCAACGGACCCAGCAAGCAGTCTCTCCGAAACCGCCTTTTGCACTGCCGACATCGAGCAACCTCCCCCGGAGCCGGGGTCTACTTCCGCGTCGTGGCCGCTGTTGGCCTTTCTGCCGGATGAGATTGTCGCTGATCGATTCCGCATCACCCGATTTCTGGGCCATGGTGGAATGGGGCAGGTGTTCGCTGCCGAAGACCTCGATCTTGGCGGCGCGATTGCGCTGAAAGTCATCCACCCGGCCATCGCCAGGGATGAAAGAGCGATACGGCGTTTCAAGCGTGAGGTGCAACTGGCGAGGCAGGTGACCCATCCCAATGTGTGCCGGATCTTCGACCTTTTTGCTCACCGAGCCGGCACCCACGCCGAGTGGGGCCGGGCCGGCAAGGTAACCCTGGTCTTGACGATGGAGTTACTTGTCGGCGAGACGTTGTCCCGACGCTTGACACGAGGCAGCTTGACCCCCGAGGAAGCCCTTCCTCTCATCGGTCAAATCACCGAGGCTCTCGATGCTGCCCATCGCGCCCGGATTGTCCACCGTGACTTGAAAAGCGGTAACGTCATTTTGGTTTCTAGCGACGTTATGTTGGCTACCGATGGCAGGCAGCCCCGTGCCACTTCTGGCGGCAGCCAGACCCGTGCCACTTCTGGCGGCAGCCAGATCCGTGTAGTCGTGACAGACTTTGGCCTCGCCGTCTCCGCTGGCGCCGAGTCTCGATCTCTCGCACCAACAGTGCGGTCTGCATCTTTCGTCGGCACCCGAGCCTATGCTGCACCGGAGCTTCTGAAAGGCGCCGAGCCCACGGTGGCCGCCGACATTTATGCGCTCGGCGTCGTGATTCACGAAATGATCACCGGCGTTGTACCGCTCGCGTCAGGGCAGGATCAAAAGAAGCTGCGCCTGGCGCCAGACCCTGGGTCCAATCCGCCGCCAGCTCCGCGCTCCGGGCTTGATCCGGTCTGGGAATGCGTCGTTTCGAGATGCCTGGACCACGATCCTCAGGGTCGCTTCGCTAGCGCCCCGGAGGTTTTTGCGGCGCTGACCCAGAGCGACGCTCCCGTGCGCGTCAGCTCGACATCGCCGCGCCAGGACGAACCGGGGACGCCAGATCTGTCCGAGCCGGGTCTTCGTGCGCCCCGACGCGAGCCAACGGGTGCGATAGCTCCCTCTATCGGCCACCGAGTCGCGCGCGCACTTGTTGTTCCTGGTTTTCTGCTGGTTCTTGGCCTAGTTTGGTTCTCGAGCTCTCCACGACCAACCGCGGAGCGATCCGACGCCGGCCAGGATGCCATCGATTCCATGGATGCCATCGCATCTTTTCGCGCACCGGTCACGGCGGAGCAACTCACTCGCCAAGGGCGGTTCTACTGGTGGCAGTGGACCCCCGCTGGGCGGGACAAGAGTCTCAGCTACTTCGAGGCGGCGGTGGCCGAGGATCCGACCTACGCCCCCGCGTATGCCGGTCTCGCCGACGCCTATGTGCACAAGAGTCCGCCGGAGAAATCGCTCCCCAAGGCTCGCGAAGCCCTTAGGCGTTCGTTCGAGCTGGATCCCAATCTTGCCGAAGCCTACGCCACCCAGGGCCTGATCGCGCTCAACGCCGACTGGGACGGGCCGGCAGCTGAGGCTGCCTATCAAGAGGCGATACGCCGGGCCCCCGGATACGCTCCGGCGCACCTCTGGTACGCTGAGCTGCTGTCGTTCCAGGGTCGTCACGAAGAGGCCCTGGTCGAGGCTGAGACAGCCTCGAGACTGCAACCCGAGCACTATCTGGTGCGCGGCATCCGCGGACAGCGACTGCATGCCGCGGGTCGCTACACAGAAGCCCTCGAGCAATTTCGACAAGCCCTCGCCTCGAGCTCGAATGTCGGTTGGCTCCATATGGCCCGGGCGGAATCACTCTTCGCCTTGGGCCAAAACGCGGAAGCAATCGCCGCGAACCTCGAAGCCGTTGCAATTGACGACGCTGGGAACCTGGCGGCTTACCGTCAGGCGGCGGAGACCGAGGATATCCGAGCGTTCTGGTGTACGAACCGGGCGAATCTGGAGCACTACGCCAAGAAACACTGGCTCTCTGCGGTCGTGCTCGCTCGGGCTTATGCCGGCTGTGGCCAAATTCCGGAGGCTTTGGCCTTTCTCGAAAAAGCTCGCAATGAACGAGCGGAACTTCTCCTGCTGAACCGTAGAAGCTCGGCCTTCGCGTCTCTCGCCGAACATCCCCGATTCATCGCCTTGATGGCCGAGATCGACAGCCGCCTTCACTTGAGCCAACAGGCAGAGTAAATCGAGAATCCTCGCGGGTTGCCGCGAGGCGTGGCCTGCCAGTAGACGCTAACATGTCTGCGGAATGTACGAACCTGGTGACGCGACCTCCCGCGCAGGCGTTTGCACCCATCACCTGCGAATCCATGGCTCGATCGCCGAGTCCGAGGTCGTCTTTGATCTCGACATCGGCGAGCATCGGGTAGGGACCTCTTCGACCAGCGAGGTGCGGCTCCCGGTCCCCGGAGTCTCTCGGCAGCACGCCCTGCTGATCGCTCGACCGGATGGCTTGGTCGTCGAGGATCGCGGCAGTCGCAACGGGACGTTCATCGACGGTGTCCGGGTGGATCGGGCGGTGGTTCCCACGGGCGCGGAGATCCGCTTCGGCCCGGTCAGCCTGCGCGTCGAAGCGGTCGACAGCGAAGATCGGGAGTTGGCGGTGGTCGTCGACGGCCCGCCAGGTTTCACCCGCCAACCCTCAACGGCGACTCCAGATCGCACCAGCCGGGTCCTGCCGACCGAGGACATCGCCGGCTCCGAGACCTGGCTGCCGCTGATCGATGCGTTCGTCGAACGGCTGACCGCACCCGGGCGTCGGAGCTTGGCAGATGCATTGGATGTGATCGTGAAGGGCCTCGGCCTCGCCGGCGCCTGCGTCGTCGACTGGCTGCCGGACTCTGAGCCGACCCTGGTGGCGAGTGTCGCGTCGCTTCACGAGGTCCCGAGCTACGAGACCGTTGTCGAGCTCTGGGTCGAAGACCTAGACGTTTCCACAAGCACCGTGGTCTCCACAAACACCGTCGTTCCCAAAGTCGCCTTCTTCGCGACCCAACCTCCACTGAGCTTGGCACTCATGGGCCTGGCAATGGCGAGCCCGGCACAGGTCAATCGCCCCAAGGTCCGGGGAGCGAGCGCCAAAGGCTTTGCCATTAAAGACTGTGCCATTCGCGGCCTTCTGTGTTGGGGTGAAACCGAGCAGCAACCTGCCAGCACCCCCTTGTTGCGGACGCTGCTCCGCCTCATCGACTCGACCCATCCGAGGACGCGAGACGAAGCCGTATCGATGCTTGGGGCGGTGGATTCAGATTTGGTGTTTCCGGCCGGGTATCGACCGCTCCGCGCCCCGCCGATGCAACATCTCTACGGCCAGATGCGGCGGCTGCTGCGCGGCGATCTGCCGACCCTGATCCTCGGCGAGACCGGGGTCGGCAAGGAGCGCATCGCGCGCATTCTCCATGATTCTTGTGATCGTCGCGCAGCTCCTTTTGTCGCGCTCAACTGTGCCGCCATTCCCGCGGAGCTGCTGGAAGCCGAGCTTTTCGGGATCGCCAGCGGGGTGGCCACCGGCGTCCGCCGGCGACCCGGGAAATTCCAACTCGCAGACGGCGGCACGCTCCTGCTCGATGAGATCGGTGAGTTGGCGGCGCCGCTGCAAGCCAAGCTGCTGCGGGCCTTGCAAGAGAAAGAGATCCATCCGGTTGGCGAAGCACCCAAAGCCGTGGATGTGCGAGTTTTCGCCGCCACCAATGCGGACCTGGCCGAGAAGATCGAATCCGGGCTCTTCCGCCGCGACCTCTACTACCGCTTGTCTGGATTTGTGCTCGATGTACCGCCGCTTCGCCAGTGTCGCGAAGACATCCCGGCGCTCGTCGAGCATTTCCTCCACCGTTTTTCGGAGGAGGCGCAAAAGCGCATCCGTGGGTTGACCGTGGGGGCGATGCGTCGGTTGGCGTCCCACCCCTGGCCCGGCAACGTGCGGGAGCTCGAGCATGTGGTCCGCGGGCTGGTCTACCAATGCCCGGACGGGCGAGCCATCGAGTCCAACGCGGTGAGCGGAATCGCGATGCTGGCCAGTGCTCCGCCGACGATACCCCTCGACCCCTTGAGTCTCGACGCGAGGATTCTGGAGCTCGAGACGGTGCTCGTTCTAGAGGCGCTCCGCCGCACCGGTGGCAATCGAGCCGAGGCCGCTCGGCTATTGAATATCAGCCGTAACGGCCTCGGCAAGAAATTGAAACGCCTCGGAATCAAACCGAACCAAGGGTGACTGCGGCCCCGTGTCTCTGCTTACGGCCCCGTGTCCCCGCCGCCAGGGCACGCATCCTCGGCCCATGGCACGGTTCCTGCTGTTGAATGGGACTCGAGATGAGCCCAAATATCAACCCTTTCGCAACAGACCTCCGTTTCGGCTGGCGTTTGCTTCGCAAGCAGCCCGTGTTCACTGCGGTGATCCTGTTGACCCTGGCTCTTGGCATCGGCGTCAACACCGCTATCGCCTCGGTGGTCGAGGTGATTCTCTTGGACCCTCTGCCCTATGAGAACGCCAGCGAGCTGATCGCTTTGCGGGGCAGCTTTGCGACCACCCCCACCACCTGGGTCGCCTACCGCGAGTTTCGAGCCTGGCAAGAGAGGAGCCGAGCCTTCGAATCGATCGCAGCGCACCGCCTCGCTCGCCACAGCCTGCGACTCGACGGTCGACCGACGCCGGTAATCGGGGTAGGTGCGTCCGCGAACCTCTTCACCATGCTGGGCACCGAGCCATTGATCGGTCGCACCTTCACCCCGGAGGAAGATCGCTTCGGCGCCAGGCCGGTGGTCTGTTTGAGCTACCCGTTCTGGCAGCAACGATTCGGCGGCCGTGAAAGTGTGCTCGGTGAGGTGTTGGAGATCGACAACAAATCCTTCGAGGTCATCGGCGTCATGAAACCGGACGTGCTGTACCCGGGGGACTTTCGTAGCCTTGCCTTATGGCTGCCCCTCGGCCAGATGGCTGACGAGGACTGGGGCTGGAGCTATGAGACCCATCCGGGGATCTCGGTGACCGGGCGGCTCGCCGACGGGGCCAACCTCGCCACCGCCCGAGCCGACCTGGAGCGTCTCGCCCGTGAGTTGGCCGATGAACATCCCGACACCCACACCGGGCGTGGCGTCTCCTTGCGGTCGGTGCTGGAACGATCTTTTGGCCAACTGCGACCGAGGGTGTGGGCTTTGGCCGCTGCCGTCTTGGGCGTGCTGATGATCGCCTGCGTCAACGTCGCCAATCTGTTGTTGGTGCGCGGCGCCGGCCGCACACAGGAGCTCGCCATTCGCTCTGCGGTTGGCGCCTCACGGTGGCGGATCCTCCAGCAGTTGCTGGTGGAGAGCGTCGCGCTGGCTCTGGCCGCTGCGATAGGTGGACTAGGGGTCGCCTGGGCAACCCTCCGGGGGCTACACTGGGCGGTCGACATTGATTCACTACCCGCCTTCCGCGAGCTGACGATCAACGGCGGACTCTTGCTGTTCACCACCGCGGTCACCCTCTTCGTCGGACTCGCCGCCGGACTCGCTCCCGCATTGAGGGGCGCCGCGGCCTCGGGCTCCGAGACTCTCACGACGGGCGCCCGCGACTCCATGAGCCGGAACGGCGGTCGTTTGCAGCGGAGTCTTGTTGTGGTGGAAATTGCGCTGGCCGTGGTGCTCTCGATCTGCGCCCTGCTTTCGGTGCGAAGCTTTCACCAGCTCGTCAGTGACGACCTCGGTTTCAATCCCGAGAGCCTGTTGACCTTCTCCTTCAGCCTCCCGGACGAAGGCTTTCCGGCGCCCGAGCAGGCCGTTTTCTTCGACGCGATGCTGGCGCGTCTCGAGAGCTTGCCGGGGATCGAATCTGCGACCACGACGCGACCGATCGCTGCCTATTGGTCGGCGAGTTTCGATATCGTCGGACGCCCCGCTGAAGAGAAGCTCTCCGCCAAAGCGTTCCAAGTCAGTCCCGGCTACTTCGCAACCCTCGGCGTGAAGCTGCTGAGGGGCCGAGCCTTTCTACCCACCGATCTCGTCGACGCGCCACCCGTGCTGATCGTGGACCGGCAGTTCGTCGCGACCTTCTGGCCGCAGAGCGCAGAAGCTCTCGGCGCTCGCATCCGACTGGCGACCGACCCGACCGACAGCCCGGGCCGCGAAATTGTCGGCATCGTCGACCGTGCCCACTATCAGGGTCCTCACCTGGCGTCCGAACCAACGTTCTATCAGCCGATGGCGCAAGCGCAGGAGGGATGGGGCTGGGCCGTGCTCCGGACCTCGATCGATCCGGCGACCCTCCAGGATGTGGTGCAGGCGGAAATGACGACTCTCGAGCCCAGTCTTTTAATCGACGAACTGTGGACGATGGACGATCGTCTGGCCTCGAAACGTGGCCCCCAGCGTCTGGCAGCACTCCTCCTGTTGAGTTTCGCCGTCTTGGCGGTTGTGCTCGGGGTCGTCGGAATCTACAGCGTGATCAGTTTCACGGTGGCCTCCCAGCGTCGCGAGATGGGAATCCGGCAAGCGCTCGGAGCACGTTCAGGGGACATCGCGGGGCTCATTCTTCGTCGCGGCCTGCTGTTGACCGCCACCGGCCTGGCGCTGGGATTACTTCTTTCCTCCGCCGGGGTCCGCCTGTTGAGCAGCCAGCTCTATCAAGTCCAGGCCTACGACCCTGAGACCTGGCTCGTCGCGATCGTTACGATTCTGGTCGCGGCCCTTGCCGCCTGTGCCCTGCCTGCCCGGCGAGCCGGCCACGTCCACCCGACGGCGGCGTTGCGGGACACCGATTGACGCCGAGGGGCAATGGGGCGAATGCGCCGCCTTCCAACTGACTTCGTGAGGCAGGGTGTACCGGCCCAGCAGACGGGCGATTTCTTCCTCGACTCGAGCGCGGTCCACCCGTTCGCGGATCGCTTCGACCTTGGACTAGATGTCGAGCTGGGGTGGGGGCCGAGAGCCACCAGCACCCGGGTGCGGTCGGCGTTCATCAGGTTGGCGATCTAATCCGGCTGCAGGCGCCCTATGTAGAAATGGAGGCTCGTTACTTCTTATAGACATCGCCTCGTGGCCCGATACGCTGAATCAGGATCGATCCATCGTGCAGATAGGAAAAGATGACTCGCCAACCGCCGACTCGAAGGCGATAAGACCTTTCAGTAACTGCCTGCCAGACGCCTGACATCCCCTTGGTTGTTCTCCGCGAGATCCTCGATCGCGGTCAGGATGTTGTCTCGCGTGGGCTGATCGGCGCGCGCGACTCTCTTGAGGGCCTGCCTGGCCCACTCTACCTGGCGGCTCACCCTGCCTTGCGGAGAAGCCGCTTGGCCTCTTCGTGGGAGACAGTTTCTCCACGGGATCTCTCGGCAAGTCCCTTCTGGATCGCTGCCCGATCGTCGTCAGTCAGAGGCTCATCGTCAATTGGGGCTGACTCCAAAGCCAACCAGAGGGGATCCGCTGCCTGTCGGAGATACTCCAAGAACCGCTTCGCAGCTGGCAGCTCCGGCGCAGGCAGGTCATCTACAAGCATATGCAGTGTCTGACGATCTTCCATTTGCAAAGTCTACACGACAGGGAGTTGGCTTGTCACTGGAGTCTCGCTACTGGCAACTTTCGGGAGTTGGCTGCTTTTCTCGAGCCGCATAGTGTGCGCGCGAGGCCAATAACTTCCGCGTCGAGAAGGCGTATATCAGCTCGACGGCCGAGTGACTTTTCAGCAGGAGCCAGCGAACCAACAACCTGAGGATGACCATGAACCAAACGATCCATCGGTCGACACATTCGAAGATCTATCCGACGAACGTGACGAAATCCCTCGCCCCCGTGGCGTTGGCTGTTGCCCTGGCTTTCCTGATGGCGGGTGAAACATTGGCAGCTGGTAGCGTCGGTCAGCCTGGATCAGGTGGCTTGAACGATGGCAGCTTTTTCTTGACGGCGCGCTTTTACTACAGCTCCGTCAGCACCGCGGAGTCGACCATGTCGATCCAGCAGCCGGACGGATCCAATCGCCAGATCCCGGTTTTCGGCAGCGCGACAGACTCGGTGAAGCTTAATGCTCTCGGCGATTCCCAGGTTCTCTTCTACGACTATTACGCGCCCCAAAAGAAAGACACCAACATGAACAAAGCCACCGTGATTTTTTACCACGGTGGGGGCTACCAAAGCGGAGCAGCCAACGATGCCTGCCCGGTTTACCACATTGAAGAATGGTTACAGCAAGGTTTTCATGGCTTGATCATCGGTTACCGGCGAGGCTGGTGGGGGGACGGCAGTGGGTCGCCGGAGGGTGAGGCTGAAATCTCGCCGCTCGAAGCGCAGCGTTTCGTTACCGCAACCGACATGGCCCTGGCGGACGCGCAACAGGCCTGGCTGCACTACAACACCAACTCTTCGGGGCATGGTCGTTGGTTCAGTGGCCAGGCAGCCTCCAGAGTGTTCGTGGACCATGGGAAATCGGCTCCGGTTTATGCAGTGATCGGCAACAGCGCTGGCGGCTCACTGGTCTCCCGCACGGTTCACACCCACGCCTACCCGGCAGCCAACATACAAGTTGTCGGCGCGATTGTCGGATTTGGTACCCACAACGCCAGCGAATCGGTTTTGGCATCCCATAACGACGTGCCAACCGTGGTTGTCACCGGATTGCTGGATGACCTCTCGCCAGTTTACGACAACACCATTTTTTATGATCCCGACGCGCCGTCGACCAAAGGTACCATCAACTTCTTCGAGGAGCTCCTGCAGTCGGGTTATAAAGCGCGGCTGCTGGTGAGCGCCCAGAAGGGCCACGGTTGGGCGAGCTTCGGCAAACCGTCCGGCTCGACGTCTTGTACCAAATCGATTCCGGGTTTTGCGATCGACACCAGCGCGGCGAATGTTTCAGGGATGGCTGGTCATTATGCCTTGGGGTACTTCTTCCGCAGTTATAACAACATCGATATTCCGAACTATCAGCACTTTCGATTCGAACAGAACGCCGTTTATGTGAACGGGCCGGGCTTCCCGGATGTCGATGATCAGGGCAGTCTCTACGAAAGTATCGGAACCGGCGGCTCACGCAAGGCCAACGTTTTGGATATCGATCCTACAGTGGTCGGGTTTACCACTAGCGACCACATGCCAGTGGATGGTTTCGACTACGGTGACGATCTACAGAACGGGCTGGGTTTTCTGAGCGTCCCCGAAGGTTTTCGATACGAGCCCATTCAAACCGAGCTCGAGCTGGCCGGTTCCAACGGCACCAAACCGAGTGACATCCGCGCCAAATACGATCTTCCTTGACGAAGCCCTTCAGGAATATCGGACGAATCTGAATTTGGGCCTCTTGGCTCATGAACAGCGGTACGTTTGAAATGCCTGGTACACCATGCGAGGGGGCGGACGACTGACGAGAGGTCGCGAATGAATCGTCCCTTCGACGCGTACTGTTGGCGACGACTGGCTGACTTGTGAGGTAAATACGATGAAAGTCGACGCCTTCAACGCGATTGTCTTCTCCTACGTTGCTATGTTCTTGATTCTTTCCTTGATCGACGCCTCTCGGTGGCTGGAGCGTGAATATCGCTCTGGAGGTCTCAGGCGCCGCCTGCATCGTTGGGGGATCAAGGTTGGACCAGCGCCAGAGCCAGAGATTGAGGTGAGTCTTTCAAAACCCGTGTTGGGGGCAAGGCGTTCGCTCAAGCGCCACACGGAACTGCGCCGCCGTCTGCTGTCCGGCTGGGGCCATTGGGGGCCAATCCAGCATCGCGACCCGTGATGTGATCGTTACGGGAAGCCTCACTGGGCCTCTGATTTTTTCTAGTGTTGGGGCACGGGATCACTGTAAGAAATCCGCCTCGGTCGCCCGACACCGCTCAACCCTGTCGCGCAGAGCCTCGCCGTCAAAACGATGCACGTACTGCCAACACTCGTCATAGACCGAGCAATAGCAAACCTCGATAGCTAATCGCTCAATTGGGGTCTGGATCGAGTCTGCAACTCCAGCCTCCGACACCGCGAAGACCTTCTCGAAGTCGCCGGCAGGGACGACGCGGTTTCCGACCTGCGAATAGGTATAGGGGGCAGGTTGCCCGGGGTTGACCCTGCGGATCAACTCCGTCCAGGTCTGGATCGGTTCTCGGTCGAACGTCACACGGACGGGCCCGATCTTGGCCGGGCCTACTCCAGTGTTGACGAGTCTGAGCTGGACGGCGTCTCCCGTATAGCTGTATTCCATCGCGACGTTGGGCCACACCGATGCCCGTTGCTCCAGCCGCATCAGCTGGCTCTGCTCGCGCATGATAACTGCTTGGTAGAGCGAGACCCCGAGAGCGCAGACGCCAATTAGGACGGCTGAGAGCGCCGCGATCATGTCGGGCGAGAGGTTCCGAGTTTGCTCTGAGTTGGGGGTGTCAGCCATCAGTAGCGGAGAATATCATTGGTGACCTACCCCCGACTTGGTGGACACGCTGCGTCGGGAGAATCAGCGGCTGCGGATGGAATTGGTCTATGAGCGCAATCTCCGTAGAGAACGTTTCCCGTTCCTCTTTGATCGGCGGAGCTACCCAAAATCAAAAGTTGCATTCGTAGTGACACCTGCAGGGATAAAGTTGTCCCCGTGGAGATTGCCGCCGCCTGCCTGACGCGTAGCCACGTCACCAAGGACCTCTGGCTTCTTCATTCTTGCAGCTGCTAATAGAATCGGAATATTCGAAATGACTTGCTGGCGCGAGCCTTGTCATCGGTTTGCCACAGACGACTCAAACTGATTGCCGCCCGCAGCTCGAGCGATCTGGAGCCTTGGTGACGTGCTAGATCGCGGGCTTGGATCAAGCGGCCGAGGTCGCTGACACCTCTCTAAGCCTCCTGTCAGCCCTAGCGGCGGGACCGAGCGAGATGCCTGTGTCAGCTGAGGGGTGAAGGCTGACTTGATCCGATCGAGCCGGCGCGACGTGAGGTTCGAGCCTTATGTCGCGCCGGCTTCGTTTGGATGCCTGCAGCAGAACGAGAAACGGTCCAGCTCTCTAACGCGGGTTGCTCGGGCTGGCCGTCTCGCTCGCCAGCGAGATTTGAACTGAGCCCGAGTTGGGCAAGTCGTCGTTGGGCAGGAAGGTCGAACCGACGGTGCAGATCAGATCGAACACTTTTGATGTGCCTAGATCCTTGCGTGGAATTCCTACCATTAGCACGTCGCGAGTGTCGTTGAGCGCGACGTGGATGTTGTTGGCAGCCAGATTGTTGAGAATGCCTCGGCCAAGGCCTTCAGGATCCGCAACGCCGATTTGGCCTTGATAGTAAGGGCCGGCATTCTGAAGGTAGCCCGTCACCAGCTTGTCGAAGCGAAAGCCTTGGTTGGATCCCCACCAGGGCATGCCGTTCGATGGGTCCTGGTCGATATCGACGGCCACGTTGAACCCAAACCAATCGCTATGCAGAGGCTGAAAGAGCTCAATCTTGAGCCAAAGGACATCGGTGGGTTGGTCGTGGTAGTAGGCCAGGGACTTGGCGTCAGGCAGCCGCAGGCTTCGCACATCACCTTTTTCTTCCGAGGCGAGCTGCTTCCAGGCGAAACTCGCCGTGTCGGCTACCGGCGTCAGGTGGACTTTGCCAACCTGGGACTGTGCTGTGGTTTGCCCCGCGGCCAGAGCCAAGGCGAGGCAGGTGAGAGCGAGCGGCAGTCGGCAGAACGTGGAGGGGGCGTGATTTTGCATCGGATCGTCCTCAAAAGAACTGAACTTCGTCAACGTCGAGGGTGAAGGCGCCGATGAAGCCTGGTGGTGTCGAGAAGCCGATCCAAGACACGTCACTCGCTGTCCAGGCCTCCTGGGTAGGTCCCGGGGCTTGTTTCAACTCGGTAAACGGCACCTCGACCAGTGTCCACTCGGCTTTGGCGACATGCTGGTGCATGTAGTTGATCGCCATGCCCCGGCCCCGTCGAGCACCGATGACAAACGGCTGTTCGCCCATGCTGCGGACATAGAAACGAAGGCCTTGAAAGGCGGTCAAATCGTCGGCCAGACCTTGCGGTTGGATCGGTACCCAAACACTGGCGACTGGGAATTGGGATTCGTCGGTCGTCTTGGCGCGAAGCCGCATCGCATGATGGCTATCCGCTGCACCCTCGGCAAGGGTCTCGAGAGCTGCCTCTGAGGAGCCGCCGAACTGATCGTCAGCAAGTGCAAGCCAAGATAGTCCCGACGAAGCTTCGAGATCACCATCCTCGAAGTTGTCGATGAGTCGGGGTTGCGGACGCTCGGTGGCCGTGGCGCTGAGGGCAAAGGCGAGGAGAAGGAGCGATAGCGAGACGAGGTGGAGGGTATGAAGCCGGCTTGGCCTCATGGTGCTGGTGTCCATACGCGGAATCTCCTATGTCATGGACTGCGGAGAGCGACCATAGGATCGACCATGGCAGCTCGCCGGGCCGGGAAAAAGCTGCTGACCATAGATACTATGATCAGAGTGATGGTCGCCGCTAGCCATGCGATCGGATCGGTGGGCGAGATGGCGGGGAGAAATCGTGCGATCCACGTCTCCGCGATGCCTGCGACGAGCACGAGGCCGCCACCGCCGACGGCTAATCCGAGGCCGGTGAGGTGGAGGGCACGGGCGAAAATAGACGCAAGAACGTTGGTCCGTTGCGCGCCGAGGGCCATGTGCAGCCCGATCTCGCGGGTTCTCCGGGCGACATGATGAGAGATTACCCCGTGGATACCGAGCGCCGAGATCGCGAGCGCACAGAAGGCGAACAGTCCAAGCAGTACCATATGGAAGCGCTCCTCGGTGAGGGATGCAGCCTGGAGCTGCTCCATTGTTGTCACGGCAGGGACCGGGAGGTTTGGATCGAGGGAGTGCACCGCGTTCTCGGTAGCGCTGGCGAAGTTGTCCGGGTCGGAAGTCGAGCGCGCGACCACCGCCAGGGTGCCGATGGGCTGTTGGCCAAGGGCGAGGAACACTTCGGGTTCTGGGGCGCGGTCGGCGCCATAGTGGCGGACGTCTTCGACGACTCCGATAACCTGGTAAGCGCGCGTTCCCTGAAACGTGAGACTCAGACGCTCCCCCAGTGGATCCGCCGCTGGCCAATAGCGCTCGGCCAACACCCGGTTGACGAGCGCGACCCGCGGCATCCCGGGTAGGTCTTGGGATGTGAAGGGGCGTCCCGCTAGCAGCGGCCGGCCGAGGGTTCGAGAGTAGCCAGGGCTGACGATACGGACGTGGGCCTCCGGTTGCGAGGCGCCTGCAGCCAGCGGCCGGCCCTCGACGGTAAACGGTGCCGAGAAGTCTTGGGTCGTCACCATCATTGGCAGGGCGCTGACAGCTGCCGCCGAGTGAGTCCCGGGGAGATCTTCTAACCGTTCGATAAGCCGGCGGTAGAAAGTGACAATTTGATGGCCCTGGTACTTGCCTTTGGGCAAAGAGAGTGACGTGACGAGCAGATTTTCAGTGGCAAAGCCGGCGGGAGTCTGTTGCAATCGGACCATGTTGCGGACCAGCAGGCCAGTCGCGACGAGCAGGAACAGTGCCAGGGCGATTTGTCCGACGACGAAGGTAGCGGCAAGACGGCCCTGGTGTCGGCCCGGTGAAGGGCCCTCGGCGAGCAGAGATCTTGGTTGTAGCCGGGCGAGCTGAGTGAAAGGCAGGACACCGAAAATCAGCCCGACGGTCAGTGAGACGATGAGGGTGAAGAGCAGTACCTGAGGATCTAAGCCCACCTGCTCGAGGCGCGGGGTATCGGCTGGGCTGGTGGCAATGAACCAACGGGTTCCCCAACTGGCGACCAACAGGCCGAACGCTCCTCCGGTGACGGCCAACAGCAGACTCTCGATGAGTGGTTGCCGCAGAAGCGTCCAGCGGCCGGCGCCTAGCGCCTTTCGCACGGCGAGCTCCTGCGATCTGGCGACGGCCCGCGCCAGCAGAAGATTCCCGACGTTGGCGCAAGCGATCATCAGCACGGCGGCGACCGCTGCAAAAAGGGACAGCAGAACCGACCGAATGCGTCCGAACTGTTGTTCACGCATCGAAAGGATCTGCGCCCCGCGGTTGCCGGAGGTGATCGGCGAATCGTCGTTGAGGCGCGCAGCTACGGCGTTGACCCGTTGCCCGGCCCGGCTGAGGGACACCGTCGAGTTCAACCTGCCGAGGACAGCGAGGATGGGACGCCGGAAGCCAGAGCCGTCGGGGTTGAAGGCCATCGGTACCCAGACATCGACCTGATCGTGAGGGAAGTGAAACCCAGCCGGCAGGACCCCCACGACCTGGTGCGCCTTGTCGTCGAGTACGATCGTTCGCCCGACGAGGTCTTCCGCACCACCGAAGCGGCTCTGCCAAAGACGGTGACTCAACAGTGCCACCTCACCGTGGCCGAGTTTTGCTTCCTCGGCGGTGAACGTCCTGCCGCGAGCGGCTTGTACCCCGAGCAGTGGAAAGAGCTCTGGGGTGACGACCGCAGCCGTCAACTCGATCGGTCGGTCGTCGGATCTGAGGTGGTATCCCCAAAACATGAAAGCGGCCAACTGATCGAAGGCGCCCTCGGTCTGTTCACGCCAGGCAAAGAATTCACTCGGAGCGACTTGCAGCTGCGGGCTGCCTGCGGTGCCGTCTGTAGCCCACAGGTAAACCAGACGGTCTGGATCGTCATAGGGCAGCGGTTGTAGTACGATGCCATGCAAGGCACTGAAGATGGCAGTGTTGGCGCCGATGCCGAGAGCCAGGGTGAGGACCACGACGGCGGTGAATCCTTTTCGCCGACGCAGGGCTCGGAGAGTGAAGAGGACGTCCTGGCGCATGAGTTTGGGTCAATTGCCGGCCTTGGCGATGCGACCGAGGACGATCGGAATCAAAGGCGCCTCCTCGACGCCGTCGATCCCTAGGCTCGCGCTCAGCTCGTCGTCGAGAAAACCTCCCACCTGGCAGACGCCGAGCCCCAGCGAGGTTGCGACGAGCGACAGAGCGTGGACCACCGCGCCGGCCTCCATCAGGATCATCCGGTAGCCGCGGTCGAGGTATTTGGAGGTCGAGCGCCGGAAGATCGAGGTGACGACGACGACCATAGCGGCCTCGTCCAAGCCCATACCTTCGGCATAAAGCCGATCCTTCGCCATCGGTAGCAGGTCTCCGAGCTCAACGATGTCGAGCCCATGACGGTTGACGTCATAGTGATAAATGCCGGGCTCCAAGTCGGCGATACGGAAGGCGAGGACGTAGAGCTCTAGGGGATAGAGAGCGCCCCCCGACGCCACCGCCCGCAGATAAGACGAAGGATCGGTCTTGCCATAAGCAAAGTGGAGCAGACGAGCCAGCTCGGCTCGACTAACGCTTTCGCCGGTGTAGGCGCGGGCTGATCGTCGGTCCTGGATGCTGTGCTCGAGGGTGTTGTCGGCGGTAACCGCCGGGAGCTCGGCACGATCCATCAGGCTGTAGGTTTTGTAGGCCCGGGTCATCAGATCCCGCACGCTCGCCGAACGCAGAAAGGTTTGGATCGATGCCAGGTACTCGTGGGCCTTCAGGCGGCCGAGTTTGGTGTTCTCGTGGAAGATCTCGCTGAGGGACGTCCGGTCGCGGACCGGTGCCAGCAAGGCGTTTTTGTGAGCAAATTTCTTGCGGATCGAACGTTCGACTCGAATCACGGGAACCTCCAGGGTGTGAGACACAATCTTGACGCGGTGACTCGCCACCGCAGGACGGTCGCTGCGAGGAACTCAAGGGTGAGGGAGCTCAAGGGAATGGATGTGGGTAAGGATTCAGCCCAGCTGATGGGTCCCAGCCCTGCTCCTCCCAGTGCTGTTGGCGAGGTAGCTCGTCGAGCCGACGACTGCCGAGGAACCGCATGTTGTCGCCATGCAGCGACATCAGGCCGGGGACGACCACGCGCACGACTCGGAAGCCGAGCTCGGCGATTTCCGGCGCCGTCACATCGACTACGATGACCTCATGACCGTGAGCTCGCAGCGCATTGACACAGTTGTCGAGATCGCCGAGAGGGCGGCCGGTAGAGCGGTCGGTCAGGGTCGACAACGGCGCTTCCTCAGCGTCGTCGCAGAAGGCCAAGGCGCGGTCGACCAGCTCCGGTCGACGAAGGTAGAGGAGACTATGGAGCTCGAAGTCGATGATGTTCGAGAAGTCCTCCGCAGGTTGCCAATCCCGGTGGGTCAAGTAGCGCAGGAACGGGAACAACTGGCCGATTTCGAACAGGCTCTTGCGCAGGGCGAGCCGGGGATCCAGGCGGGCTGCGGCGGTTACCAACAGGGCCGGGCCGAAGTCCGCCGGGCGCCGCAGGACGGCCATGACAGTGGGAATTTCGACGTCCAGAGTCAGCTCGTAGAATCGCAAGTCGACTTTTGGGTGATCGAACGCACAACGGTCTCTGAGCAATTCGAGAAGGTCTGGCTCGTCGACGATGATCCGGCGCCGTACCCGCTGTTGTAGCCAGGAGATGATGAACGCGTCGCGCTCGATTACCTCGAGCAATCCCGACAAGATTGCCTCTTCGAGGGTGCCGCCGGCGCCCAGACCGGTCGAGGTGTTGCGGCCGATGTTGGCTTCGTCACTGCCGGGTCGGTAGTAGACGTAGACCAGTGATGCCGGGACCCAGCGCGGTTCGCGATGGGTGAGGGAATAACCTTGCACCCAGCGAATTCGAGTGTCTTCGTCGAAGAAGGTCAGGTTCTTCGAGTGATGGTCACGAATTTGCTGGCGCGAGTAGAGGCGTATCAGGTCCGGATGCACCGCGGTCTCTGCCAGCTCGCCATAGCTGGCCAGTGCCATGTCGTCCTGATGGTAGTGATTCATCGAGTAGCGCTCGACGCTCTCACCGATGGCGGCGGCCAGTGACCCTTCCAGGGTATCGCCGCCACCACTGCTTTCGGGCGGTGTCATGGCGCTATAACGTCCCACCTCTGCGGGTTCGCTGCCGAGGCAGAAAAGCGCTGGGTCTTGCGCTTTGAACAATCCCAAGCGGACGCGGCGGATCAGGCCGACTTTGCGCGAGATCAACCGACTGCCGCGGCGAATGGTTGTGTTGGCGGTGGTCCAGGGGACGTCGCTCAGGCGCAGCTCAGGAGAGCTTGTGGGCATCGTCAGCATCGTACTTCTCCTGCCAGGGAAAGACCGTCGGCCGGGTCTCGGGTTCGCTGCGATCGAGGCTCGGTACCCGCAAGACTTCGTGGGTCTCGATGTCCCAGGTCCAGAGGTTGATGGTGAGGAAGCGCCCCGCCAAGTGAGGGACACGGATCTCCGACAGGAACTTGATCACTTCGGTAACAGCGATGCTGCTGAGCAGATAGAAAAAAGAATGTAGGCCGCCGAGGGGCGCCGCCGGCTCGCCGGCTTGGCGAACCCGAGCGTCAAATACTTGATGTTCGGCGTAGAAAGGGATGTTGCCTTTGAGGCGGGCATCGAGACTCAGGTACGAGGCGGTTTCACCCGGAATGAACAGCGGCCCGACCCAGCCTTCCTGAAAGTCGACGGCACGGACTAGGAGCCAGGGTAGTTGGTGTTGTTTCGACCAGCGGTCAACCGCTTCCAGAAACTCCGGATCGTGCGATTCCTGAGGAACGATCAGCAGTCTCGGCAGGGCAGCATCCGCCGCCCAGATCGCCTCGCGATCGAGCTCATGGGTGGTGATCGACACGGCCGTCGAGGGCTCGCCGCCAGGGTGTTGGTCGTCGGCTGGGGCTGACGACACCAGATGGGTGATCTTGCCAATGCCGGCTGCGTCGAGCTGATGTAAAAGAGCGTGACTCAGCTTGCCGCTGCCGACCAATCCGACATGGCTGTGTCGTAACGCGACTTGGAAACTGCTGCCACCGGCGGTGGAGAAACGTGAAAAGAACGTGATCTGATCGCGATATCGTTCGGTTTCGTCTTGCGCCAAGCCGGCGGTATCGACCTCTTCGACCAGCGAGGATGATTCGAGATGTCGCAGAATCTGCAATGCGGCGTCGCGCGATATGCTCTGCTCTTCGAGCTCGGCAAGAATCTCGTCGGTGGTGAGTCGGCCATCGAGATACGGTAGTAGCGAGCCGAAGATTTGCATCGCTTGTTTACTGCGAAGTTTGATCCGCCACAACTCGTCGGTGCCGCCGCGTAACCCCCAGGTGTTGTCCGAAAGGGGGAAGACCGTCAAGAAACTCTTCAGCTTGGGTCGATCGATCATAGCTATCCTTGTGGTGTAGATCTTCGCGTTGCCGTCGCCCGGCGCGACAAGCTAGAATGATGAATAGGGGGAGGCCCGCGACTCCACCGGAAAACTGACGTACCGTGTCTAGCGGTGGAACGTCAGTTCTTTAGCTGCAAACATCACTACAGGCCTACTGGTCGTCATTGGGAATAATGCAGATCACGCAGGCGCACATGCAGAAGCCACAAGGGCAAACCGCTTCGGCGTCGAGTTCATCAGCGCTGTCATAGAGGCGCTCGATCTCGATGAGAGTTTCGTTGTCCATGGATATCACCTCCTTTCTGTTTTGGAATCGTGGTCGCGGACCTAGGTCCCCCTAAGTCGAATGGGTGTTCTCGAAGCTCGACGATCTCGGCCCAAGGCTGCAGTTGGGGCGCGAGCTTGGCGATCGGGCCGCACACCACGATGATCGCGGCGTCCGGGTGCAGATGCTGCTGGGCAAGCTCGACGAGATCTTCCGGCTCCGGCTCTTGGAGTCGTTTCAAGGTGTTGGCAAAGTGGGCTTCGCCCAGCTCTTGTAGCTCCAGGTGGATCAGCTCCAATCCCAGGCCATGGCAGGTCTGGAGACGGCTCAGAAAGCCGCCGGCAAGATAGCCGCTGGCGGCATCGAGCTCCGATCTCGTGATTGGTCCTTGCTGTAGCCGCTCGATCTCGCTGAGGATCTCCGTCAGCGCGGCGCCGGCGTGGTCAGCGTCGATGGCAGTGGAGACCTGGAAAGACGCCAGAGCACGCCGGACCGTAAAGCGGCTGCGCGCGTGATACGTCCAGCCGTGACGCTCGCGTAGGTTGGCGCTCAGGCGGCTGGCCGGAGCTCCTCCGAGGACGGCGTTCAGCACCTGCAAGCGATCGAAGTCAGGGTGCGTTGCGGGAACGCTGGGGTGGCCCAGGCGGAGCTCCGCTTGCTGGGCGCCTGGAACATCGACTAGCACGATGCGAGAAGGTGAACAGCGACCCGAGAGTGGTGGCGTTTCGGCCGCGGTCGATGGTGGAGACGCGGAGCTGTGAATCGCCGAGAAGTGCTGCTCGAGTCGACTGGGAAGTCGGTGACTGTCAAAGTCACCGACGACCACCAGAAAGCCGTGCTCCGGACCGAAACGTTGATGGTGGAACGCCAGCAGGTCGTCTCGACTCACAGCTCGCAGCGCCTGCGGGCTACCGAGGAGTGGCCGGCCAGCCCGAGTTTTTCCGAAGGCTGCAGCGCTCCAGGTATCGTCGGCGAGATTGCCGGGGTGCAAGCCGCGGCGAGTCAGCTCCGTGAGACGCCGACGTTGCCAGCTCTCGACCATCGAGGACGGAAAAGTTGGCGCGGTGACAACCTCGGCCAAGAGCTCAATGGCGGGATCGAGATCCTCGGGTAGGACTTCGAGCGCCAGGAAGGCGCCGTCCCAGTCACATGCCGTCAGGATGCTGGTGCCGAACTCGTCGGCTAGTTGTTGAAGGTCGGCTGCGGAATGATGCACTGTGCCTTCTTTGAGCAGAGGCACGGCGAGGCCGGCTAATCCTTCTTGGCCTGCGAGCTCGGAGAGTGCTCCCGCTGGCGCCGCCCACATAAGAGTCACCAGTGGAACGTTGCGACGCACCGCCGAAAGCACACCGCAACCTCCTGCCAGCTCGCGACGCTGATAGGCGGGCGCCCACGATGGCACAACGCTCGGCGGTGGCGCGCAATCGCCGCTTGTTGGGGACGCCCACATCACTACGCAGCCTCCGGCAGGATCGACAGCAGGGCTCGGTCGTGGGGTTGGAAGAGAGTCCGCCCGACGGCAGCGAGCGACTCGGAGTCCATGCTCTGTAAGCGTCCTGCTTCGCGATCGACCTCGGAGGGGTTCCCGTGGCGACTTGCCAGTCGAGTGTAGAAGTTGGCTCGACCGTTGAGTCCCTGGGTGCGGAAGTAGTGAAGCTTGAGAGCCTTTTTGCGCGCCCGATGGAGAGTCGAAGGTGACACCGGCTGACGGAGGCTTGCGTCGATCGTTTCGATCAAACATTGTTCCAGATGGTCGCAATCGACACCGGGCTCGGCGGTGGCGGCGATCGCCAGGGTGGTCGCCTGATCCATGGCTAGGAGATACCCGTCAACGCTGTGAGCGATACCAGATTCTTCGATCAATCGACGTTTCACGGGGCTCGAACGAGCGGTGACCAGCAGATCCATCCACAGACAAGCGGCTCGCCAGCCGTCCTGCCACCAGCCCGGCGCCCGACATGCCAAATAGACTCGGGGAGCCGGTACCCGGTCGACACCAGTTGCCCGTCGCTCGCCTAGTGTTTTGTGAGTCGTGACGATGTGCTGCGGTCGCTGCCTGGCAGGGAGAGGTCCGAGCCATCGCTCGGCAGCGTCGAAGGCTCGATCGGCGGTCAGGTCGCCGACCAAGACCAAGTCAGCGTTGTTCGGTCGGTAGTAGCTGTCGAAGAACCGTCGAACATCATCTTCATTGATGGCGCGGAGGCTTTCCAGTCGGCCGGCAGCGATGTGATGGTAGGGGTGCCCCTCGGGGTAGAGGAGACCTTGAAGGATTTCGACGGCGCGGCCGTAGGGGCGGCGTTCGACTCGTTGCCGCCGCTCCTGTAATAGAACGCGACGCTGGGTTTCCAAAAGTTTCAAGTGGCTTGCCGTGTCGGCGAGTCGCCTCGCCTGGGCCCAGAGGCCGAAGGCGAGCTCGGACTTCGGTAGCAGAATGCCGAAGCGGGTGGCGTCGTGGGAGGTCGCCCCTTGCGCTGTTCCTCCTCGCGCCTGAATCAAGGCCGGTAGTCCAGCACCTTGAAAGGCGAGATGCTCGCACAGGTGGGCTAGCCCACTATGTTCTGCTGGTTCGTTGCGAGAGCCTGCCCGGATACTCAAGTGAACAGCGACCAGGGGCATGCGATGGTCGGGGTGGACGATCACCCGCAGGCCATTGGACAGCGTCGCACTCTCGACCGCCTGGCTACAGCTGGAGGGTGAGACGTTCAACCAAGCTCTCCAGACCGAGCCCGGTCAATGATGTGGTCAGCGGTCCGAAAGCTGTTGGCCACGATCGTAAGGGTCGGCGGCACGCCGCCTGAGGTTGGCATGAAGCTGCCGTCGACCACAAAAAGATTGTTGACCTCATGAGCTTGGCAGTAGGGGTTGACCACCGAGGTGGCGGGGTCGTTGCCGGCACGACACGTCCCGTGAACCAGGAAGGGGGCGACTTCGCCAGCTTCCTCATTGAGGAGCTCATCAGCCCCCATGGCGTCGAGCACGTCCAGCCCCCGGCTCACCAGCCAATCGCCAGCGCGCTGATGGTGTGCCAGATTGTCGAGGTGGATGCGGGCCACCGGCAAGCCCCACCGATCGGTGACCTGCGGATCCAGGTCAACATGGGTGCGGTCGTTGGGGATGAAGTCGTGGAAGACCTCGAAGTCAACCAGTCGATAGTCGTGAAAGTAAGCTGAGATGCGGCGCATGAGCTCGTCGCCCCACACGACGCCTCCACCATTCATGCCGCCACCATTCTCATGGAGACTCGCCCGGTTCTCAGCGGCTCGTAAAGCGGCCGCGATCGGATTGGCACTCGGCAGTCCGAAGCGTATCAAACCACCCTTGGCTAGATCCGAGACGCCATCCGGCAGGAAGTAATGATCCATCAGGGAACGTTCCAGGAAGGGGTGGGAATGGCGCAGTGGCTTGTCCGGGTGGCGGTCATATTGGAAGCGCCCCTGGCCGTTGGAGAAACCGTGGAACTGCAGGTGGCGTCCTACCCCTCCATTGGAGTTTGCCAGCCCATCTGGGAATGTCGATGACTTGGACAACAGCAGCAGTCGCGCAGACTCCACCGCCGAGCAACAGACGCAGACGACCTTTGCTTTGACTTGGTGCTCTTGACCGTCGTCGTCAAGATAGACGCAACCGGTGGCTCTTCCGTCAGCGCCGATCGTGATCTCGCGGACCATCGTTCGAGATCGGATCTCGCAGTTGCCGGTGGCGACAGCACGGGGCAGCAGAGCCTCCTGAGAGCTCGACTTGGCGCCGGTCCGGCAACCGTAACCGGCGCAGAAGCCGCAATACGTGCAGGCGGGGCGGCCCTTGTAAGGGCGTGATGCGATAGCTCGCGGTGTTGGAAAAGCATGCCACCCAAGACGCTCGCAGGCTTGATCGAGATGCTCGGTGAGAGGATGGGTATCGAGTGGCGGCATCGGATAGGCCTTCGATCGCCATCCTTCCCCGGGATGGCTGCCGTTGCTACCGGAGATCCCGAGCTCCCATTCGGCGCGGGTGTAATAGGGCTCCAAATCGTCGTAGTCGTAGGGCCAGTCGGCGATCGCCTCGTACTCGCCGAATCGACTCTTCAGCCGAAAATCGTCGGGATGTAAGCGGTAGAGGTAACCTGCCATCTGCACCGTTCCGCCGCCGACACACTGACCAATCCAGCCCAGGTAGGTTGGCTGCATCATCGGCGAGCCGGCTTCCAGCAGGGTGTGCATCTCGTCGGTGAGCGCGGGCGTCCAGAAATTACGCCGAGTCATCTCCACTTCGTCGGCGATATAGTCCTTGCGTTGGTACTCCGCGCCCTTCTCCAGCACAAGAACACTACAACCGGCCTGGGATACGGCGAGAGCAAGAGGGCCGCCGCCGGCTCCGCTGCCTATGATGACGACGTCTATCATTGCGATTGCCCTTCCTCAGCGCAGAATCCTCGACGTACTTGATCTGGGGTCAGTCCAATCCAACGCCAGCCGATGCCCTGGCGATTGCCTCCGTGTTTGGGGTCGCCTAAAAATCCCTCCAGGGTGAGGTTAAAGAGGGTCCTGAAGAAGAAGCTCGAGAACGGATGTGGATCCTCTTGGATACCGTGCAGTAGCGCGTCCTGATGCTCGGGAAGGCAGTCGACGAACGATTGCTTGTGGAGTTCCTGAGCTCGGGCCTCGAGAGCATCGAGTCCGTGGACCACTGCCGGAACAATCGTGCTGTAGATCTTGTGCTCGAGCGCTCTCAAAATGGCGGTGCTCACCTTTGCCTCGTTTGCACCGACGTTGCCATCGGAGGGCAAGATACGCGCCGCCGCCGCCGCCAGGATGCTCTTTTGTTCGTCGGTCATCATGGCTGGAGTCATGGTTGCCTTTAGGGGCAAGCGAGCACGCCGCGGGTCACCGCAGTGGTGTCACAAGTCATAGTTCCGATCGTGGTGCCAGCCTCGAACGTTGCGCGAGCCGCAAAGCTCAGAGTCAGGTCCGAGACATTGCCGCTGATGTCAGCGCCGACGGTTTTGAGTCCGCTCTCTTCCACAAAGACGCCAAACGGATTGCCGGAAACGGTAGTGTTCCCCGCCAGCTCCAAGGTTGAACCCCGTTGCACGAAGGCGCCAGCTAAACCATTGTTGTTCAGAGTAGTGGTAGACAGCTCCTGAAGATTGGCAAAGGGTGAAACGCTGGAGGCTTCGTCGACCCATAACCCGAAGTTCGAATTGCCGCTGAGGTCGAGATCGAACCCGTAAACCAGCACGCCTTGGGTTGCCACGAGCAGGCCGGCAAAAGTGTTTGCGGTCGCTGTGTAACTACCAAAAACTCCCTCGAACGACGAGCTGCCTTGGATAATCATTCCTATTTCTCCACCGCTCGAGGTGATGTTTCCTTCTTTACTGAAGACCGACGTGCCGTCAGTGAGTACGATGTTGCTTTCGGTACTGTCTGTGACGTCGATTTCGCCCTCAAGGGTCAAACGCGCGCCTCGAGCCAAGAAACCTACTGTTGATGCATTGGCGATAGAGAGATCTTGGATCTCTGCAACAGAGTCTCGAACACGTAAACCGCGACTCGACGGATTCTCGATGTCAACATTTATGACTCTAATAGATGCGCCTTCTACGGCCTCGATAGCGCCTTCGAACTCCGTGTTGTCGGTTACCGTGAGATTGGTGATGGTAACCCGGTCTGCTCCAACGACACGGATGCCTCCTACCAAAGTTGCTGTCGGGTCGCCTTCGAGAGCTACGCCATCGCGTGTGATAACGATGTTTTCTTCACAGGTACCTCGCACCTTGATCTTGACATCAAAGACAAGGGGTGGCAGACGACGAAGTGATGTGTTGATTGACCGGCCTCGATCACAATCAACTGTCCGGTGTGACTTTTCTTGTTCGGCGGACATGTCTTTCTGTAAATCGATCGGTAGTGGCTCCTGGGCCTCGCCGATTGATACCGCGAAAAACATCAAAAGCGTCATACCCATTGCTACCGTGTCTACTGCGATGTTGCGCGCCATGTCGTCCTCCTGAAAAATTCCGCCGTCAGCAGTGTCGTTGCGTAGGGATTGTCTAAATGATTGGAGTCGTGGCTGCTGAGCGCACTCCTACTAAACTCCATAAATTGACCTATTAGAGGCTCAAGCTGTCCTTGTGCCAAGAGATGGCTCGCTACGGATCGTAGTGTAGCGGCGGCTGATCTATTCGTATATTAGTATGAGTGTTCTGCGGTGGGTTGATGCTATTTCTTGATTAGATTTCTTGATGTACCGTCTTGGGGTTGTCAAATCTCTCTAGAGGAGTCGCGAGGCTTGCAGCTATGCGGCTTTCGCTTGGGATAAATACTTGTCACAGTCTTGTGTTAAGAGTCCATGAAATCGATGTGATGCGAATCTCAGATTGTGGCTCTAAGTTGACCCCTTGAGGGCTCATTGGATATGGATAAATAGGGAAAGTAGACGAGAAATATAGATGTATGGTAATGTTCAAGTGTGTCGCGAGCCCGACGATCATCGAGATCCGAGAAGCTTCGATCATGAGGAACCATGCTTCCGGATCAACAACGCCACGGGCTCTAACCAAGGCTGACGGTAGGCGCCGGGGAGGCATCAATTCATGAACGACCTTCTGGTCGACAAGCACAGCCGGATAGCGGCGGTACTGGAAGAGTTTCGTGCAGAGATCAGCATGCCCGCCTCGGCGCTGCCGCAGGAAGTGGCTCAAGCGGTTCACTTCATCCATCATCACGTCTTCGATCCGGAGCTCAACGTCAGCCGAGTCAAGGCGGGCTGTGGGTTTCGAAACCACAACTTCTCGACTCGCTTCAAAGTTGCGGTCGGAACGGGCATGCGTAGCTATATAGAAGCGCTACGTATGCGAGCCGCGGATCGCCTGTTGATAGACGGTGATCTAGAGGTCTACTTGGTGGGGGTGGCGGTGGGCTACGGCCACCCGGAGACCTTTTGCCGGGCGTTTCGGCGACATTTTGGCTGTCCGCCACTGGCGCGACATCGGTCTACCGGGGGAGGTGACAGGGTTATCGGCGAAGCGCTCTCATGTGTTGAGTGCGAAGCTCAGCCGAGCTCATCGAGAAGCTCGCGAGCTTCTTCCAGATCCGCGGTGGTCAATCCCTCGTCGAAACTTTGGTAGATCTTCGCCAGCGACTCGCTGGCGCGTGCCTTGTCATCGGTTTGCCACAGACGACTCAAACTGATTGCCGCCCGCAGCTCGAGCGATTTGGAGCCTTGGTGACGTGCTAGATCGCGGGCTTGGATCAGACTTTCTTCAACCTCTTCGTAGGGCGCTTCGGCGAAGCCGAGTAGCTCACCCTGGATTCGATAAAGCTCTGCTTCGTAATGACCCTCGCCGGTGACCTCGGCGGCGGCTAAACCCTCTTTGATCAATGACAGCCCCTGTTCGACAAGCTCGGATCGGCCACAAGCTTCGGCCAATAAAGCGAGGTTGCGCGGACGGCCCACTTCCATGCCAGAGGCCCACACTCCGTCGAGACCACCCGACATCATCTGGAGACCTTCGGCGGCGCGTCCTTGAGCGGTCAGGGCTTGTCCCTCGAGGAACATACCCGCCGCAATGAAAAACAGGAAACCGTGGCGGTTGGCGAGCTCGACGAGCTCGTGGGCGAGCTCACGGGTGGCGGTCGGCTCCCGCCTGAGAACATGGAGAATGCTGGCGCGGTAGGTTGCAAAGACGCGGCAAAAGGGATCACCTGCGCGGCGAGCGAGAGTCAGGGCGTCAGCACAATGTTCGATCGCGCGGTCGGGGTGGCCGAGAAACCACTGGGTCAGGGCGAGGTGGCTCAGGGCTTCGGCGCGGGCGATGATGGTGCTGGCAGGGATCGATTGGGATGCCGAGGCATCCGATCTGCCGGGTTCTGGTCGCTCCGCCAAGCTTGCTTCGAGACTGGCCTGTGCGCCGTCGAGCTGGCCTTCGAGCAGCCTGGCGAATCCCAGGTTGCGATGTGCTGTTGCTTCTTCGGTCGCTAGCTCGCCGCCGTCCAGGTGCCAGAGAGCCCGCTCGGCGATCTCGCGGGCGGTCCGAATGTGTCCTCTCGAGAGGTAGTAGCTGACCAGCTCTCGCATGGGCATCGCCAGACTGGGCGATCGAGGAGTCTGCCAGGCGAGCTCCACGGCACGGTCATAGGAAGTCTGCGCCTCGGGAGTGGCATAACCCTTGGCCGTGCCGGTGGCGGCTCCGAGCGCGATTCGGAGGGCAATTTCCTGAGCGTTGCGTGTCTCGGTGACGTCCAGAGAGTGGATGAGCTCCAAGCCTAGGCGCGCTCTGGAGGCCGCTTCGAGATTGGCTGCTTGGCGGATCGCATCTTCGGCGGCGGCACACCAGGCGGCGGCAGCTTCGAGCGCCATATTGGCTTCACTGTAGTGATAAGCCAGCAGTTCGGGCTGACGCTGCGCCAGTTCAGGAAAGGAATCACGTAGAGTCTTGGCAGCCAAGTGGTGAGCTTCGTGCCGCTGATGCGTCAAGAGGGTAGCGAGAATTGCTTCGCGTATCGTCACATGTTTGAACATGAGCTCGGTTCTAGGGCCCGGTGCGGGAAGCAAGATTCCTGCCGTAGCTAAGAGCTCCAAGGCAGCCTGCAAGTCCTCTTGGTCCATATCCGAGATCGCCTGCAGTAGCTCATAGTGAACGTCTTCCCCAAGAACGGCCGCGAGTTGGACGATGTGTCGCGTTGCCCCCAGGCGATCGATACGCTCCCTGAGCCAGTGCTTTAGGGTGAGAGGTAAGACTGCGATCTGGGTGATGTCATCCGCCTCGACGGTCGATTCGAGGGCCGTCGATTCGAGAGCCGTCGACTCGAGAGCTGGTGCTTCGAGGGCATAAGCGAGATGCACCAACTCTTCGACGTACAACGGAACACCGTCTGCGCGCGCAATGATCTCGCGACGCAGGGACGTACTCAGCGGCTGACGTTGGGTCAAGTGGTCGAGAATCGCCTCACAATGCTGGCGTGAGAGTCGGTTGAGCTCGATGGTCGTCAAGTGGGCTCGTGGTCCCCAGGGCGCCTGAAAGGCTGGTCCGAAAGTCAGCACGACCATCAGGCTGACCCGGGGTCGCCGGTGGATGAGCGCCGACAGCAGCTCGAGGGTCGACGGATCCGCCCACTCGAGATCTTCGACGACCAGCATCACCGGATGCCGTTTGGCACTTTCCAGAAATAGCCCAACCAGAGCCTCGAGAGTTTTTTTCGCCTGACCTTCCGGGTTGAGGTTGAGGGCAGACGTGAGGCGCGGGAGCCTCTGGGCCAGCAGGGTCTTCAGGCGCGCGATCAATGTTGCACGCAGATGCTCCTCTGTATTGCTAGGGCTGGCCTGGGCAGTCGCCGCCTTTTCATCTTCGAGGCCTTGCAACAGCTCTCGCAAAGGAGCGAACGCCGTATGCTGGTGGTGGGCGGTGCAGCGGCATTTCAGGAAAGCGCGCGGCGAGGAGGCGGTGCGCGCCGCCAAGGTCTCGACCATCCGGGTTTTGCCGAGCCCTGCATCAGCGCTCAACAAAACCACTTGCCCGGCATCGTCTAGGGTCAGCTTCCAGCGATCGAGCAAGAGATTCAACTCTTGCTCTCGTCCCTCCGGAAATCTAACTACTGCCGGGGCATCGCTTCCGTCGCCATGATTCAATCTAGACCCACCTGGAGATTTAGATACCCGACCATTTGAATGTGTCCAGTGTAGCTTACCCTGAGGGCTCAGCAAGATTTATTGTTGGACTCTTGACGGAGTTGATGATGCTGGATACGCTATTGACCGGCCGGCCAGTTAGAGAAATGACCTCGTCGGCGAACGATGGCATCAGCGAAAAGATGGCGCCAGCGAAAGATGGCATCCGCGAAAGACCTGTCATGACCACCGACCCACACATCTCTCCAGAAGCTCGGCGCCGCCGTGACCCGGAAGCAACCCGGATGGCGATTCTCGAAGCAGCGGAGGAGTTGTTCCTCAAGCTCGGGCCAGCGGATACGCCAACCAGCCGAATTGCTCGCCAGGCCGGTGTCACCAAGAGCTTGATCCACCATCATTTCGGCTCAAAGGACGATCTTTGGGACGAAGTGAAGCGGCGGCATTTTGGACGCTACTACGAAGCCCAGCGCAAGATGTTGACGTCCTCCCAGGGCACGGCTGAGCTGCTGCGGGATTCGCTGATAGGTTATTTCCGTTTTCTGCAGCAGGATCCGCATGCGGTGCGTTTCATGTCGTGGCGGTTCGTAGAAGAAGGCGACGATCCCTGCCAGGCACAGGAGCATGAGCTCTTCGAGCTCGGTATCGAGCGCATTCGAGAAGCTCAGGAAACGGGTGAGTTACGTGCGGACCTCGAGCCCATCTCGATCATCAAGTCGTTCCTTGCCATGGCTTCCCATTGGTTCCAGTCGAAGTCCTTACTCTGTCAGATGTTGGGGAGTGAGGACGATGTCGATGAGATGGAAGAAAGATACCTCGACGACGTGGTGAAGATCTTCCTCGATGGCGTTCGTCCCCGCAGTGCGTCGCCACAAAAAAACTCGACCGACGTTTGACCAAGTCCTTATCCGAAACCTTCTCGAGGCTGAAGTCGTAACCTATGCACTAGTTATTGACCGGTCAGCCAGTTCATAGATGGTTCCGACCCTCGACGACCTCCCTCTCGAAACACCGACTCTTCCCCTAAACACTGATTCCTCTCGAAACACTGAACTTCGAAGGCGCACGGCACGTCTCGAATTTTGGAGATATTGCATGATCAAGAGACCGCGAAACCTCTGGATTGTTGTCTTGACGCTGGGTACCGTTGTTTACCTCTCAGCCGACGCCGAGCGCGCCCCATCGAGTGCGGTGGAGCTGGCGACCGAAGTCCTGAAACGGGTCAAAGTGGGTAGCGTACAAGCCACCCAGGCGAGTCGCGAGCTGCGTTTTTCCGGGACGACCCGGGCTGCGCGACGAGCTCGCCTATCGTTCACGACGGGGGGGCGCCTAGTGGCCCGCCCGGTGGAGATCGGAGAGCGAGTCAAGCCCGGCCAGCTACTGGCTCGAATCGATGATTCCGAGCTCAAAAACGCGCTGGCGTCGGCCCGTGGTGCGATGGCTGAATTGGCAGCTCGGCGAGCGCAGGGTGAGCGTGACCATGCGCGTACCGGCCAGTTGGCTGCCGCCAAAGCGGCGACCCGGGAGGAGGTCGAGCGGACCTTGGCAGCAGTTGATGCTTTGAAAGCTGCCGAAGACGCTGCGCAAGCGCGCCTGTCGGAAGCTGAGCGCCGTTTGGCGGCGGTCCGTTTGACGGCTCCCTTCGCGGGAACCGTCACGGAGGTACTGTTCGAACCCGGCGAATACGCTGGTGTCGGCTCGCCGGTAGTGGTGCTGTCCGGTGATGGAGAGATCGAGCTGGAAGTCGAAGTGCCGGCAGCGGTGGTGCCCAGGATCGCGGTCGGCGACCGTGTTGAGCTGAATTTTCCGTCCTCGGGCCAGACGGCAGCGGGCGAGGTCAAGTCGGTGGGGCGGACTGCCGCCGGCTCTGGCCGGCTATTTCCAGTCGTCGCCGGGATCGAAGGCACGGATTACATGTTGGTCGGCGCCACGGCCGAGCTTGTTTTGAAGTTGCAGACCGACCACGCTCTGACGCTACCGGTCGAGGCGGTGGTCAATCCTGGGGGCCGACACCCGGCGGTTTTCCGGATCGCCGACGCGGGGGACGGGGGACCGCCCAGCGCGACAGCTCGAGTCGAAAAGCTGTCGGTTGAGGTCGGCTCGTTGATCGGTGATCGGGTCATCGTGCGTGGCGATCTCGAAGTTGGTGATTGGGTTGTCATCGGTGGCCAGCGCGGTTTGCTCGAAGGTGAAGTGGTCGAAGTCGAGGTGGTCGAGCGATGAACGTGTTGTCATCGATCCTGGAACGTCGTCGTCTGGTGGTCGCCAGCGCTTTGTTGTTGGCGTTGGCCGGAGCGGTTTCTTGGGTGACCATGCCACGGGAGGAAGATCCCCAATTCCCGCGCCGCAACGGTCTGGTCGTGACCGTTTTCCCCGGCGCCGACGCGGAGACGGTCGAACGGTTAGTGGTCGAGCCGTTGGAAGAGGCCCTGGCAGAGGTCGAAGAGATCGAAGAGGTTGGGTCGACCGCTCGTGCCGGGGTGGCAGTCGTTCGAGTTGAGTTGCTGGATCACATCTACGATACCGAGGCGGCATGGGACGAAGTCAAGGACGCCGTCTCACAAGCTCGAACCGAGTTTCCGAAGGGTGTTGGCGAGCCACGGGTCGAGGATGATTTGGTATCGCAGGAAGCGGTTGTCTTGGCGGTGACCGGGTCGTCGGATCCGTTGGTCCTCGCGCGGGGCGCCGAGAGGCTGAAGCGTCAGCTGCTCACCTTGGAGTCGGTCAAACAAATCAACATTGTGGCTGATCCCGGCGAACAGATCACTATCGAGTACGACGATGCGGTGGCCCGACGGCTTGGGGTGGATCCGTTGACGCTCGGCGCCACCTTGGCCAAGCGCAGCTCGATCCAGCCAGGAGGGCTCATCCACCTGGGTGGGAAGAGCGCCAGCTTGCGTCCCCACACCGACTTCGAGTCACTGGAAGAGATTCGATCGACACCGGTCTTGTTGCCATCGGGAAGTTCGGTTCCACTGCGTGAACTGGCGCGGGTGCGTCAAGGACCGAGCGAGCCGGCGGCGGAGCGCATGTATTGGAAAGGCGAGCCGGCGGTGGGTCTCGGGGTGGTCCCCAAGGACAATCTGGATCGTGTTGAATACGGTCGACAGGTGCGTGAACGGGTGGCTGAGGCACGGACATTGCTCGCGCCGCTGCGCATTGAAGAGGTTGTGTTTCAGCCCGACTTGGTCGAGAGTCGCTTGCAGGATCTGACGTGGTCGCTGCGCTTCGGCATTCTCATCGTCGCGGGTGTGTTGATTCTGTCGATGGGCCCGAGGTTGGGGTTGCTGGTTGCCTTGGTGGTGCCGCTCGTGACTTTTGGCTCGATCGCAATCTTTGCCGCGACCGGCGGGATCCTCCATCAGATCTCCATCGCCGCCCTGGTCATTGCGCTTGGCATGTTGGTCGACAACGCGATTGTCGTCTCCGAGAACATCCAATGGCGGCTCGATCGTGGAGTGCCGGTTCGGCAAGCGGCGGTCGAGTCGGTGCGCGAGCTGGCGATGCCCCTTGGTACCGCCACTGGCACAACCCTCGCGGCGTTTGTACCGATGTTGGTGTCGAAGGGTGGAACGGCAGATTTCACCCGTTCTATCCCGATCCTGATCATGCTCACCCTGTCGGCGAGTTATTTGTTTGCCGTTTTGGTAACGCCGGTTCTGGCGGAGTTTTTCCTGCGCCGTGGCAAGTTGCGCCAGCCAGAAACCGAACGCTCCGACCGTCTGGCCAGATTTGTCGCGTCGGTGGCGGTGCGTCGACCCCGATGGGTGTTGACCGGAGCGGCGTTGCTACTGCTAGTCACTCTGGTTGCCGCGGGTCAGCTCGATCAGCAGTTTTTCCCGGCCGCGGACCGTACCCTTGTGGTCGCCAGCTTGGAGATGCCCGAGGGCACCCATCTGGAAGAGACCGACGCCGTGACCCGGCGTTTCGAAGCGGCTTTGGCGGCGCACTCGGAGGTCGAGTCGGTGGCGTCTTTTGTCGGCCGGGCGGCGCCAAAGTTCTATTACAACCTGCTCAGCCAACCCAACAGTCCCCATCGAGCTCAGTTGCTCGCTGAGGTTTCTAGCTTGGACGCGGTCGAGCGATTGATCGTCTGGACACGTGACTACGCTCGACGGGAGCTGCCGGAGGTCGAAGTGGTGGCCCGTCGGCTGGAGCAAGGGCCGCCGATCGAGGCGCCGATCGAAGTTCGCGTCCTAGGGGCGGACCTCGAGGACCTGGAGACGGCAGCTGACGCTGTACTCGCCGAGCTGCGCCAGATAGCGGGTACCCGCGACACTCGACATGATCTCGGGCTTGGGGTGCCATCGGTGGTGTTCGAGATCGACGATGCCGCCGCGGGTCGCCACGGACTGTCGCGCTCGGACGTCGCTGCCGTCTTGCGTGGCCGCACGCTGGGGACCGAGATCGGACAATATCGAGTCGGCGAAGATCCCATTCCCATCGTGGTGCGTTCTTCTGCCGGCCAGGAGTTTCCCGTCGCCGATTTGGCGACCATCGATATGGCGGCGCCCGGTGGACAGCCCGTGCCGCTATCGGAATTGGCGCGGTTGCAGGTCGAGTGGCGTCCCGCCGCCATTTCCCACTTCGAACGCAGTCGTTCGGTCAAGGTCATGTCACAGCTCGCTGAAGGTGTCACGTCGAATCACGTGCTCGCCGAGCTCGAACCTCGACTGGCTTCCCACGATCTGCCACCAGGGGTTCGTCTGAAGCTTGCTGGCGAGCTCGAGGAGTCCGGCTCAGCCAATGCCGCGATCCTCGGAGCCATGCCGCTGGGACTGTTGCTTCTGCTGTTTTTCCTGCTCGCCGAGTTCAACTCCTTTAGACGGGTGGGGATTGTTTTGGTGACCGTGCCGCTAGCTGCTGTCGGGGTGGTTCCAGGCTTACTTTTGAGCGGTCAGGCGTTCGGGTTCATGTCGATGTTGGGCGTCGTCTCGTTGGTTGGCATCGTCGTCAACAACGCCATCGTTCTGCTTGATGTGATCGAGTCGTTGCGCGGCGAAGGGTTTCCGTTGGAGAAAGCGCTGGCTGAGGCGGTACGACGGCGATCCCGCCCGATCGTGCTGACGATGATGACCACCGTCGCCGGCCTGCTGCCGTTGGCCTTTTCGGAGACAACCCTTTGGCCACCGCTGGCATGGGCGATCATTTCGGGTTTGATGGCCTCGACCCTGCTGACCTTGTTGGTCATCCCGGCTCTCTACAAGGTGCTTTTCACTCCCCGCGAGGGGCCAAGGGGGATCTTCGCTCGGCGCCGGGCAGCGCTAGGAGCGGCCGCGGTCTTGGCGGTATGCCTCGCAACTCTGTCAACAGAGGCACGACCGGTCAACGACCAGCCGGCGACACCCGGGCAGATGTCACCCGCTGTTGAGCCTCTCGCTCTGACTCTGGACGAAGCTGTACAACGTGCTCTGAACCGGCCACGACACCGCGCCGCGGAGCACCGCACCGAAGCGGCGAGACAGACTGCTCGGGTGGCGCGGCGGTCAGCGATTTTGCCGACGGTCGGCGTCGCGTTCGACGCCGCGCGTCGTGATCGTGACTACGCGTTCTCCACTCCGCTGGGCGATCTTGCCCTCGGCGACCGTACCTCGACCGCGACGACCCTCGAGATTGTGCAGCCACTGTTGGATCCGGCGCAGCTTTTCTACCGCTCCAAAGCGGCCCGATCAGACGCCACCGCCGCCGCCCACCAAGCCATACGGATCCGTCAACAACTCGCTACCGAGGCCGCTCGCAGCTACTTGCAACTCCTCGCGATCGACGCAAATTTGCGATCCACGGTAGCCTTCATCAATAGCCTCGAAGCTAGCCTGGGAGAGGTCGAAGAGCGAGTCGAAGCTGGCAAGACCCTTGAAGCGGAGGCGCTCAAGGTCCGCCTGGATCTCGAATCAGCGCGGCTCGATCAGCAGGTGTTGCAAGATCGACGCAACGTTGCGGTTTACGACCTCGGACGCGTCGTTGGTCATGACGGCCCGGCAGAGCCAAAGCAGGACGGCTCTGAAGAGCTCAGTGGACAAGGATCCCAGGTGGTCTCGAGAGGGGCCGCTGCCCTGATCGCGGAAGCCTTGGCGACTCGCCCCGACATCGCGGCATTGTCCGCCCAGCTCCGGTCCCTCGACCTTCGGATCGGTGCAGTGCGGGCCGAACGTCTCCCTCGACTCTCGGCCCGGGCCAGTTGGCTCACCTCGGACGGCGATCCGTTCCGCCCTGAAGAGTTGATCGAAGGCGGGATCGGAGTCCGCTGGAGTCCCTTCGCCGCCGGCACCCGTGCGCCCCGCATCGCCGCTCTCGAAGCCGAGCACGAGGCTCTTGATGCGGACCTGGCGGAGCTTCGTCATGGGGTCGCGTTACAAGTAAGGGATGCTTTGTCGCGGCTCGAAACAGCAAACGCCACCGTCCGTGTCCGGCGTCGCGGCGTCGAGTTGGCCTCCGAGACCCTGCGCGTGGAGCGCGAACGCCATCGGGTCGGCCGTGCCACCATCAACGATCTGCTCGACGCCGAAGCCGCCCTCCGTCGACAGCGTACGGAGAATGACCTGGCGCGCCTCGAGATTTTACGCGCTGGGTTCGAGCTCGATCTGGCCGTCGGTGCTGATGTCGCGCAGCTCGTTGATGCTGGCTCAGAAGCAGAACACGTCCACGAAGGCTAGTCCCATCCCGCGTCACGCTTCGATCGGCAAGCCGCTGCGTTGATACAGGAAAGCCAGCTGAGTCTCGATATCCTGCCGGCCCGGGTCGTAACGCAGGATCTTGCGGTAGATGGCGATGGCTTTGGCCCAGAATCCGTCTTCGGCATAAGCGCGAGCCACGCGTTCGAACAAAGCGATCCCTGGCTCGATCCGTCCGGCTCGAGCTAGCAGATCGCCGATCCGATTGAGATGGCAGAGGTCGCTCGGGCGGTCCTTGGTCGGGTCATCGGCAATCTCGAAGAGTGGCCGAGGGTCGAGTTTGGCGGGACCATTACCGAGTTTGCGCTGGAAGAGTTTGTATTCGATCGAATGCAGGGGACTCCTGATTCGGTCGTGTTGAGCACGAAGATAGGCTGCGATGCTGGCGAGTTTGGGTGATCCGGTGACTGATCGATTGGCTGATCCAGAACGTTTCCACATGGCTTGGTCTCCTTTGGTTTCATGTTGAAAAGGTCTCGATCTACATAAGACGTAAACGGTCCGTCCGATCTGTGGAGTTGGGGCAAGAAAGTTGGTTATTTGTCGATCCGTTGGGATTCGACGTTCGAAACGACCGGTGAATCGGTTGAGCCGTCGACTCTGAGGTAGAGTGCGTCCAACGTCACGAAAGGACGAACATGACCCTCGAACTCCAACGAACACTGCTCACACTGATGGCTGCCTTGATACTGGTCCCGGGCATCACTCTCCGCGCTCAGCCGATCGCTCCGTCCTCTTCGTTGGTGGCGCCGCAGGGCGAGGGCGAGGAAGCTTGCAACGGCACCGTCGAAGAGGGATGGGTGATCCTCGACGACGGAACTGCCGAAACCGGTTACGGCTGGGTGCCGAGTGTGATCGAGGGAGAGTTCGTGCAGCGTTTCAGCACGACGCTGTTTCCGACCCGCGATCTCGAGTCGGTATGTATCTGTTGGATCCGAACGACGGCTGATGACGACATCGATTTTGAAGTGGTGTTCTACGGCGACGTGGATGGCCAGCCGGCGCCGTTTCCCTACGCCGTTGTCTCGGCGAGCTCTACTGTCGAACCGAAGGGGATCACAGAGTCATTCACCGAAGTGGATGTGCGTGGGGTCCGGATTCCGGTTGGACCGTCGTATATCGGCGCGCGTTGGAATGCGTCGGTTGACCGTTTTTTCTTCGTGTGCGCAGATTCGACCGAAGGCATCGAGCCGGTGGAGGTTTTCTTTCGCGACGATCGGGCGGAGGGTGAGTGGGCGAGTGTTCTCGACTCACTCGATCCGATTTTCCGGCAGCACCGAGCGCTGATGGTCCGGGGGCGTTCGAGTTTTGCCACCGCGCTCGACGTGCCGACTCTGGGTGTCGGAGGCTTGGCGATGTTGGTTGTGCTCCTCGCCGGTGTCGCGAGTCGTCTTCTGAGACGACATCGCTAGCCAGGTCTAGTCGTCACTGGCTTCGCTGTCGTCCGGTACTTCGGACGCGACCGCAGGCGCAGACCAGAACGTCGATTCTTGCTCGGCCAGGGCCGCCAGCTGCGAGGTGTAGAACGCGGCGTTGAAGAGGACGCGAAAGGTGCCGAAAGGCTGCCCTCGCCATTGCGGCCGCAGACCGAGCAGGATCACGTGACCTTTGCCGTGGCGGACGTCGAGGGCGCTGGCGTAACCTTGGAGGTGTTGCTCGCCGAGCAGATAGCCGGAGAACAAGGGAGATCCAGCTTTGGCATATTTGGCCAGGACGGCGCCTTCGAAGGCTTCGGTGGTGGTGAAGACTGGGCTATTGTCGACAACAACTTTGGCGCGTTCCGGCATGCCGGCCATCACCGGGTGGGACGGGTCGACGATCATTTCGAGGATCGAGCCGCCCATGTAGAATTGGGTTGGCTCGAGATCGGCGACGACGTTCCTCACCGGTAGATGCAGCTGCTCGATGGCGAACGAAGTGCTCTGATTGAGGGTCACGAGAGTGCCGCCGGCACGGACGAAAGCGTCGATGGCGCGAACGCCAGCTCCCTCCAAGCCTCCCACGTAACGCAGCGGCACGCTGCCCTTGGCAAAACCTCCTAGGATGTCGTCCGACTCGATATCGGGGATGAGAATGACATCGAAGTGGCTGCTCAGGTTACCGGCGACGATTTGTGCGTTGGTGAGGTTGGTGAAGTCGAAGTCGTAACGCTCGAGCAACCAGCGGGTCCAGCCCTCGTCGATGCTCGGATCCCAGGGTTTGTAGAGCGCGATGCGCGGTTGCGGCAGGCGCGGGCCGTTGGAACCGGAGCGCTTGGCTTGCAAGGCGAGATCGTGCACCATGGCACGGCTGTCGGCTTCGTTCAGGCCGGTGATGGTGTAGTGGCCGCTGGTGCCACTTTTGCCCTGCGCACCAGCTCGGCCCGGGACGAAGGAGACGGTGGCGCGGGTTGCCCAGGCTTGATTCAGAGCGCGGTAACTGTTGTTCTGCGCCAGATCGAGGATAAGAGCGGGTCCCGAGCCCGTCGTCTGTCCCGCTGGTGGAGTGATCGCGGTGGCGACACTGTGGCTGTCGTATCCGACCCCGCGGGGGCTGTCGAATAACGAGGCGTCAGCGGTTGTCGAATTCCAGGGTAACGCCGACCCGCTCATGGGTTCGAGGGCGTCCCGGATCTCGTCATCCAAGGGGGAAGTTGCGGCCACGACGTGGACGTCCATCTGATATTGCAACGTCCAGCCGGCGACGTCATAGGGTTGATCCGGGGGGCCCTCCGGATATTGCCTTAGATCGGGATAGCTCTGGACGGCGAACAGCTGGCGCACAAAGTTGGCGAAGGGCTGATCCATCGGAATCACCCAAGTGCCGGCGGGGTAGGTTTGGCCTTCGAAGGCAGCCTGGCGGGTGAGTCGGGAGATTTCAATGCCGTTGAACGCCAGGCGCCGCAGCATTTCGACCGCAGCCACAGGGTCGCGCTGCTCTTGCGGCACGAAGTAGGCGAAGGGTGGATCCTGTCGGTACGCAGCGATCACGTCGCGGCCGGCCTGGTAGCGGTTGTACAGCAAGTCGAATTTGTATTTAGCGGCAACGTCGAGCACCGAGATCGAGGCGGTCAGCATGTAGTCGACCGCATCCCGCAGCCGCCACCAGCCGCCTTCCCATGGGCTGGCATAAAGGGATTGGGGGCGCAAATCACGCGACTCTTCCGGGAAATCTTCGATGGTGTAAAAGTGCGGAGTGGCGTAGTGGTAGAGGCCGGTTTCGGTGAGAAAGGCGGCGACGTTGTGGAAGTTGTTGGCGTGATCGAGAAAGCCGGGGTACCAATTATCGAACCCGATGCCCATGTGCACCGCGCCCTTTTGGCCGCGCTCCTCGAGCGCTTGAGCCATCGACATGCCGACCAGATTGACGGTGCGCCACATCAGCGGATGGACAAATTCCGAGATCGGCTCGGCGAATGGCGGGATCCAGATGCGGCTGGGGAAGGGTGAGGTCTGGTGATGGTTATAGAGGATCTGCGGTTCCCACTCACGAACCACCCGGGTAGCAACCCGTGATTCATGGGTGTTGAGCATGTAGCCGTCGCGGTTGTTGTCGTGCCCGATGTACTTCTGGTAGAGCCGCGGTAGGGGCGAGACTTCGTAGGGCGTCTTCAAATTGGACCGATACCACTCGGCGACAATCGTCTGGCCATCGGGATTGATCGACGGCCACAACAGCAACACCACGTTGTCGAGGATGGCTTCGAGCTCGGGATCGCTGTCGGCGGTCGCCAGGTCGTAGGCGAGCTGGATGGTGTGTTGGGCGTGGGCCACCTCGGTCGCATGCAGACCACCGTCGATGTGGACAATCGCTTTACCCTCGCGGGCCAGGCGGCGTGCTTCGTCGTCGCTCAGGCCTTCGGGATGGGCGAGGCGTTGCGCGGTCGCTCGAATCTCATCGAGACGGGCGAGATTGGCGGGGGAGGAGACGATCGCCAAGGTCCAATCCCGCCCGAACGAGCTCTTGCCGATCTGTCGTAGCTCGACGCGATCGCTGGCGGCAGCCAGCTGCTGGAAATAGTCAATGGACTCTTCGTAGGTGGCGAGAAAGAAGTCGTCTCCCACCTTCGCTTGGAGCACCGACTCGGGGGTTGGAATAGACTGGGCCCCTGCGGTCAGAGGGCACCCAAGGATCAGAGCCAGCAAGGTGAGACATCGGCCAGCTACGTTCATGTGCGTTCTCCAGAACTGCGTGGGACCGCGGGCGCCGCAGTTCAGGAGAAGCTCTTGCTCAGTCGGCGCCTTGGTGAGGTTGACGAATGACCAAGGCTACCAGACTCACGGAGTCGTATCCGACCACGAGGTCGTGTCCCCGGACTCGAAACCATCGGCGAAGATGGGTACCTGCTCTTCGAAGCCGTTGATCGAGAAGCAACGGTAGCTGGTGCCGGTGCCGCGGGGATTGAAGCCGCCGGAATTCCCGACGTCGCGCCACGCCACCGCAACCTGTGGCCGACCGGAAGCGTCTCGATCCGGCAGAAAACGAACCGCCGGTCGATCTTGGGTGTTGGTGTCGAAGGTGTTGACTTTGACTTCACCACCGATCGGGTTGCCGGACGGATCGTAAACTTGCAGGAAGACATCGAGGTCATTGACGCCCATCGGCATGGTTGAATCCCCAGCCCAGGCGATCGCCGACAGAGTATCGGGCCCGTAGGCGACCGAGGGTTGTGCTTGGGCATTGGCGGTCGTCGTGTTGACTCGGAAGTCGCCAGCGACCGGGTTGCCCATCGAGTCGAAACGACGCGCGCGTACGTCGATTGGATCACCTTGCGCGGCGGTGACATGCTCCCAAGCCACGGTGAACATACCAGTAGTAGGATCGGCTGCGACGGCGGGGCTGACGTCGCCGAAAGCGGCAGCCGTGTTGTTGACCACGAACTCGGGAAGAACAACAGGAGTTCCGCCCGAGAAATCCACGATGTTGCCTTTGATGCCGGGGGCGGCAGTGAGCTCTTCGGTAGCGATGATCAGACGGTTGCCGGCGGGATCGAGCAAGGCGACATCCGGATTGCCGCGAATGTTGTCGTTGATGATGAAATCAAAATCGATGATCGCGCCAGTCACCGCATCGGCTCGCGTTGCTCTGACCCGTGGCAAGCCCGCCATGCTGAGCTCGGTATAGGCAACCGTTGCGCGTCCTTGGTTGTCGACAGCGACACCCGTCTTGGCGAATCTGGCGTCCGGGAGCACGGTGAACGTTGGAATATCCTCAGCGATAGGCCCTTGGAAGAGGGGGGTTCCCGTCTCGTCGTAGCCCGCGATGCGCACAGTGATTGAATCTACTGAGCCGCCATCAATCGCGAAGCTAAAGACGACAAAGTCGCCCATGTCGTCGGACAGGCGCGCGTAGCTCGAGTTGGGCCCCAATTTCTCGAGGTATTCGAACAGGGACGTGATCGAACCTACCGGCTTTGGATTCGAGGTTCCGTGGATCTGGTCCGTTAAGAATTGGAACTCGGGCGGTGGTGGCGTTGCGCCGCCGAAGGCGCTGATAGAGCCGAGGATCAGCTCGCCACGCTGGCCACGGATCGACTCGAAGCTTGGGCCGAAAAGCTGGTCTCCGACGCCGGGCATCTCGCCGATCTGGCCTTCGGCGGTCGGCACCACGATGGGGCCGGCGAACGCCGTGCTGGCGGTGAGGGTGAGGAGAGCGAGTAGGGCAAGCTCAGGCTTTATAGTCATCATCGTGTCCCTTTTCCCGTTGGTGAGGTTGCAGATATGAGGATATGGGTATCGATATCGCAACCTTCATGCCAGGGACCTTGGCCGTGGAAGCCAAGAAATGACGGGAATTTGGGGCTTAGAGGTGAGACGAGGTGAGACAACCTGAGATACCTCAGTCGGTCCTGAGACAACTGAGACAAGCGCTCGACGTCGACTACGGCTGCTGTAACCGGATGCCCCAGACGCTCGCCCGCCCGTCAGTTGATACCATCGGGACATGGCCAAACATCAACAGTTTTGGGTCGAGTTACTGGGTAAGCTCGGGCCCCCGATCTGCGCCGCAACCCTGGTCGGCTGTCTGCTCGCCGAGAAGTTCGAGCTGATCCACGCCTCGCTGCTAAGCCTGGGCGCGGCGTGCATCGCCATCAGCCATTGGGTTGAGTTACATCGCGACGAATAGCGTCACGTAGGATGTCGACGGGTCAACCGCCACCGCCTACCCAATGGCACAAGGCGGCGGTCATCGTCGCGGCATAGTTGCCGACGGCGTAGCCGATCAGGGCCATCAAGATCGACACCGGCACCAGCTTCTCACGATGCGCCGCCGCGACCACCGGGGCTGAGGCGGCGCCGCCGACGTTGGCAGCCGACGCGATCGCGACGGTGTGGATGTCGACCTTGAAGATATAAGCACCGAAGAGGCAGAACGCGCCGTGGATGAAGATCCAGATAAACGCGCCCAGCAGGAACGCCGGGGCTTGATCGAGGCCGGCTAGGGAAGCTCGTGCCCCCATACCGGCAACAAATACGTAAACAATGGCCATGGCCAGCTCGTGGGAGCCGGGGATTCCGCGAGCCTTGGTCAATGAGAGTCCGATGCCGAGGGTGGTGACGATCAGGATCTTCCATACGCTGGTCGACAGAATCGGCTCGACGACCGGCAGCAACGGCGCCACCGCTGCCGCGATCCAAGTCACGCCGCAGGCCAATACCCCAAGATAGAGGTAGTCGCGCATCTTAGGCGGATGCTCGGCTTTGACTTCGAGATCCGCCGCCGCTTCCATTTCTGCAAGTCGGCTTTCGTCGACCCTTGCCCAACGATTGAAACGTTCGGCGAAGTTCTTCGACGCCAGCAGAATCGGTAGCCAGACGACATAAACCGCATTGTCCGCCAACACCGCCAATCCCAATTGTTCCGGCGACGTGCCGATGCCTTCAGCCACCGCCGCCATATTTCCGGTGCCGCCAATCCAGCTACCGGCTAAGGCGCCAAACCCGGTCCAGGCGTCGGGCTCCAGCCAGCGGTGGACGATGAAGTAAGACACGGTGCCGCCGACCATGATGCCGAGGGTGCCCATCAGCATCACCAGCACACCTTTGCCCATGATCCGGACCGCCGCGCCGACGTCGACCGACAACAGCAGCAGGCAGATCAAGCCCGGCAGCGCAAAGTGGCGCAGCACGCCGTAGACCGGTGAATCCCCCGGAATCACCCCGGTGTTGTTGAGCACCACGGGGGTCATGTAGATGAAGATCAGTGGCGGCAGAAACTGGAAGAGTTTCCACTGGGTCTTCTGTTCGATGTAAAACCAGAAGGCGCAAACGGCAACGAGGATCGCGAGGACCCCCTCGGGCGAGGCGACGAGAGTCTTGGCTGCATCATCCATGATGGGGTGAAGATATCAGATGGGCGCACAGGGTCGCTTCTTGAGGGGCTGTAGAGATCACCACCACAGCTCCCTGCCGGCCGCTTTGCCGACGGTTTCCTCGGTGATCTGCTGATGCGCGCTCTGCCGATAGCCTGACGCCCCCGCCGCCTCCTGCTGGATGCGTTCGAGGGCGGCGCGGATCTGCTCGTTCTCCTCTTCGCTGAGGCCACCGCCACCGCCGTCGTCCTCATCGGGGTCTCCTTCTCCTTGACCTCCGCTTTCACCTTCACCTTCTCCTTGGCCTCCGCCTTCGCCTCCACCCCCACCTCCGCCTCCGCCTCCACCCCCACCTCCACCTCCACCTTCGCCCTCCGGCGGCGGATCCTGAGAAGGTGGCGGCGGGCAGCCGGTGGCTTCGAGCTCGTCGAGCTTAGCGAGGAGAGTTTCGATGTGGCTCGAGCTTTCGATGGAGCGAGCTCCGAGCGTGCTCCCCGCTCCATCGAGATCGACGACGCTGTGGAACCGCTGGATCGCCTGATCCCAGAGCTGACGACCGCGTTCGAAGCGACACTCCTCGCGGTCGATTTCTTGTTCCCCCCAATCGTAGAGGGCATGGCCGTCGTTGTAATGGGCCTCTACCAGCTGAGGCTTCTCAAGCATCGCCTCCTGGAAGAAATCGTGGGCGACGGCAAACTCCTCCTGCGCGGCGCTGCTTTTGCCGAGATTGTAGAGCGGCACATGGCGTCGAATGCGATAGCTCATGCTCTTCTCGAAACGCGCCTCGGCGTCCGCATACTGACCGGTTTCGAGCAGCCCAACCCCGAGACGGTTGTGGTAGACCGCGTTGAGGACGCGAAGCGGCAGGCTGCGAGCTGGAGCCTCGACGACCTGGCAGCCATAAAGCAGCAGACTGACGAGGAGTAACGTCGCGACCGCTGGCGGGATGGGAGTACGTAGCGTCGGGGTGTTGCCGCGGGCTTTCCCGCGTCGCCAGAAGACCAGCGTCTCGAGCAGGAAACACAGCAGAAAGCCGAGCAAGGGAACCACCGAGAGGTCGTGTTTGTCCTGGCCCTCGACGTCGACGACGGTGGGTTCCGCGGCGAGCAGCACCGGCAGCAGATCTTGGACCCATGCGCCGTCGTCGGTTATCAGCGATTGACCGCCGGTTTGTGTCGCGATCGCTTGCAGCTCAGTATCGACACGGCGGGTGTGGTACTCCCGCGCCACCCGCTTTTCTTCGACGTTGTTGATCACGTCTTCGGGCTCGTAGATCAACCGGTTTTCGCCGTCCGTAGTGCCGAGCGCGACGGTGTGGATTGGCACGGCGAGCTCGGTGAGCACATCCAACGCATCCTCGTAGGCGTCGATCTGTGGCAACTCACCGTCGCTCAGCAGCACCGCCTGATAACTCCCCTCCTGATGTTGCGCCATGTGGATGAGGGCGTCGAAGGCGGATGAGAAGCGGGTGCCGGATTGCGTCAGGTTGACATGGTAGGTGAGCGTTTCGATCAGCGAAGTCAAGGCGCGGTGATCGCGACTCGGCGGAGAATGCACCACGGTGACGCCGCTGAAGGTGACGAGGCCGAAGGCGGCATCCGGCATCGCCGTGATCAGCTCGATCATCAGCTGACGAGCCTGAGTGAAACGGTTGTCGGCTTCCAGGGTAGTGACCGGATGCGGTGATGTGTCCCCGGCTCCCATGCTCAAGGAAGCGTCGAGAGCGAAGAGTACGGTGTGGGACTCGACGGTCTTTTCGGCGGCAGCGATGGCGAAGGGACCCGCGGCAGCGGCGATTAGCAGTGCTCCGAGCAGGAAGAGAAACACAAAATGCCACGGTAGGTTGCGCTGGGTGTAACGCGTCAGGTCGGGCTGGAAGCGGGGAGCGACCTTGGAGCGGATCCAAAGCAGTGGCGGCTGTTGCCAACTCGCCAAGAACAGCAGGACGATCGCCCAGGGGGCGGCGAGCAACAACACATAAGGCTGCTCCCAGCTCATCGAGGCTGCTCCCAGCTCATCGCAGGGGTCTCCGAAGCAGGCTGGCATCGATCAGCAGCCAGGTCACGAACAGCAACGCCGCCAGCATCGCCAGGGCGGGGGCGTACGAATGCTGGATCTCGACGGTTTCGACTTCGAGCGGGGTGGTGTCGAGCCGTGCCAGGTCGTCGAAGATCGCTGCCAAGGCGTCCATCTCTTTGGCGCGGAAGTACTGGCCCGCCGCCGCCGCCGCGATCTCTTTGAGCTGGGTGTCGTCGAGAGAGGTTTTGAGGATGATGTCTTCGATCGTGATGAATGGCTTACCGTCAACGTAGACTTCTATCGGCTCCTCGCCGCCAATTCCCACCACGTAAAGTGCAAATTCGTTCTCGGCGGCGAAGCGCGCCGCCAAAATCGGGTCGGAGCCGACATTGCTCTGGCCATCGGTGATCAGCACGATTACCTGATCCCGATCCGGTACTCGGACTCGTAGCAGACCGTCGGCGGCGGCGATGAGTGCGTCTCCTAACGCCGTGCCGCCACTGTCCGCATGGTCGATGGTCTTGAAAGCCAAGCCGTCGATCAAACTCGACAAGGTGCCGTGATCGGTGGTGAGCGGAGTTTGCGAGAAGACGTGTTTGGCGAAGGCGTAAACGGCGATTCGGTCGCTGCCGCTGCGGCGGACAAAGTCGACCGCCAACCCTTTCAAGGCTTCCAGCCGGTTGGGCGGGAAGTCGGCCGCCTGCATGCTGGCTGAAATGTCGAGGGCCAAAGCGATGTCGAGTCCTTCCGCGCCGATCAACTCGATCTCGTCGCGGCGATGAGGGCCTGCCAGGGCGCCGACGACGACGATCAGGATCAACATCTCGAACGGTACCTGTAAACGCATCAGCAGCGTTCGCAAACCGGTGGCGCGAGCGACTTGCAGCGGTGCAAAAGGGATTGCAGCGCGGCGCAGCAGATGGCGGCGCATCAGGCCATAAAGTGGCGCCAGCAGCAGGGCGCCGAGCACGAGCGGAGTGTCGAAGGCCAACATCAGGTATCACCTGTCGAGTTCTCGACCAGCTGGCGCCGTGCTTCTTTGCAGGCGGCGACAAAATGTCTTCGACGGGGTTCTTCGCGACCGAAGCGGCGGCTGCTGAGACCTGTCATGAAGGGGCCAAGGCTGGCTCCGCCGACTCTACCGCCGCTCACCCTGGTACCACCCGCCTTGGCCTTGACGCCACCCACGAAGGCCTCTCCGATTTCGGAGCTGGTCATTTCTTCGACCCCGAGCCCTGTGGCCTGCTCGAGATGCTTCTTGATCAGCCTCGCCAAGGCGTGGCATCCGTCACGGAACGCCTTAGTCTGCAGGGTGCGCCGCTCGAGGGATGAGATCGCCGAGCCGAGACCACCGTTGGTCACCGATGGTTGGGGAACTGGCGGTGGCATCGATGCGGGCTGTGGTGATTTTTTCGGTCGCCGACGCCACAGTCTCCAGATGAGAGCGATTAGCAGGGCGAGCAGAAAGGCGACAACCAGCGCGAGCAGCGCCAGCAGGTTGGCCGGCGGCAGAATGAAGAGCGGGGGCGCGGTCGGAGCCGGCAGAGGATTCATCGACCCAGTCTCCGCCGTTTGCTCTGAAACAATCCGAGCAGCGCGCCGCTCACCGGATCATTCGTCGCGATGCTGCTGAGTTGGATGCCGTATTTGGTCGCCTCGCCTCGCAGGTAGCCGACGATCTCCTCCAGGCTGCCGACATTGCTGCGGTCAGTCGTACCCGGGCGGACGGCGGTGAGGGCGGCGCTGCCTTCGGGGGAGTAGGCCGGCAAGCGAAGAACGTCGGCGGCAGCGTACTCCAGAGGATCGTAGATTTGGATCAGCGAGACATCGTGGCGCTGCTTGAAGTACTTCAGATCTTCCGGCACATCGTGATCGATGAAGTCTGAGATCATGAACACCACGAAGCTGCGACCGCGGAAACGTTGAATGGCGTGGACGGCGCAACGCGGATCCGACAGTGGACAGGGTTCAGGGGGCCGCTCGAGGACATTGGCGAAGGTCTTGAGGGCGCGGAACAGCTGCTTCTTGCCCGCCCGTGGTCGATCGAGCTCGAAGACCCGGTCGGCAAAGGTCACGAAGCCGACACGGTCACCGGCACGCACCACGGATAGGGCGAGGGTGGCGGCGGCTTCAACCGCCACCTCGAGCTTGGTCTTTTCTTGCCAGCCGGTAGCCATCGACGGGCTGACGTCGAGAGCGATGAAGATTTCGCGTTGCCGCTCCTCCAGGAAGGTACGCACGTGGGGAAACCCCAGCCGAGCGGTCATCTTCCAGTCGATTTGTCGGATCGGTTCGCCTTGAACGTATTTGCGGGCCTCGTGAAACTCGAGTCCACGACCGGGGATGGTCGTCAGATAGTTACCGGCGAACAGCGACGAGACGTTGCGTCGAGCCACGATCTCGAGCTCTTGGACCCGGTTGAGAAGATCACGCAGCTTGGCGTCCATGACGCGTGTCAGGGTACCTTCACGGCCTCGAGCAGGCGATCGATGACCTGATCCGAGGTGATGCCTTCAGCATCGGCGTGGTAAGTCATCAAGATCCGATGACGCAGCACGTTGTGCGCCGACGCTTTGATGTCGTCGGGCAACACCGCGTCGCGGCCCGCCATCAGGGCGCGGGCGCGTCCCACCAGGACCAGGGCGATCGACGCTCGGGGCGAGGCGCCGAGTTGGATCATGGCGTCGAGATCGAGACCGTACCGTGCTGGATCGCGGGTGGCGGCGGTGAGGTTGGTAGCGTAGTCGAGGATCTTGTCTTCCACGAAGATCTCCCGCGCCGCCTCTTGCAAGCCAAGGATGTCAGCGGTGTCGACCAGCTGCTTGAGCACGGGTAGCTCGGTTTCGTTCATCACCATGCGAACGATCTTGCGTTCGTCGTCCAGCGACGGGTACCTGACAATCAACTTCATCAGGAAACGGTCGACCTGGGCCTCAGGCAGCGGGTAGGTGCCCTCCTGCTCCACCGGGTTCTGAGTAGCGAACACAAAGAAGGGGCTTGGCAGTGGGTAGGTTGATCTGCCGATGGTTACCTGTCTCTCTTGCATCGCTTCGAGCAGAGCGGATTGCACTTTGGGCGCAGCGCGGTTGATCTCGTCAGCGAGAATGAAGTTGGCGAAGATCGGTCCGGTCTTGGTTTCGAAGGAGCTGTTGGCCTGGTTGAAGATTTCGGTGCCGACGATATCCGCGGGCAGCAGATCAGGAGTGAACTGGACGCGGTGAAAACTTCCCTGACAGGCGCGGGCGAGCAGATTGACACTGCGGGTTTTGCCCAATCCCGGCACGCTTTCGATCAGGGCATGGCCGCCCGCGAGCAGAGCGAGGAGCAAGCCGTCGACCAAGTCACGCTGACCTACGATGCCGGTGGCGATGTTGTCGCTCAGACGGGCGACCAATCGTTGCGCTTCGTTGGTGGAGAAGTGCATTTCGCGTCTCCCTCTGCTAACAGGGTTCTTCGGAGGATGAGCGGTAACGGTATCGTCGCGCCGTCCGCCATGCAAGGTCACGCCAAGGCACCTGTCGAGCCGGATAGCGAACCTTGAGTCTTGGTTTTTCGTATCATCGGTCACCTCGCATCGCGGCGAGAGTTTCTGTGGAATCCAAGAGAGTTTTTCGGGACAGATAAAAAGCGTACGAATACTTCAATGTCCGGAGGCTCAGGGCCGTCACCGGCCTCTGCAGCAAGAGAAGGGATCGAGCCATGAAGCCATGCACAGATCTGGCCGCCGGTTTCGCGGCGCTAGCGTTACTCGCGGGCTGCCAAGCGGGGTCAGACTCGCAACCTGATCCGGCGAATCCTGGTAGCGCGACGCCTCTGGTGGTGGAGATTCCGGTGACGACGGACTCTGAGGTCGCCCTCGAGGTCTTCCGTGCGGGGCAGAGGGTGATGGATGTTGGCCGCTATCAACAGGCCAACCAGTTGTTCGAGGAAGCGACTGCTGCGGATTCGGGTTTCGCGTACGCCTATCTCAACACGGCAAGCACGGCGGCTTCGGCGCCGGAGTTCAACGAAAATCTCCAGCTGGCGTCACGCCACCTGGACGGCAAGAGTACTGGCGAGAGGTTGTTGGTCGAGATCACCGAGACCTACTTCGACAATGACGCAGAGAAACGGATGGGCCTAGCGCTCTCGTTGATCGAGGAATATCCCAGCAGCCCCCGCGCCTGGCTGACCCTAGCGTCGACCCAGAGTGGACTCAATCAGCATGAGGCGGCGCGGGAGTCGTTGAGCCGGGCGCTCGAGCTTGATCCCGATCGCCTCGCGGTTCATTTCTCGATCTGGGGCTCCTACCTATTCAATGCACCCAAGAACTTCGACCGCGCCGCTCAGGCCATGGAGCGGGCGATCGAGATCGCCCCCGACGAAGCCAAGGCCCACGAGAACCTGGGTGACGTCTATCGCGCCATGAAGCAGCTCGAGCGCGCCCGCGAGGCCTATACCCGGGCGACCCAAATCGATCCGACGCTGTCCGTCGCCAGCCTCAAGAAGGGGCACATCAACTCGTTTCTCGGCAACTTCGACGAAGCCAGGGCCGACTACGACGTCGGCGTGGAGGGTGCGATAGAGCAGAACCGCATCACCTACGCCAACTATCGCGCCTTCACCCATCTCCATGCCGGTGATCCCCGCGCCGCCCTCGACGAGCTCGGTAAGCTGCTGACCGGGGACCAGCTTGCGACGCTGCCGGAAATCCAGGCCTCGGGCGCCAAGATCTTCACCCTCACCAATCAAGCGACGATCGCGTTACATCACAAATTTTGGGACGAGGCCGAGAGCATTCTCCAGCAACGAGCGCGCGTCATGCGGGTCAGTGCGCAGCAGGTGAATCATCCCGATTTCGCCCGTCAGCAGGAGGCCAATATCTTGCTGTGGGAGAGTCAGCTGGCGGCCAGACGAGGCGACTACACAACCGCCCGCAGCAAGGCCGAAGAGCATCGCGCGCTGATGGCGAACGACAACAATCCGCGTCGTTTCGAGGGCTACCACGGCCTCATCGGACTGATCGAGTTGTTACAAGGCTACTACCCCGAAGCCGCCAAGCAGCTTGCCAAGTCCGACCTCAACATGATCTACGTGAAGTACCACCTCGCTCTGGCTGAAGAGGGGGCGGGCAACAGCGAGAAGGCCAAACAGCTGTTTCGGGAAGTTGCCGAATGGAACTTCAATTCCGTCGATTTTGCCCTGGTGCGCCAGGATGCGCTGCAGCGAATGGGTTAGCATCTCGGTATGAAACCTTTGGAAACCGTCGGTTATGTCATGATGGCCGACGGATCGGAACTGACCCTCTATCACCGCGACGACGACTATCAGATCCGCCTCAACGGGTTGGAGCTGATGACCAGTCGCGCCCATGGCTCGGAAGAGGCGATGGGCGAGCTCGCCCGCGAAGCGATCCAGCATATCTCGGTACCGCGGGTGCTGATTGGCGGCTTGGGGATGGGGTTCACTTTGCGCGCCGCTCTC
>JAJCXQ010000615.1 GCA_029263355.1 Acidobacteriota bacterium | reverse complement strand
AACATCTCCTTGGTAGCCGGCGCCAGAATGTCGAGCACCGCCTGAGGGTGGGAGTCGACAGTCTTGATGTTGAGCATCATGCCGCTCCCCATATCAACCAAACCCGCCGCCACGGCTTTTGGAACATCAGTCATCGCGGAGCGAATAGTGTTTTCAATACTCATACTTACTTCTCCTGGTCGATCGGCCCCGCAGGGACCTCGTTGGAAACTCAGGCGCCGCACACCGCGTGCACCATTCTTCGGCGCAACGTGACAGTCGCACGCAAAGGTTACGGTAACTATTACGCTCGCCTGCGTCAGTGGGTACTCTTTCCTTGGGCTGATTCGCGAATCAGAACCTTCGACAAGCGAGCCCGAGAAATCATCCGTTTGTTACTAACAAAATCATACTAGACGAGGTGTCAGTTGTCTCGCAAGGAATTGTCCTCAGCGTGCTTCTTGACCTGAATTCGTCGAGAAATTACGCCCAGAGACCCAGTGTGGAGTAGGAAGATCTAGATTCGTTAGAGCAATGGTGCAGGTCGAAGCTGGCGTGGAGATTGTCGAATAGATTCTGTTCTTGATAGACGTAATATCTGATAGATGTAATTCCTATATATTTAAGAATAGAAGCGCATGTTGATACGCGACGGTGCTTTATAGCTGAGTATCGATCGGCGTCACGTTAATGCCATGTGGAGTAATAGTTCAATTTGTTGGTGATGATCAGGCTTTGGTCCGGAGCACGACGTGAGCGGGATTTTGACCGGGCTGCGCTGATTCGGTCTGCTAACAGGATGTGCTGATTTGGGGAACGCATCGCGCGGATGCCCGCCTCGTTGTTAGTGCCCTGTGTATGTCCAGATTCGTCGCTACGGTCGGGTATGATGTGGAATGTCTTGTCCTGCAGCCCGGGACCTGCCTTCTTTGTCGATATCACCAACGCCCTGGTCATACGTAGTGCATTGTCCTTCTAGAACGAGTCGTCGCTGTTGTACGAGCCGTGCAATGCCCGCTTGGGGCTTGCTGGCTTTAGGTCTCCTTGCTGCCCCTGCTGGAGGCGCTGGCCCGTATGAAGAACCACCGACCCTGAGCGCTGCTGAATTGCTGCCGGCCGCCATGCTGAAGGGGCCACACCACACAGTTGATCCCGAAGCCGAGACCGACGGCTTCATGGCCTACTTCACTATTCAAAGCGACTATGGCGCCTACCGGACCGCCTCGATCGAGGAAGCGGCGACCCGAGTGCGAGAGATTCAAGCCATTGCAACGCTCGATGACATGAAACGCTACGAGGTTGCCGGGCAAGGCGTAGCCGAGGGTGTGAAACAACCCTTTTTGGTCGTCAAGAACGTCGCCACTCGCCCCGGTGAGACGCTACAGAATGTCGGTGAGGGTATAGGTCGGTTGATCGAGCGTGGCAAGCTCAGCCTGCATAAAGCAGGGCGGAAAGGGAAAAAAGCTGCCCGAGGCGCCAAAGACTCCTACGACCAGCGACGAGACAAACGGCGTACCAACCGGCTGGCCGAGCAGGAAGTGCGAGACCGGGCCGCTGCGGCAGGGCGGGATCCAGACGCTGCGGTCGTGGAGTATCGTCGACGCCAGGAAGCCGAAGGGTCGAGCCTGGCGGCGGAGTCCGATGCGCAACGCCAACAGGAGCGGATCCAGTGGGCCGAAGATCAACTCCAGAAGGCTGCTCTGAAGTTCATCGGTTACGACAAGGCTCGGCGTCTGCTGGCGCAAGACCTCGGTGTCGACCCCTACAGCTCCAACCTGCCGCTGCAAGAACGCCTCGACGCCATGGCGTGGGCGCTGTGGACCGGTCGCATCAGCAGCGGGTTTGTCATCCCATCGAGCAATCTGTTGAGCTTTGCGCAGGATGTCGATCGCCTGGTGTGGTCCAGCCATCCGAAAGATCTCGAAGTGCAAAACCGCAGACAGCTGCGGGGCATGGGAGTCGACAAGAGGACGGTGAATGCCTTCTTCGAGAACGACTTCTACACCACTACCGACCGCACCCACATGGTTGCTGATCTGGCGAGCCTCAGCGGAGTGAGAGACCGTAGGCACTTCTTCCGTCTGGCCGCGGCCGCCGATGGTTGGCTGCAAGGGACCTACTATCGACGCAGCGCCCGGGTGCTCGCCCGGACCCATGTTGGGCGGAGGCTGGACCGTATCTTCGAACCCGGTGAGACGATCGTCGCGGCGTTGACCCGCGGTGGCGTGCTGGTCTTGGTTATGGCAGTGGATCACCTAGCGTGGACCGAAGGCCTCGATCTGGTAACGGGTGGCGTTGAACGCCAATGCCGGGCGGAAGGCTTTGAGGGTGACGTCGTGTTGTTGCTCGGCGGTGACCTGACCTCCAGGGCGCGGCGGGGCGTCGAAGCCCTGGGTTGGACCGTCGAGACTTGGGGGCTGGAGCGGGTAGCGAGCCCAGCCTCGGTCAGCCAGTGACAGGTCTCAGCCAGTGGCAGGGTCCAGTCAGCGATAGGGGGCCAGTCAGCGATAGGGTCCAGCCAGCGATAGGGTCCAGTCAGCGATAGGTCCCAGCCGGCGATAGGTCCTGCCAGCGATAGGTCCTGCCAGCTGCCGTGCTGGTCTGGCATTGTCTCGAAATAGGCGTGGACCGAATTCTCGCGGCGTGCGTTTTGGTGATTCCAGTCGTTTGAGTCAACAAGTGCGCCACGTGTCATCACCTGTTCCGGCGCCGAATCAAGGACTCAACGGAGGTGTACGACATGGACTCGCCCCGGCTGCCGGTAGCCTTTCTTTTAGTTGGCTGGATTCTCGCTATGGCAAGTCCGATGAGGGCGGGTCAACCGCCCGAAATCGGCGCCAACGACTTCCGCCTGAGCATCATGGGCGGTATCGGATCGGCAGACTTCGACGCCAACCAGCCCGCGGTCGCCTACAATTCAGACCTCGACGAGTATCTGGTGGTTTGGTGGGGCGACGGCGGTCCTAATCAGGGAGACGACGTGTTCGAGATCTACGGTCAGTGGTATCGCCCCAGTGGGTCCTTCGGACTCTTTCTCCAGATCAGTGATATGGGGCCTGACAACGATTCACAGTTTGGCGCCGAGCATCCGGCAGTAGCCTACGATACAAACCACCAGCAGTTTTTGGTCGTTTGGCGAGGCAGCGATGATTCACCGGGCGAGTATCACATTCATGGCCAGTTGCTGACGGCGTCGGGGTTACCGGTTGGCGGGCCGTTTCAGATCAGTGATGTCGACGACACGTCTTACCCGTCCCTAGCGTACAACGAGCTCGACGACGAATTCTTAGTCGTGTGGTTGGAAGGCGGTGCCGTGCAAGGCCAGCGCCTCGATGCCGCGACCGGTGCACGCCTGGGTGCAATAACAGTTGGCGTGACCGGGGGGGTGATCGGGAACACTGCTTTAGCCTTCAATCCCCAGGCGCACGAATACCTGGTGGTGTGGTCCGGACTTGTCGACTTTGGCTCCGGTCCCGAAGTGGAGATCCTCGGGCAGCGTCTGGTGGCCGCGACGGGTGCCCCGGCGGGAGCCGATGACTTCCGGATCAGCGACATGGGGGCTGACGGCGACCTTGAGTTTCAGGCGACGAATCCCGCGGTCGCTTTCAATCCAGTGGACAATCAATACCTCGTCGTCTGGCAAGGTGACGACAACATTGCCCCCTTGGTCAACAACGAGCTCGAGATCTTTGGCCAACTTCTCGACGTGGCGGGCGCCGCTGTTGGCCTCAACGATTTCAGGATCAGCGATGTTGGAGGCTCCCGCGAGTCCCTATTCGATGCTTTCGAGCCAGCCGTGGCCTACGATCCGACTCAAGAGCTTTTTGTTGTTGTCTGGTATGCCGACGACAACGTCGGTGGACAGGTCGATGGCGAGCTCGAAATCTTGGGGCAGACCTTGGATCGAAGCGGTGTCGCGCAGGGCCCCAACGATTTCCGGCTCAGCGATGCGGGCGGCATTGGTGATCCCGCGCGGGACGCGAACCGGCCAGCGGTAGCCGCGGGCGGAAAAACTGGCAAGTTGCTGGTCGTTTGGGCTGCCGACGACGATACCGACGGGCAGCTCGACAACGAGCTCGAAATCTTCGGCCAGCAAATCGACGTGACCTGGAAAGTCTTCTGCGATGGCTTCGAAGCCGGCGATACGACGGCCTGGTCCTCGACTGTCGGAGTCCCGGAACGTTAAGTTGCGAGGAAC
>JAJCXQ010000614.1 GCA_029263355.1 Acidobacteriota bacterium | reverse complement strand
GCGCCAAGTCCTCGGCGTTGTCGTCGGTCACCTGCTGCCAGCCACTATCGCGACCCGCCTCCACAATCGCCCGGCGAACCTCCGCCCGGGCCAACTTGCCAGCCACTCGAAACAGAATCCGCTGCTGCTGCTCAGCTGTCGCTTGGTCGACACCAAGATCCGGCCAGAACCCAAGGATCTCCGCCGTCGGCACAAAGTAGGCAACGCTGTCCACATCGCGGTGGGTCACAATCCCCACCACGGCTCCTTTGGCCGCCACCCATACCGGTCCACCGCTGAATCCGGGGGTGATCTGCCGTGTGCTGGTGGCATCGAATTGAATCCAACCAGAGTAACGCGACGCCCCCTGCACCGTACCGTTGACGTAGTCCAATCCATTTTCAGGATATCCCGCCGCGACAAACTCGTCACCTTCGGCCCAGTCCTTGAAGCGGATCAACCCACGCCCAGCAAGAGGCTCGTCGAGTCGAAGCAGCGCCAGGTCGTCGGCCCCCTCGGGATCTCCGCGCTGTTCGACCGTGGCGCCGCACAGGCGCGCGGCATCGGCATCGAAAATGTCGACTCGCCCCGCCTCACCGACGACGTGGCTGCACGTCAGCACATGCCGAGCGCCGACCAACACTCCAGTTCCCGATTGCGCCCCGTCCGTCGGCCGTATCTCGAGCGAACAGGATTTCAACAACCCGGGCGGGCTCGCGTTCATCGGCGCGTCACGCCTTGTTGCTTTTCCACTTCAGCGACAGCTTGAACGAGGCATTGGCTTCACCGGTCAAGACGAAGGCGTTGGCCGAGGACTTGAACTGGATCCCGAATTCGAGCCCGATCTCGTCGGGCTCGTTGAGCTCCTTGAACGCGTCGACCACGGCCTGGGCCGCCGGCTTGACTCGCTGCAAAGCCGCTTCGAACGTCTCGGACGCCTTCTGAATCGCCTTCTCACCCCGCACCACCGGCCGGGGCGCCACGCCAGCTTCGCTCGGCGCCTCCAGGTAGACGACCTCACCAGAATCCAGCTCAAACTCCACAATCTGCGTCATCACATGCCCTCCCTTGGTCAGATGTCAGGTTCAGGTGACAACTTTAGCAAAATCGTGGGGCAGCAAGCGACAAGCCCTGATTCAAGACAGCATCAGAACCCCGAGCTTTTCGTTGGTGTCCAACCCACGGATGGCTTCGACATTGCGGCGAAGCAGCCTCTCGATCTCGTCCGTCGAGCAGTTGCCTCTGCGTATCCAGATGACTTTGGGCGGGAAACCACGAAAGCTGGCAAGGTCACCGAAGTCGGCATCTTTGGAGACAATGAGATGCCCTTGATCTCGCGCATAGGTCCAAACGTCGAGATCCATCGCCTGATCAAGTCCTTGGTGCGACACATGCACCGAGCCAGGAAACAAATCGCTCAGACGATGTACCAGGCGAGGCGACAGATTTTGGTCGAATAGAAGCTTCAAGCGCTCACAACCAACGTGCGACGCTCTCGATCCGCCGCATAGCCAAGACACGCCATGATGTCTTCCCGAGTCAAGTATGGGAAGTCATGCAGGATCTCTTCCTGAGTCATACCCGACGCCAAATAGGACAACACATCGTAGACCGTGATCCTCATGCCACGGATACATGGCTGCCCGCCACGCTTTCCTGGCTCGAGAGTAATGATGCCCTGAGTTTTCATTCAAAAATCCTAGCACATACCGATGGTTGCACTTTCGGGTAGCGGCTCGCCCCTGGCGCGGTGCCAGGTATTTGTGTAGGCGGCTCAACCTCACTCCCCAAATGATAGGCTGCTCCAGGTCGAATAGGAGATGGATATGGTTCAGATGAAGATCGAGATGCCGGAAGGGCCCCTAGCGGCGTTGCACCAGGATCCGACGGGTTTTGTCAACGAGCTACGGCTCGTGGCCGCCGTCAAGTGGTACGAAATGCAGCGCCTATCCCAAGGCCGCGCCGCAGAGGTCGCTGGCGTTTCCCGCGCTGAATTCATCAAAGCCTTGGGGCTCTACGGAGTATCGCCATTCCAATCGAGCGCCGACGAGATCATCGCTGAGGCCTTGCGTGAGTGAAATTTGGGTCGTCAACGCCTCACCTGTCATCGCACTCGCCGCTGTCGACCACCTTCACTTGCTGACCGAACTGTCGACCGAAGTTCTGCAGATGACGGTGGCGATAAATCGAGCCGTTGTCGCAGTACAGACGCCGCGGGATGCCGCGGCGCAGCAGCGCCTGCTTGAGGGCATCCTGGAAGCAGGCGGAATTCTCCGCCAGGTAGCTCAGGACCGCTGATCCGGCTATACTCGAAAAAGACCACTCAGGAGAGGAGAGACCTCGAATGGCAGTTGCTTTGGGCTGGTCCGGTCACGTCGACACTGACCTCAAGTTCTCGGAGTTCTTCAACAGCGATCACACCCTCTGCCTGAGGTTCCTGCCGCACTGGGCCAAGGTCTTCGAGGGCCCCTGTATCGCGGAGAAGGGCCAGGGCGCGTTCGCGCTCGGACAGGGAAGCGCGACACAAGCAGACCCCGTGCCGCATCTCTACGCCGGTGTCGGTGGCCAGGCTGTGGCGCCGATCGTGACGCTGGTCGCGAGGCAGTGGCATCACCTGGCTCTGGTCGGCGATGTCGGGCGCACGAGCGCTACGTTCCGGCTCTACCTGAACGGAAGCAAGGTCACCGAGTTCACGGTCTCGAAGTTCGATGCCGGGTGGCCTTCCGGCACCCTACGCTTTGGCAAACGCAGCAGTCGCGCAACGATCAACAAGCGCAACGCCCAATTCTTCGGTCTGTTGACCGACGTCGGGATCTTCACCGAGGCTCTGAGCGACCGCGAGATCAGTGCGCTGGCGGCACCCGGCAAGCGGCTGACAGGTTCGGAACCGAACCTGCTGGCCGGATACACGTTCCGGGAGGGTCCTCACCCAACGAAGCTCCTGCGGCCGTCGACGCTACGTGGCGAGGCCGACCTCGTTCCGTCGTCTGCGAATCTCGACAGCGTGGCAGACGCCGCTCTGCTGCCACTCCCGCGCTGGCACGAGCCTCTGGATCTACCGTTCCCGGTCGGCGAGGCCTGGGCTACCGGCCAAGCGTACGACGGCAACGTTTCGCACTGGGGTCTGGCCGTGTGCACCCTGGACATGGGGCGGGTGGACGGCCCGACCGACGGCGCACCGCTCTGTTCGGCGGCGCCCGGAGTCGTCGAGGAGGTCCAGGACACGGAGGCGCCAGGAACCTGGACGTCCAACGTCGTCGACGTCAAGCACGCCCCGGGACAGTTCGCATCGTACGTTCACCTGCGGCAGAACGGCGCCGAGGTCACCAAGGGACAGCCGATCAAGCAGCTCGAGCGGGTGGGCCTGACCGGCAACACGGGACTCGGGCCGGGCCAAGTGGACGGGGGCTATCATCTCCACTTCGCGATCAACGACAAACCCGACCAAACCGAAGGCTTTGTCACTCTGCCGGTGGCGTTCAGCGACTACGAGCTCCAGGTTGGCGACAGCGACTGGAAGCCGGTCGCACGCGGAATGCTCGAGTCCGGCGACGTTGTCCGGAACCCGCCAACCCCGGCCTTCCTGCCAGCTTCGCTCACGGCTGGCTGTGCGGTCACGCGCGCGGTCGACAAGCTCGATCTGATCGCGACCGACATCCGCGGCCGCGTGTGGACGGCGCGCTGGCGGCCCGACCGCTACGTCAACAACTGGGACCGCTGGCGGCCCGTGCTCTCCGACATCGGCCACCCGCGACCGATCGGGGTCGTGGCGCGCTCGGCCGAGCGCCTGGACATCGTCTGCGCGGATGGCGCTGGCGGCATCTACACTGGCGGCTGGCATGAAACGCTCGACAACGGTGTCTGGGGTGGCTGGTGGCGCGTTCGCGACGTGGTGGCCGAGGCGAGCTCGCCAGTCTCGATCGTCGCGCGCGCCCCCACCAAGCTCGACGTCTTCGCTATTCGGAAGGACGGCGAGATCTCGACCGCAGCTTGGGATCGCGATGTGGAGGACGGCAAGTGGCGCGGCTGGTGGCAGGTTGCCGAGGCCAACGCACCGGAGGGATCACCGATCGCCGCGATCTCGCGCTCGCCGAACCAGCTCGACATCTTCGTCGTCGGTCAGAACGGCGGCATCTACACGAGCGCTTGGAACTCGTCGGCCAACAACGGCCAATGGTTGAAGTTCTGGCGGATCGGCGATCTGGTCGCCGAACAACGCTCCTGGATCAGTGCGGTGGCGCGCTCGCCGAGCCAGCTCGACATCTTCGTTGTAGCCGAGAACGGACAGATCTCGACCGCGGCCTGGGATCGCGACGTGGACGGTGGAAAGTGGCGCGGCTGGTGGTCGGTGGCCGGCGGTGAGACTCGCCCCGGAGCGCCGGTCAGCGTCGTGTCACGCCACCCTCAGCAGCTCGATGTCTTCACCGTCATGGAAGATGGCGGAGTCTATACGGCCGCCTGGAATCCGGGCGCCAACAACGGCAAATGGGAGGGCTGGTGGCGTGTGCTGGACCTGCAGTCGAACGCAGGCTCGGCGGTCGCGGCGGTCTCGCGCCACCCGGATCAGCTTGACGTCTTCGCCGTCCGCACCGACGGCCAGATGTCCACGGCCGCCTGGAACGCGCAAGTCAACGACGGCAAGTGGCAGGGTTGGTGGAGGATCGGATAGCGAGCCGGGGCGCCAGTTCCCGCTCTGGCGCCGGTGTTCGTCGCTAACTTGCCCTCTGCGCGACGCGGGGATGGCGGGCCGCTAAGAGTAAACCCTCGCAAAGGGTCAACCCTTACGAGCCTCCGACCCGGCGCCCCAAGAACTCGCCGAAACCCCGATTCCATGCCGCTTCAAGGCCAGCCTGGAAGAATCTGTGGGATGGATATGTTGCCTTCGCAACCCAGTTCCGAATGGCCTCCGAAGCTCTGCAACCTATGAGTGCCCGGCACTCTTATTGGGGGGCGCTTCGACGAGGCTCGCCAGGTCGTATGTGCAAGCGAAAATCGCTTCGACGAGGCTCGCCAGGTCGTATGTGCAAGCGCACAAGTGGGTCGACGAGGCTCGCCAGATCGAATGTGCAAGCGCACAAGTGGGTCGACGAGGCTCGCCAGATCGGTTGTGCAAGCGCACAAGTGGGTCGACGAGGCTCGCCAGGTCGTATGTGCAAGCGCACAAGTGCGACGAGATTTCCGGTTCTGGAGTGGTGCCGGGACCTTAGGTAGCCGTGAGGCTCTGCTATCCTGCTCATCGCCTTAAGGGCATGCGATGACGAGGACGGTCTTGATCAGCTACAGCGGAGGCGGCGTGCGATGAATGCCGACGTGGAGAGGTATCCACCTCCCAATGATCCAGTGATGTTCGAGTCGCTGTGTCTCCATCTGTGGAAGGAGATCTGGGGGGATCCGGAAGCGAAGAAGAACGGGCGCTCGGGGCAACCGCAGGCCGGGGTGGATGTGTTTGGCAGGTGTGGCGGCCGGCAGATGGGGGTGCAGTGTAAGCAGAAGGATCGGATGCTGGGGTCGGCGTTGACGGTCCGGGAGCTGGACGCGGAGGTCGCGAAAGCTCTCAAGTTCAAGCCTCCGCTCGCCACCTTCACCGTCGCGACCAGCGGGCCGGCGGACGCCAAGGTGCAGGAGCGGGCGCGGGTGCTGACGGTCGATCACGAAGCGCGCGGGTTGTTCGGCGTCGAAATCTGGTCGTGGACCGAGATCTGGCAGGCGATCTGTGACCGGCCGGAGCTGTTGCGGCGGATCGCTCCGATCTACTGGCCGCTGACGGTCGGGCTGCAAGCCAGGCGCGTCGCCCCCACCCGCCTGCGCCACGCCGCCGCCACCCTCTTCGGCCGTGACGACGAGCTGGCCCGCCTCGACGCCGCCTGGGACGATCCCCCCTGGAGCGGTGCCGGGCAGCCATGCAGCTGCGCAGGAGCCTCGAACCTCATGCATGAGTCTTGTGCACTGGGGGGCACAGAAGTCATTTAAGAAAGACGTCAAGGGGGTCAGGAAAGCGTCACCTGGCCCTTGAGCTGATCGGCCACTTCAATGCCAGTCCTCGAGCGTCAGATTCTTGACTCGGGAGAATTCTCGGGTGTTGTGCGTCACGACTGTGGAGCCATGAACCATGGCGATCGCTGCGATCATCAGATCGTTCGGGCCGATGAGCATTCCAGCTTTCGCTAGGCGAGCGCGAATCCGACCATAATAACGAGCAGCTTGATCATCGAAGGGAAGCGATCGGAAACGGTTCACGAAGTGGCCCAGTTTCTTGAGGTTCCGTTTCGCATTCCTGCTCTTCAGCGCACCGTAGAACAACTCGGCCTTAACCACGGAGCACAGGACGATGTCGGCCGGTCCAGCCGCTTCTAGTTGCTTCCGAGTGTTCTCGGAGGTGCCGTTCAGATAGTGGATACAGGTATCGGTGTCGAGGAGGCGAGTCACACCAGCGGCTCGCGGTCTTCGTACTGGCCTTGCTCACCCCGTTCGATCGGGTCATCGGCGAAACAGCCGTAGGTCTCGGCGACGAAGTCGCTCCAGGAACGCTCGCCGTCGGATTCGGGGCTACCCGCCGACTTCGCGAACCATTCCGAACTCCCTCCCTCGAAAGCGAGAACGATCTTGTAGAGTATCGGGAGATGCTCTACTGGGATCTTGTCGATCTCATCTTTGACGAGTTGCTTGGTGACCATGGGTGCCGTCCTTCTTCCCTCACGGAGACAGGAACGTTGTCACAGGCAAGCCTACCACACGGCTGACGGTGGTGAGGCTCTGCTATCCTGCTCAACGCCTTAGGGCATGCGATGACGAGGACGGTCTTGATCAGCTACAGCGGAGGCGGCGTGCGATGAATGCCGACGTGGAGAGGTATCCACCTCCCAATGATCCGGTGATGTTCGAGTCGCTGTGTCTCCATCTGTGGAAGGAGATCTGGGGGGATCCGGAAGCGAAGAAGAACGGGCGCTCGGGGCAACCGCAGGCCGGGGTGGATGTATTCGGCAGGTGTGGCGGCCGGCAGATGGGGGTGCAGTGTAAGCAGAAGGATGGGATGCTGGGGTCGGCGTTGACGGTCCGGGAGCTGGACGCGGAGGTCGCGAAAGCTCTCAAGTTCAAGCCTCCGCTCGCCACCTTCACTGTCGCAACCAGCGGGCCGGCGGACGCCAAGGTGCAGGAGCGGGCGCGGGTGCTGACGGTCGATCACGAAGCGCGCGGGTTGTTCGGCGTCGAAATCTGGTCGTGGACCGAGATCTGGCAGGCGATCTGTGACCGGCCGGAGCTATTGCGGCGGATCGCTCCGACCTACTGGCCGCTGACGGTCGGGCTGCAAGCCAGGCGCGTCGCCCCCACCCGCCTGCGCCACGCCGCCGCCACCCTCTTCGGCCGTGACGACGAGCTGGCCCGCCTCGACGCCGCCTGGGACGATCCGCAGACCCACCTGGTCACCTTGGTGGCCTGGGGCGGCGTCGGCAAGACGTCCCTAGTCGCCAAGTGGGCGGCGCGGCTGGCGGCCCGCGACTACGACGGCGCGAGCTATTTCGATTGGTCGTTCTACAGCCAGGGTACCCGCGAGACCGGCGGTCCGTCGTCCGACGCGTTCGTCGCCGCCGCGCTGAGCTTCTTCGGTGACGACGAGATGGCGGCGAGCCCGGCGTCGCCGTGGGACAAGGGGGCGCGTCTCGCCCAGCTGGTGGCGGCGCGGCGGACGCTGCTGGTGCTCGACGGGTTGGAGCCGCTGCAATACCCGCCCGGTCCGCTGGCGGGTGAGTTGAAAGACGCCGCCGTCAGCACCTTGCTGAAGGGGCTGGCGGGCGCAAACCCGGGGCTGTGCGTGGTGACGACGCGGGAGAGCGTCAAAGATCTCGAGAGCCATCGCGAAGCGACCGCTCCGGAGTGGCAACTGGGGCGGTTGTCGACACCGGCTGGCTTGACGCTGCTCGAGTCCCTCGGCGTCCACGGTGCGGAGAGCGAGCTGGATCAGTTGGTCAAGGACGTGGGTGGTCACGCCCTCACCCTCACTCTGCTCGGCCAGTACCTGTCCCGAGCACACGGCGGGGACGTGCGTCGGCGCGACCGGGTGAAGCTGGAAAAGGCGGACCTGAAGACGCAAGGCGGGCACGCTTTCAAGGCCATGGCGGCCTACGAGACGTGGCTGGCGGACGGCGGCGAAGACGGGGCGCGTCAGCTCGCCGTGCTGCGGTTGCTGGGGCTGTTCGATCGCCCGGCAGACGCCGGCTGCCTGGCGGCGCTACGCGCCGAGCCAGTGATCGCCGGCCTCACCGAGCCGCTGATGGATATGGACGAGGACGATTGGAACCTCACGGTGCGGGCGCTCGCCGACTGCGGCCTGATCTCCCCGTCCCCGAGCGAGGCCACCTCCCTCGACGCCCACCCGCTGATCCGCGAATACTTCGCCCGCCAGCTCCGCGAGCACGCCCCGGACACCTGGCAGGCCGCCCACGGCCGGCTGTTCGATCATCTCCAGGAGAGCACGGAGCACCAGCCCGATACGCTGGAGGGCCTGCAGCCGCTCTACCAGGCCGTGGCGCACGGCTGCGAGGCGGGGCGGCACGAGGAGGCGCGCGCCAAGGTCTATCGCGACCGGATCCTCCGCGGTCAAGATGCCTACAGCACCATGAAGCTCGGCGCTATCGGTGCCGACCTGGGAGCCATCGCCTGCTTCTTCGAGGCGCCGTGGAGCCGCGTCTCGTCGTCGCTCACGGCGGCCGACCAGGCCTGGCTGCTGAACGAAGCCGCCTTCCGTCTTCGCGCCCTGGGCCGGCTGACCGAGGCCGTCGAGCCGATGCGGGCAGGGCTGCAGATGCGCATCAAACAGGAGATCTGGAAGAGCGCTGCGATCATCGCCAGCAACCTGAGCGAGCTGGAGCTGACGCTGGGCGACGTGGCCGACGCGGTGCACGACGCCGATCAGTCCGTGGACTTCGCCGACCGCAGCGACGATGCGTTTCAGCGGATGGCTCGCCGCACGACGCTGGCCGACGCGCTGCACCAGGCAGGCCGACGCGTCGACGCGCTGGCGCGCTTCCGCGAGGCCGAGACCATGCAGGCCGAGTGGCAGCCCGCCTACCCGCTGCTCTACTCTCAGGGGGGCTTCCGGTATTGCGACCTGCTCCTCGCTGGCGCCGAGCGTGCCGCGTGGCAGGCCGACCGGGTCGGGGCCCGGGCGGCAGCCGGGGGCAGAAGCCGGCAAGATGCCGGCGCTCCCGGTGGGGCTGCCGGCGAGTGGGTGAAGGCCTGTCGCGTGGTTGAGCAGCGGGCGGCGCAGACGCTCGAGTGGGCGGAGCAAAACAGGGCGCCCCTACTCGACTTTGCATTGAACCACCTGACGCTGGGCCGCGCCGGTCTCTACCGGGCGATCCTGGAGCGGCGCGACGGCTCGAGCGAGCTGGCGTCCCTGGCGATCGAGCCGTCGAGCGTCGAGATCGAGCAGGCGGTGGACGGGCTCCGTCGTGCTGGCACGCTGGACCACATTCCTCGCGGCCTGCTCACCCGCGCCTGGCTGCGCTCGGCGACCGGCGACGACGCCGGTGCCGCCTCGGACCTCGCCGAAGCCTGGGAGATCGCCGAGCGCGGTCCAATGCCGCTGTTCCAGGCGGATGTGCAGCTGTACCGGGCTCGGCTGTTCGGCGACCGGGCGGCGCTGAAGGAAGCGCGTGGATTGATCGAGAAGCACGGCTACGATCGCCGGCTGGAGGAGCTGGCGGACGCGGAGG
>JAJCXQ010000613.1 GCA_029263355.1 Acidobacteriota bacterium | reverse complement strand
TTCGGTGTTGGAAGGCACGGAGTTGATCGCCGAGCTGGTAGAGCAGGCTGGGGATCGGCTGGTGGTGATGCCCGGCTGCGGCATTACGGCGCGGAACCTGCGACGGATCGTCGCCGAGACTGGCGCCGGTGAGATCCATATCGTGGCGACGGACGATGGCGAGAGCGTCATGCGGTACCGCAATCGGCGCTGCTTCATGGGCACAGAGCTGAGATCTCCGGAGTATCACCGCACGGTGACCTCCGCCGATCGGGTGCGAGAGATGGTTGGCCTAGCGACCAGAGGCTGAGGCGGTATGCAGCTTCATTTTATCGATTGGCTGATCCTAGCCGCTTACGTCGTGTTCGCCATCGGGATCGGGTTGCGATTCGCGCGCCGCGCCGGCACCGACATCAACGAATTCTTTCTGACCGGCCGTTCGCTACCTTGGTGGTTGGCAGGCACCTCGATTGTCGCCACAACGTTTGCCGCTGACACGCCGTTAGTGATCACCGGCTGGGTGCGAGACTTTGGCATCTGGAAGAATTGGTTGTGGTGGAGTTTCGCGGTCACCACGTTACTGGGCGTTTTCTTGTTCTCACGACTGTGGCGCCGAGCGATGGTAGTGACCAAAGCCGAGCTTGCCGAACTGCGCTACGGCGGACGCGGGGCACGGGTGCTGCGGGTTTTTCTCGGCGTGATGCACTCCAGCTTCACCAACACCATCATTCTGTGCTGGGTGCTGCTGGCGGCGTCGAAGATCATCGACGTGCTGTTCGATGTCGACAAGGGATTGGCGCTGGTTTTGGCGTGTGCGATCGCGTTGTCGTATTCGTTGCTGGCTGGACTGTGGGGGGTGGTGCTGACCGACGTCCTGCAGTTCATGATGGCGATGGTGGGGGCCATCGCGCTGGCAGTGATCACCTGGCAAGCCGTTGGCGGGCTCGGTGGTGTTCTCGCCGCGGGGGCCAGCGGAACCAGTGTGCCACTCGATCAAGTCCTGCGCTTTATGCCGTCAGCGGGACCGGGGGGACCGTTCGATCTTGCCTTCTGGACCGCGCCGGTCGCCATCCTAGCGGTCAACTTGGGCATCGGTTGGTGGGCCACCGAGTGGGCGGATGGCGATGGCGTGATCGTGCAGCGGGTCTCGGCGTCCCGTGACGAGCACCACGGACGGCTGGCGGTCTTGTGGTACGCGGTGGCGTTTTATGCTCTGCGTCCCTGGCCTTGGATCCTCGTCGCCTTGGCATCCCTGGTGGTGTTGCCGAATCTCGAGGTGCATGCGCCGTTGGCGGGTCAAGTGACGGCGGTCGATTCCACCACGGTAATGTTGGAATCGGCAGCTGGATCGACGCGGGAGATCTCGCTTCGGCCGCCAGGTAGCGCGGACGATTGGCATCCGCTAGCGTCGACCACCCGGTTGGCGGTTGGTGATGAAGTGGAGTCTGGGCAGCTGCTCGCGCGCACCGACTCCGAACGCGCTTATGTGGTGATGATGGCGCGTTATCTGCCGGTGGGCCTCCTCGGCTTGGTAATCGCCTCGCTGTGTGCCGCGTTCATGTCGACCATCGACACCCATGTCAATCTAGCGTCGTCGTTTTTTGTCAACGATCTTTACCGCCGCTTCTTGGTGCCCGACGCCGGACCGCGCCACTACGTCATGGTGGCTCGCTTGACCTGCGTCGGAGTGATGTGTCTGGCGGCGGTGATGGCTTATTACGCGGAGTCGATCAGCGACCTCTTTACGTTCTTCCTAGCCTTTCTCGGCGGCGTCGGCCCGGTCTACATGATGCGTTGGCTGTGGTGGCGAGTCGACGCGATGACCGAGTTGGTGGCGATGTTGACGTCGGCGGTGGTCACCATCGGTATTAGCTTGACACCGATTCACTGGCGTCTCGGCTCGCTCAGCCCCGGTGGCGAGCTGTTGCACGAAGGGCGCTTGCTGGTAGTGGTCGCCGCGTCCCTGGCCATGGCGCTGTTGTCGCTGTGGCTCGGGCCGCGCCCGGACCCGCGTTCGCTGGTGCCGTTCTACCGCCAGGTTCGTCCCATCGGCTGGTGGCAGCCGGTGCGCGAACTGGCCGGTCCGGTCGACACCGCCAGTCGGCCTTTGCCGGTCCTGATCGGTGTCGCTAGCGGCTTGGCGCTGGTTTATGGTCTGCTGTTCGGCGCTGGCCACCTGTTGCTGGGTGGGTCAGTCCCGGGGATGCTCGGCTTCCTCGCCGCGATCCTGGGAGCAATCGGAGTGCGCTGGAGTCTGAAGCGACTGCCAGCGGTACCGATCGACCCGCCACGTACTAAAATACACGGTTCAGTCGATCGCTAGCGCCCCGTCGTCATACAGAACGTCATCTTCTGTAATTTAGGCCGTAATGTCTGCAGCCTAAACTGGTAAGAGACAGACTTCCCGGTTCTCACTCAGCGTTGTCGGACAGTGGATTTGCTGCTTGCCTCAGCAGCGGCACTCGGCGACCATTCGATCGAGCCCAAGACGATGAAAGAGCTCCAGGCCATTCGAGCCATCCAGCCCCTGATGAAGCGTCACCCGTGGGCGATCACGGGGATGGTGGTGCTCGGGCTGCTGGAAGCGCTGACTGAAGGTCTCGGGATCAGCCTCTTCATTCCGTTCCTCTACAGTCTCGATCAAACCGGCCTCGCGCCTGCCGCTGAAGGCAGCCTGGCCCAGGTGCTCACCAGCCTGTTCGAACTGATCCCGGCGCCGGATCGCCTGCTCATCATCTCGTTGGCGATTCTCTCCCTGGTGCTGTTCAAGAGCGTCCTGTCTTATGGCAATGGGTTGCTGTTCAGTTGGGTCGACACCAAGCTGAGCCACCACCTACGTAGCCGAGTGGTCGATCAATTGCTCAGAGTTGGGTTGCGTTTTATCGAGCGCACGAAGTCAGGCAAGCTCTGGAATGCTCTCGAGAGTGAGACCTGGACCACTGCCGACGCGGTGTCGACGTTCATTGGGCTGATCATCAACTTCGCCACCGTCCTCGTTTTCACCACGGCTCTGTTGTTGATTTCCTGGAAGTTGACGGTGGTGGTCGCCGTCGTGCTCTTCGTGATTTCAGCACTGGTTCAGCTGATGACGCGTCGGATTGAGGAGATGGCGCGTGCCAACCAACAAGCTGACCAAGCGCTGTCACAGCGGGTCCTCGAGCTCTTCAGTGGCATGCGGACCATCCGCGCCTTCAATCGCCAGCGTCATGAGCAGCGGCGATACGACAAAACTTCTTGGCGGGTCGGTCGCGTCGGATTTCAGCAAGAAAAACTCTCCGGATTGATCGAGCCAGTTTCTGAGTTTCTTGCCGCCGCTCTGTTGGTCGGCGTGATGTTCGTGATGCTGAACGACAATGCCGGCAACTTGCCGGCGGTCTTGGTGTTCATCGCCATCCTCTATCGGTTGCATCCCGAGGTTTATGGGCTGGATGAAGGCCGCGCCGAACTGGTCTCGAAACTGCCTGCAGTTGATCAAGTGATGTCTCTCCTAGGCCGCGCCGACAAGCCTTATGTGCGCTCGGGTGATCGTCCTTTCGACGGGTTGGAGACCGGGATCGAGTTTGCAGGGGCATCGTTCTCCTACGACGCTGAGGACCTGCCCGCTATGCGCGATGTTTCGGTGCACATCGCAAAGGGGGAGACCACAGCTCTGGTCGGGCCCTCGGGGGCTGGCAAGTCGACACTGATCAATCTCCTGTTGCGGTTCTATGAGCCGACCGAGGGCGAAATTCGCGTCGATGGCACGCCTTTACATGAAGTCGACTTAGGCTCTTGGCGGGACAAGATTGCGATTGTCGATCAGGATGTTTTCGTGTTTGACACCACCGTGCGCGCCAACATTGCCTATGGCAAGCTGGATGCTACCGAAACCGAGATCGTATCCGCGGCTCGCCAGGCGGATGCCCATGACTTCATCAATGCTCTGCCGCAGGGTTACGACACCGTGGTGGGAGCTCAAGGGGTCCGCCTTTCGTCCGGGCAGAAGCAACGTATTGCTTTGGCGCGGGCCATGGTTCGTGAGCCGGAAATCCTCATCCTTGACGAGGCGACCAATGCCCTGGATAGCATTTCTGAGAACGTGATCCAGACCTCGCTGCAGAAGCTGAGGCGTGACCGGACCGTGATCGTGATCGCCCATCGGCTGTCGACCATCGAGCAAGCGGACCAGATTCTGGTGTTGGACAAAGGTGCGATTGTTGAACGTGGCGACCTCGGCGATCTGTTGCGGAACAATGCCCTCTTCGCACGCCTCTATGACTTGCAGAAGCGTCCTGCCTATCTCGAGGAATCGGCGTGAGCAGGTGGGGATCACGATGAACAAGCAGTGGGACATTGTTCATCTCGACCTTGCTGAAGGCATCACGCCGTTTGCCGCGGCGGACCGCGGGGTGTTTGCGGTCTTTTGGTGGCGCGAGATTCCCCTCGGTCATTTGAAGCTCGAACCGTCGCGTCGGTTGATGACGTCGTCGGAGCTGGCTGTCGCCACCTTGCAGGCGATCACTCCGGCGCTCGATGCGTATTTAGCGGGGACCGGCTTCGTGGCGTCCCGTCGCCAGCGGCGCCCATCAGGCCCGGAGGGTGATCCATGGCGCCTGCTACGAGTCGCACTGTCGTTACTCGACAGTCGTGAGGATTTGCTCGATCTCCGTCAAGGTGCGGCTGCGGTCTCGTCGGCGCCAGCGTCAGGGTCGGTCAGCGTTGTGGTTCCGACGTGCGATCGCCCCGACCGGCTCGCCGCTTGTTTACGGTCGCTGGCGGCTTTACATGAGACGCCGCTCGAAATCGTGGTGGTGGACAACGCGCCGTCGAACGCTACCCGGCAGGTCGTCGAGGCCTTCTCGGGAGCCCGCTATGTGGTGGAAGAGCGACCCGGATCGAGTGCTGCCAGAAACACCGGCGTCCATCATTCTCGCGGTGAGATCGTCGCCTTCGTGGACGACGACGAGGCGGTACATCCCGATTGGCTGAGTCGCCTACGGCGGTGTTTTCGTCATCCCGAGATCGCCTTGGCCACCGGCTTGGTGCTGCCGAGTGAGCTCGAGACCGAAGCGCAGCTCATCTTTGAGCAGCGTTATAGTTTTGCCCGCGGTTACGTCGCGCGTACCTTCGACGCAGAGCTCTACCGCCGGACTCGGAATCGTGGCGTGCCGGTGTGGGAGATTGGTGGCAGCGGCAACATGGCGATCCGTCGCCATGTCTTCGAGCAGCTTGGAGGTTTCGATGAGCGGCTGGGAGCGGGCCGAGCCGGTGGTTGCGAAGAGCTCGAGCTGTTCTACCGCGCTTTGGCCGGCGGCTGGAGTTGCCGTTACGAGCCGCGAGCGGTGACGGAGCACCAGCACCGTCGTGATCT
>JAJCXQ010000612.1 GCA_029263355.1 Acidobacteriota bacterium | reverse complement strand
GCTGTCGACTCCTCAGCGATGGTGAATCGACCCGGGCAACGATCGGCCACCGCTCGGTTGATCATCTTCAGCAACGAGACCGCCTCGAGGTTCTCTCTACCGCCGAAGGTGTTGGGCAGCCACTCACCATCTTCGCGGCTGTAATCGAGGTAGAGCATCGAGGCCACGGCGTCGACCCGTAACCCGTCAACATGCATCTCCTCGAGCCAATACAGCGCGTTGGACAACAAGAAGCTGCGTACCTCGTGTCGGCCATAGTTGAAAATGTAGGTTCCCCAATCGGGGTGTGAACCGTGGCGTGGATCTTCGTGCTCGTAAAGTGCGGTGCCGTCGAATCGGCCGAGACCATGGGCATCTTTGACGAAGTGGGCCGGCACCCAGTCGATGATGACTCCGATGCCATGCTGATGGCAGATGTCGACGAAAGCGCGAAAGTCGTCCGGAGTGCCGAAGCGGGCGGTGGGCGCGAAAAAACCGGTGATCTGGTATCCCCATGAGCCCGCGTACGGATGTTCGGCCACCGGCATCAGCTCGACGTAGTTGAAACCCCGTTGCTTGACGTAGGTGACCAACGACTCGGCGATCTCACGGTAACCCAGCTTCGGAGCTACCGCAGCCTCATCCGCGGGCCTGGACTCAGGCTCGGCCACCCCTGCTGGATCCGGAGAGGGCTCCTCCTCGGGTTTCAGATCCTCAGCCGCCTTCCACGACCCCAGATGTACCTCGTAGATCGCCATCGGTTGGCGGGTGACGTCGCGGGCGGGGTGCGCCGTCATCCAAGCAGCATCTCCCCATGAATAATTAGAGCGGAAGGTTCGAGACGCGGTATTCGGTGCCACCTCCGCCCACTCCGCGACCGGGTCGGCCTTGAGTTGGGTCACGCCGTCCTGGGTGAGGATCTCGTATTTGTAGACCTCTCCTCCCGCCAGCCCGGGCACAAACAGATCGAACACCCCGGAGCTTCCCAGCTGGGTCATCGGATGACGGGTACCATCCCAAGCGCAAAAGTCTCCCACCACGCTGACTTTCTGAGCGTTGGGCGCCCACACCGAGAAGGCATAGCCGCCAACTCCGTTGATCTCCATCCACCGTGCGCCGAGACAGGTCCACAGCTGCTGATGGGTACCTTCACCCAACAGATAGAGATCGATCTCATCGAGCGTCGACGGCGCTTCTGCTGGATCTTTTTTTGTCATCAGATTTTCTCGGAGTGTACGGCATCCACCAACTCGGCATCCACCAACTCGGCATCCGCCAACTCGGCCAGCCAGGTAGGCTCCTCAGAAGCGGACGGTCGACCCGCCAGAATCTGGTGTGGATGATAGTTCGCCTTGTACCGCATGCTGACATTGTCGGCGACAAAATAACCCAGATAAAGGTGTGATGCGCCGCGCTTCCGCGCCAGCTCCACCTGCTCGAGGACCGAGAAGACACCCAAGGAACGCTGGCGCAGTGCGGGTTCGTAGAAACAGTAAACTGCCGAGATGGCCCTTGGTAGTAGGTCGACCAGCGCCACCGCCACCAACCGGTTGCCGTCCAAGACCAGGAGCTCGTGGCCATAACCCTCGCCGCCTTCGACGAAAGTCTGAAAATAATCGACCGGCGAGACGCCCTTACCGGGCCAGCCACGACGCGCCTTCATATCCTGGTGGTACCGCTGGTAGAGCTGAAGATGCTGGTTGGTGATCGTCGGCGGCTGCAAAACGATCTCGAGATCCTGGTTACGCCGTGCGGTGCGCCGCATCGAACGATTGGCCTGAAACGCAGCCACGTCGACCCGCAGGCTTCGGCATTCCCGACAGTCGACACAAGCCGGGCGAAAGAAAACACGCCCGAAGCGCCGCCAGCCCCGCTCCAGCATTCGCTCGTAGTCCTCTGCCGGACACTCGTCAATCAACCGATAGCGCATCCGCGCGCCACGGTCCGGCAGATAGGCGCACTCTCGTTCTTCGTGCGTCGTCTCGCGGATGATCTGCAGCATGACCGAAGGGGCTGGAGCCCCTCTTCTACTGCGCCCGTACCTTGACGTTTTGCCCGACCATGTCAAGCAGGCGACGTAGCTGATCGTAGTCGGGATGCCTCAGTCGCACCCAGGCATTGGCCATGTAGCCGGCCTCAACGGGTTGTGTCCGACTGCCAGGAGGCGGCAGATGATGATCGATCACCGCGCCGGCCATCTGATCGAGCAGCTCTATGCCTTCGTAACCGACGATATGCCCGTCGCAGTCTGGACGCAGATTGATCAGACCAGCCGAGTAACGGCGCGACGGCTGCTGGGAGGGCCGGCCGTGCACAATCGCCATCCCCCACTCTTTGTAGACATCCATCTCATGGGCGGCACAATAGAGGTCCCAGGCGCCAACCCCGGGAGGCCGGCAGCCGATCTCTGAAAACTTGAGCCCCTTGGAGCCGAAAAACCACTCCATGTGGGTCGCCGAGGTGCCGATCTCCAGCAGATCGATGACCTTCTTCCCCATCACTCTCAGCTCGTCATAACCCTCTTCATCGAGCCGGTTGGTGGTGATGAACTGTGGGGAGATCCAACGATTCCGCATGCCTTCGAGCACATTGGGGTAATAGTGGGTCACGAAGCTATGCATGATCTCGCCGCCCACACTGATGGTGTCGAAGAACCCCTCGTGGCCTTCGATGAACTCTTCCACCGCCACCGAAGCGCCACGGTCGAGGTAAGACTCGGCGATCGCATTCTCGAGCTCTGCGTCGTTGGTGACCCGCCAGGTGCCAGCGGCGCCGGCACCGTCGCGAGGCTTGATGATCAGCGGATAACCCACCGACTTGGCGAAGGCGCGGACTTCGTCCGCTGAGTCCGTGCCTGTCGACTGGGCGCACGGGATGCCGCCTTCCCGCAACGCCTCCTTCATCGCCGGCTTGTCGCGGCAAAGATACGACGTCTTGACGCTGGTGCCGGGAATGCCGGTGGCCTCGCGCACATTCGCCGCCGCCATGATGTGAGCTTCGACCGTCGCTTCCATTCGGTCGACCCAACCGCGGGCCTGGATGCGACGCACCGCCGCCAGCATCGAGGGTTCGTGGACCACGCTCCGCACCTGCTCATAACCGTAGAGCCAGCCGCGGATCTCGTCCGGTAGAGCTTCGATCGGCATCTCTCCGATGCCGGTGACCTGGGCGCCCGCGGCCCGCAGCCCACGGACGAATTGGCGTTGATTGTAGGGGAAAGCCGGCTCTACAAAGATGACGTGCATCAGATGGCCTCATGCGGTTCGATGATAGGTCCAACGACCGTCGAAGACGGGGGGCGAGGTCCCAGTGTAGCACTGTCCAACAGGCCTGATCCTTTTCCTGAACGAATCCGGTGTAGGACCTGATGCTGGCGGTCGAATCGGGTTGCCACGAGGGCGGCCCCGAGCTCAATCCACCACTTTTTTAGCCAACCGCTGGGTCAACGATTGAACGGCTCTTCATTGACCCAGTGAAATCCTCGGCGGAGCAACAAGAAATCCTCCGCCCCGCGAGCTTTCATTTGCAAAGAGATACGGCGACCATCGAAGTCACCCGCCAGGTGAAGCATCCCTGGTGAGGGTTTCTCATAACTCCAGACGAGCCGATCCTGGCCGCGGTAGATCGACAGCTTGTTCGCGCCCTCGACGATAACGTCGAGCTGCTCGATGCGTCCGTCCATCTTCCGGATGCTCAGTTTCCGACCGCGATCAAAAATCACGTTCTGCCAGCGAACGCGGTCGGTCAGCAACGGTGGCAACGTCTCACCGTCGATCACGAACGTTTCAACGTAGTAAACACCCCACAGCGGCGGCTTGGGAGCGTTCCGGGCCCACATCTTCTCGGCCTCCAGGCCTTCGCCCATACCAAGGTACAGAAAGTACCCGATCAACAGAGCCTTCGCGAGCCGCCCGGCTCGGTGGCCTTTTGTGTTGCTGAAATGCGGCGGGTGAACCGCCGCCATCGTCGGCCGATTCAAGACCAGGAGGTTCAGCACCCGTCGCCGATCCAGGGCGACCAGGACGAGCGCAAACACCAATATGTGGCTCGCATATAGCTTGACCGGCACGTCGTAGGACAAATTCATCATCACAACATTGCCCATGACACCGACCACCACCATCGCTCCCAAGGTCGTCGTCCGACGCCACGCCAACAGCAGCCCTCCGGCCACCTCCGCCAGGCCAGCGAACACCGTATAAGGTCTCGAATATCCCATCATCGTCCACAACAGGGCCATCGGCGACGAATCGCCATAGGTCTGAAGCAGTCGCGTCAGGCTCGGAAAAATGAACTGCCCGGGAAAAACTTTACCGAAGCCGTACGCCAGCATCGCACCCATCAGATAGTAACGACCGATCACCTGCAGCCAATGGCCGAGTTGTCGATCGTAAAGTCGCCACCGATCGAGAGCGGTCCACACCAGGCTGCCGAATACCGAGCCGACGATCATCACCAGAAGCTGTAGATAGTGGACGGTCTTGTCGCCGCTGCCGGTGAACTCGACTGAGATGTCGCCGAGACCTAGAACATTCTCGCCAACCCAGGCTGAGAATCGGTCCATGCTATGGGTTAGGGCCGTGTCCCTGCCAGGAAGCAAGAAATTTGGGACGGCGTACCATAGAAAGTAAATACAGACGAACCGCAACAGCCATCGGCGCAGCCAGCTATCACCCATCGGCGACACCACGATCTCTTCGGATGCAACCGGCGCTTCGATTTTTGATTCGGCCATGTCTACGATCCTCCAGGGTCTTGGCCACCAGACACCGACACACCGTTGACTGCACGCCTTTCTGATGGGTCCCTGAATTCGACCCGAGCCATGGGTCTCGAGTTCCCGCACCGCTTGATGCGGCCAAAGGCGCGCCAACGCCTTGGGGTAAAATGAGTTGAAAATCGCCCAGCCTTCACCACGATTGACGATGCTGAGCAACCAACTGGGAGGAGCCTTCATGAGAGCGTGGGTCGTATTCATTCTCGCCACACTAGTTTTTGCCCCCGCCGCGCAAGCGGTCATCACTTTCACGCAACTCGATGACGACATCTTCGTCATCAGCCATCGGGTCAAGATCATCGGTAGCCGCGGCAAAGCCACCAAGCTGGTTTACCAGAAGGCCGCCTCGTTGTGCATCGCGGCCGGCTACTCCCAATTCAAGATCCTGGACCAGGAATCGAACGCCTCCCAGCAGTACGAAGCTGCCAACGCCAGCGCGCGGGTGCAATTCTTCCAGCAGGACGGCGAAGGACGCATCGACTGCGAGAAAAACGCGACCGCGGAGTACGTCGAGCAGGCCGAGGTAAAACTCGCCAAGATCGGCTATCGACCACCGGCGCCCGCCGAGGCACAGCCGGCAGCGTCAGCCGGAGGCGAAGGCGCGGGCCGCACCTGCACGGTCGATCAAATCACCGCCATGGTCAAGGCAGGTTTCGCCGACGAACAAATCAAGGCCGCCTGTCCGGACTGAGCTCGAGCCCTCGGCTCAGGGCGACTCGGACCCGTAACGATACCCCTGGCGGACTCTGAGCAGGATCGAGTTGTCACGAGGTTTGACCGAGACCTCTTGATAGCCGACCTCATCCGCCGGGTGCTCGCTCTGGTAGCTGATCAAGTAATAACCGAGATTCTCTGCCGAGACCTGCTGAAGCGGGGTGATAAAGGTCATCGGGTCTCGAATGTAGCGACCGCCGGTCTCGGCGGCCAGGCGCTTCAACAGCTGCCCCTGGAAATGACGCACCTCGATCGGTGTCAGGTCAATCGCGTAGGTCGCAACGTTGTGGTCGTTGAGCGCATGCAACATCGGCGGGTAAAGACGAGGGTTGGGCTCGGGGATCAACGTACTGAGGTCGAACTCGCCAAAACCGACCGAGAACAACATGAGGTTCTTACGCCCTACCTGGTACCCGGCTGCTTCGGCGATCAAGCGCAGCCCGTCATAAAGCGTACGGCTCTGCTGACGCAACGCCTTGCCCGTCGGCAAGTGGCGCAATAGAGACGGGTCGCCGCTCGGTGGCATAGGGCGCCCACGCCTCCCCAGGCCCTTTTCCGGATTCTTACGGCTGGCGGCGCGCTTGATGCCATGGGCTAGGGCGCCACGGTTTTGGGTGAAGTCTTGATGCAGTTTCAACCGCACATCGTAACTCGCCACCGCCACCCAATCCGACGGCAACAGATGCTCCTCCACCCAGGTCAGGCTGCCGCGCCGGGCCTCCAGCAGCTGCCGAGAGATGTAGTTGTTGATCGAGCCGCCTTGCCCGGAGTCGTGAAAGAACAAGATGAAATAACGACTCGACGGCACCACGTCATCGGCTGTCAACAACTCACCGTCGTGACCGTAGCGGGTAGCGTAAAAACTGACGCCGGTGATCTCGACCGCCGCGCCATTCTCCTCGATTGTGAAGTCGTCTTTGCCGAGCCCAAGCGCGACCCGCCCCGACTTGTCGACCGCCAGCACGTCGAGCAGCACCTCGCTGATCTCCACCAGGCCCTCGAAGACCACACCCTCCACAGCCTCACCTGCCGCCACTGCCGCCTGAGCCACTGCCTCCTGAGCCACCGCTTCCTGAGCCACCGCCGTCTGAGACACCGCCATATAAGCCACTGCCATCAACAGCAAAAGACCCGCCCTCAGCAACGGAGAGAGGCATCCGACCAAAGTATGAACGTGGGCCACTGACATCACTCCATCCTGCCATATCCGGCGAAAGAAATTGGAAGCCAGTCTCAACTCTGAGAATCGAACAATCTCAACTCTGAGAATAAATACCGCTTTCCCGGCTTGTTCGGATTGCCCAAAACGCGCCTCGACACGCCTCGCATCTCGATTTTATGTCTATTTTTCAATCGCTTACAGAGAATTAGCCAAGCTTATTCGGCAATGGGCATCTTTTTTGCTTTACCCTTTTAGTAATCAGAAGCCGCACGATCGATCCTAGCTCAACCGCTGGATCGGGACCTGGAACATGCAAAGGAGGTGTTGCCCACCGGGCGAGATCCTTCACCTGCAAGGGTGGCGAAGCTTGCTCAAAAAAACAGCCGGAGCTGCGGATCGAGGTCCCCGCAAGACCCCTGCGATCGGTCGAGTCGCCCCCCGGCGATCGACGTGTGTCCCATTCTCATTTCCACATTGAGGAGTCCCTACATGAAGATCCAATGCAACCGATTCCAGAGGACAACGGTCCTCTTCACGCTCGCTCTGATCGGCTTGTCGACCGGCGCCGCCATGGCCGGCTACCTGGGTTCGGGCCGTTTCAACACCCGCTTTCTGGATTGGCGCTTCTTCGGTACCACGTCCGCCAACGGCAGTTACACCTCACCCGTGGGTGCAGCTATGAGCAAATGGACCTCCACCACCGATCTCCAGTTCAGCAAGATCACCGGCAACAATTGGGATATCGCCCAATACGTCAGCACCTTCGGCTCGACCGGCTGGGCCGGCCTGGCCTACATCTGCGCGACCAACGGCTCTTGCAACAATTCCTCCGCCTGGAACAACACCTACAACTACTGCATCGCCTATGAGAACCGCACCTACATGGACGGCTACAGCCAGTCTCGACGCCAGGCGGTGTCCGGGCACGAGGCGGGGCATTGTGTGTCTCTGGCGCACAACAACACCTCGTCCTCCATCATGTACACCTTCATCTCCTCAACCGGCGTGACCAACCCCAACACGGGTGATCGCAACGACGTCAATGCGCGCTACTGATCCTGAACGTGCCACGAAACAAGAGGTTATGAAAATGAAGACTCAAAACTCGATCCGTTTCACAAAGCTCGCCATCGGTACGTTCGCTGGCTCTCTCATTGTCGGAGCCATCGCCACCGCCACCTTGATCCCGACGGACAATCCACTTCAAGGCGAGGCCCATGCTGCCTGGATCTCGACCTCCCAAACCGTCACCGAACAAGTGATGGAAGCCGACGCCGTGGTCCGGGTTCAGGTTCTCGACCAGGCCCAACCCCGTCACCTGTGGCATCCGACGCCAGCCGGCGCGAAGCGCGGGACCTTCGCCTTCACCGACACCGAAGTCGAGATCCTCGAGGTCTACAGCGGCAAGGTCGACGTTGGAGAGCGCATCCAGGTGATGCAAACCGGTGGTGACCTGGTCACTGTCACCGGCGAAACCTCCCGCATGGAGCTCGCCGAAGATCCCCTTTACACCCTGGGAAGCGAGATGGTGCTCTTCTTGGTCGACATCTCCGACGATCCCGTCCACGGCCAGAAACGCCCGCTGTTCCGCACCATCAATCCCGCCGGCCGTTACGACATCTTCGGCGGCCTTGTGAGCAAGCGGGCTTGGGGCAGCCAAAGCCGCGCCTCACAATCTGATCTCGGCACCCTCGAGGCCGAAATCCAGCAAGCGGTCCGCAGTCGCTCGCAATTCGAGTCCTTCTAAGGCATCGAGTCGCCGGCCGGAGCCCGGGCCGCGTGCCCGGGCTCCCCTGCTTTGGCAACGATGAAACTGGGAACAATCGTCTTGACATAGTTGCTTCACATGTTAATATTTGAATTCGTGAATACGAACTCTCTCAAGGCTCGTCTCTCACCGAACCACGAATACGTCCCAATAGTTGACATGCTCACTCTTGACACTACACAGCAGCTTGGCACAACAACCTCGTGAGCACTTCTCAACAGTGGATCGCCTCAACAACTTGCATCGTCAAAACGTAAATTGTTTAGAAGGCAACTCGATCGGCAGGAAAACGCCTTCTAACCAGCAGGACAGATAAAAACTTTTAGCAGTTTCTCGAGCTGCGTTTCGTGCGAGAGGATGCGCTGACGTCCCCGGCGCCGCTTTTCTAGGCAACTAGAAAATCACCGGGTATACCAGCAGCAAGCTCTGTCGTTGGCAAACACGCCCTTTCGTGATGGATTCTCTAACCATCGCGGAATCGCTACGCCAAAAACCTACCGGGAGCAACCTGGACCACCGTAGAGCGGTTGGTCTGCCGACCATGGCAGCCGACTGAATCTACATTGCAAACCAGTTTGTCTCCGTCAACGGCAACGACCAGGGCCGGACGCTCCGCTCGTCCCATCTGTCGAAGATTACATCGACTCGTGGACGTGATGGAACTCTCAAGAAGTCCGCAGGAAAGCCTCGCCCAGGCGCATTTAAGAAAGGCCTTAATTAGATTAACCCTCGCCAAACCACAAACAATTCGTGCGTTGCAACCCTGAATTGGACTTGACGTGTCCAAGGACCCATAACTCTCGACACCCCTTCATGAATGCCTGAGGTACAGAGTTGATGTCTGAACGAAAACTCATCATCAAACAATTTCTTTCACGTTTTTTCCGCAACTATGACCTAAAAAACGAGGAAGACATTTTCGCCCTCGGATTTGTGAACTCACTCCTCGCCATGCAGCTTGTGGGGTTCATCGAGAAGGAGTTTGGTATCACCGTAAACGACGACGACCTGGACCTCGACAACTTCAGAACGATCACACGGATCGATCGTTTGATTGCAAGGAAGATCCCGGCATGAACCACTTCGGCGCGATTGGATCGCATCGCTTTCGAGACACTCACAGATCTCTGGAAACCGTACAGGTCGACCCCGAGACCGTCGCCCCTAGAGACTTTGAAATGGCGGCGAGGGGTCGCAAACCACGGCAAGTGAAGCTGCTGGTCTGGGACCTCGATGAGACCTTGTGGTCTGGAACGTTGCTCGAAGGTGACAACGTGCAGCCGCGCCCGGGAGTTGTCGAGATCCTCAAAAGCCTCGACCGACGCGGCATCCTGCAATCGATCGCCAGCAAGAACGATCCTGCGATGGCACACGCCAAGCTCGAAGAGCTCGGTCTGCTGGACTACTTTCTCTATCCCCAGATCGGCTGGTCGGTGAAGTCTTCAAGTATCCAACGCATTGCGAAAGCGATCAACATCGGCCTCGACTCGGTAGCTTTTATCGACGATCAAGCCTTCGAACGTGACCAGGTCCGTCACGTCCTACCGCAAGTCATGACACTGGACGCTGCGGACGCGTCCGAGCTCCTCGAGCGCCCCGAGCTGATGCCGCGATTCATTACCGACGAGTCGGCGATCCGACGGGAGATGTATCGGTTTGACATCGAGCGTCAACAAGCCCAGGAGACCTTCGAAGGGCCGGACGAAGCGTTCCTTGCCAGCTTGGAAATGAAGCTCACTATCACCCCGGCACGACAGGAAGACCTGCAACGGGCTGAGGAACTGACGGAGCGCACCAACCAGCTCAATTCGACTGGAGTCACCTACAACTTTGACGAGCTCGACCGATTCCGCCAACGCGACGATCACCTGCTGCTGGTCGCCAGTCTCGACGACAAATACGGCACTTACGGCAAGATCGGCCTCGCCCTGGTCGAGACCAGCCCCGAGCGGTGGACTCTCCGTCTGCTATTGATGTCCTGTCGAGTGATGGCCCGCGGCGTCGGCACCATCTTGATGAGTCATCTGTTGCTAAGAGCGCGGGAAGCTCGTGCCCGATTCCGAGCCGAATTTCGCGAGACCGAACGCAACCAGATGATGAAGGTGGCCTACCGATTCGCCGGCTTCAAGACGGTGGAAGAACGCGACGGGATGCTGATTCTCGAGAACGATCTCGAGTTCATTCAGCCCTATCCCGACTTTGTCGAGCTCGAGTTGAGCTGAGCGACAACACCGCACCCGACGGAAGGACGTGGCGCGAGCAGCACGCGCCCAAGGAGCGATCTCAGAACGCGAGTAGAGGACTGATGCCAAAAAATCCCCACAGCCTCGACGCCCCGGCGACTCGAAGCAACCATGCCACTTGGATAGATCTGATTCGCGAACGGGCGCAGGAGCGACCCCATCAAATCGCTTTCACCTTCCTCGGCGACGGCGAAGTGGAGCTTGCGTCCATCACCTACCGAGACTTGGACCGCAAGGCGAGGACGGTCGCGGCAAGCCTGTACCAGGCCGGTGCCACTGGCGAGCGCGTCCTGTTGCTCTACCCAGCCGGCCTCGATTTCATCATCGCGTTCCTGGGGTGTCTGTATTCAGGGTCGGTCGCGGTGCCTTCTTACCCACCCCAACGACGACGATTGCTTTCCAGGCTGGCGTCCATTGCCAGGGATTGCCGACCTGCCGTCGTTCTCACTCAATCAGCGATTGTAGCTCAGGCGGATACCCTGAACGCTGCCAGTACGGACCTCGCGGCCGCCACTTGGCTAGCCACCGATACCCTCGACGAGGCTCAGGCCGAGGCCTGGAGCAGTCCTACGCTCAACGGCAAACCGCTCAACGGCGAAGCCCTCGCCTTTCTGCAGTACACCTCGGGCTCTACCGGGTCCCCGAAGGGGGTCATGGTGAGCCACCGCAATCTGCTCCACAACGAGTCGATGATCCACCAGGCTTTTGATTTGACGGAATCGTCGGTGGTGGTGGGCTGGCTGCCGCTCTACCATGACATGGGTTTGATCGGCACGGTTCTGCAGCCACTTTACCTGGGCGGCCAGTGCGTGATTATGTCACCGACCGCATTCCTGCAGAAGCCCGCGCGTTGGCTCGAGGCGATCAGCAGCTACGGTGCCGAGGCCAGCGGTGGCCCCAACTTCGCTTTTGAGCTCTGCGTACGACGGATCTCCGAAGACCAGAAACGTCAGCTCGATCTGTCGCAGTGGACGGTGGCGTTCAACGGCGCCGAACCGATTCGCGCCGCCACTCTCGACCGATTCGCGGAGGCGTTCGCCAGCTGCGGATTCCGGCGCGAGGCCTTCTTTCCTTGTTACGGCCTGGCCGAGGCGACGCTGTTCGTGACCGGTGGCGCCGCAGACAAAGCTCCCGAGCCAAGGACCTTCGACAGTTCGGAGCTACGGCAGGACCGAGCCGTTCCAATCGACAATACGTTGATCGACAAGACGGTGCTTGTCGATAGTGGTCATTCCTGGTGCGACCAAGAATTGAAGATCGTGGACCCTGAAGGCTTGCAACCACTCGCTGACAGGCGGGTCGGCGAGATCTGGGTTCGCGGACCGAGTGTGGCGCAAGGCTACTTCGAGCAGCCAGATGCGACAATGCGGGACTTTGGCGCAGAATTGGACGGCGTTGGGGGTTATCTGCGCACCGGCGACTTGGGTTTCCTCGACAACGACCAGTTGTTCGTCACCGGCCGGCTCAAAGAGCTGATCATCCTACGCGGCCGCAACCTCTATCCTCACGACCTAGAGCTAACCGCAGAGACCAGTCATCCCGCCCTGCGTCCCGGCGCAAGTGCCTCCTTCTCGGCGGACTTCGACGGCGAGGAATGCCTGGTGATGGCATTGGAGGTCGACCGGCGGGTCCAGACATCCATCAACGAGGCCCTGGTCGAAGACGTGGCAGCAAAAATCCGGATGGCGGTGACCACCGTTCATCAAGCACGTCTCGAATCGATGGTCTTGATCCCAACCGGCTCGCTGCTCAAGACTTCGAGCGGCAAGATCCGGCGCCGAGCAGTACGCGAGGCCTGGCTCAGCGGCAAGCTTCCAATGCTGGCCGAAAGCCGCTTGGGTGAAGCACCCTCCGTCCACCCTCCCTCCGAGGACCCTGACGACGGAGGGCGACGAGTCCCCGCGAAGGATTGGCGGAAAACGGGCGAAACAAAAGACTACCCTGCCAGTTTCACCCGTCAGGATCTGCTTTCTACCAAAGCCGAAGTGCGCGAGGGGCTGCTACTCGACTTTCTTCGCAACGTAGCGGCGCGAGCGATCCGCTTACCTGCCGACAGCGTGCCGATCGATCGACCGTTGACCAGTCTTGGGCTCGACTCGCTCTCCGCTGTCGAGATACACGGCCAGATCAGCGACCGTTTGGGTGTTGCCCCCGACGTTGTACAGCTTCTTGATGGAATGAGCCTGGCAGAGCTCTGCCAGCAAACGCTAGTCGGACTCGAGCTGCCGCTGGTCGCGGCGCCGATTCCAGCCCGCAGCTCAGCGACCAACAAGATCCCCCATGAGGTCGACGGCTTGCAGCCTTTGTCCTCCGGTCAAGAGGCTCTGTGGTTCCTCCATCAGGTGGCCCCCAAAAGCGCTGCCTACCACATCGCAGGCGCGGCGCGATTGCGGGGCCAACTCGACACCGCGGCGCTCGGCCGCACCTTCGAACGGCTGGTGGAACGGCACCCCGTGCTGCACACTCGCTTCATCGATCTGGGGGGGCACCTCTTGGACGGCAACCCGACGGGTGGCCGCACTGCTGGCGACCACCTCGTGGATAACCCTCTCGTCCAGGAGGTGCTGCCGGCCGGCACGTGTGGTATCGACTACCGCGTCGAGAGGGCGGAAGACTGGGACACCAATCGTCTTCGGCAGAGGCTGATCGCCGAAGTCCGCCAACCGTTTGATCTCACCCAGTTGCCTCTGATGCGCGCCCTGGTACTGCAACGAGGCGAAGGCGATGACGGGCAGAGTGAGCACATCCTGCATCTGGTGGTCCATCACATCGTCGCCGACTTCTGGTCTATCGCTGTGCTTTTGGACGAGCTCGGGGAAATCTACGCGGGTGAAACCTCCGGACACTCCATCGAGCTCGCCCCCCCCTCGTTGCAGTATGTCGACTGGGTACGTTGGCAACGGGAGCACCTCGCTGGCCCCGAGGGTGCGAGTCTCCGCGATTATTGGCTGGAAACCCTTGCTGGCGACCTCCAGCCCATCGATCTGGCAACCGACCACCCCCGCCCGCCGGTGCAGACTTTCGATGGCAGCTCGCGCCAGCGGCACCTCGATCCTGCACTCTCCGCGCGCTTAAAGGCCCACGCAGCACGCTCAGGCGCTACCCTCTATGCCACCTTACTCGCGGGTTACCAGGCACTGCTCCACCGCCTGACCGGGCAACGCGACATCCTGGTCGGCTCGCCAGATGCTGGACGCTCGCGTCCCGAGCTTGCAGGGCTGGTCGGCTACTTTGTCAATTCCCTGGTCCTGCGCGGCAAGCTCGATGGTGATCAACCCTGGGCGGCGCACCTCGAACAGACCCGACGCACGGCCCTCGACGCTTTCCGGCATCGCGACTATCCGTTTGATGCCCTGGTCAAGCGACTGCAACCGCAGCGATCCGCGAGTCGCCCCCCGGTCTTCCAAGTTTTCTTCACTATGCATCAGCCCCCTCGTTACCGGGTGGATGGGCTGCAGGCGTTCGCCTTGGGGAGCGTCGAGACACAGATCGAGCTCGGCGGACTGACCTGGCAGCCGATCGAAACCCCAAACCCAACGGCTCAATTCGAGCTCGCGTTGACGGCTGCGGAGCACGGCGACGAGCTCATGCTGGCGATGACTTACAACCACGCGTTGTTCGAAGCGTCCACCATCGACCGTTGGCTCAGCCATCTCCATCAGCTGCTCACTGGTGCCTTGGACAACCCCGCGCGGCCGGTTGCGGATCTACCGTTGCTGACCGCTGCCGAGCGCTGGCAGATGCTGACCGCATGGAATGCGGGCCCACGGATCGAACCGATCGCCGATCTGGCTAGCGAATCGCAGCCCTTGTGTGTTCATCAACTGGTGCTGGAACAAGCCAAGCAGATGCCGGACGCGGTGGCAGTGGTGTTCAAGGGTCGTGCAGTGAGCTATCGCGAGCTTGTCGAGAGTGCAAGCAGGCTGGCGGATCACCTGCGAGATCTCGGCATTGGACCGGACGTGCCGGTTGGACTGTGCGTCGAGCGCTGCCCCGAAATGATCGAGGGTGTGCTCGGCCTCCTGATGGCCGGCGGCGCCTATGTGCCGCTCGATCCAAGCTACCCTCAGGAACGTCTGATCTACAGCCTAGGCGACGCTCTCGCCAGCGGCGCGGACCGGCCCGCGCCGCGACTCCTGGTCACCCGCCAACAGGATCGGAAACGGCTCGGCGACCTCGAGCAAATTGTCGACAGGGTTGTCGACATCAACAACTTCGATCCGATCGAACCAGGGGCCCAGACAAGCCTTGCGAGTCGCCCCGCGGCCAGCGCGACCAACCTCGCCTATGTGATCTACACCTCGGGTTCCACCGGCAAACCCAAAGGTGTCCAGATCGAGCATCGGACCCTGACCAATTTTCTCGAGTCGATGCGGCACCAGCCAGGCTTGGCCGCTGACGACGTGCTGATCGCAGTGACTACTCTAGCGTTCGACATCGCGGCGCTCGAGATCTTCCTGCCGTTGATCGTCGGCGCACGGGTGGTCGTGCTTCCCAGAGATGTCGTCGCCAACGGGTCTTACCTCATTCACGAGCTCGAAGCCTGCGGCGCCACCGCCATGCAGGCCACCCCAGCCACCTGGCGACTGCTGCTCGAAAGCGGCTGGCGTGGACAACCGAACCTCAAGATGTTGTGTGGCGGCGAGGCGCTGCCGAGCGATCTCGCGACGCAGCTGCAACCCCTGGGGGCCGAGCTGTGGAATATGTACGGTCCGACCGAAACCACTATCTGGTCGGCGGCCCGCAAGGTTGTCTTCGATGAAGATCCAGTGCGCCTCGGCGGCCCGATCTTCGGCACCCGACTCCATGTGTTCGACACCCATCTCGCTCCAGTACCGGTGGGCATTCCAGGGGAGCTGTGGATTGCCGGAGACGGCCTCGCCCGCGGCTATCGCGGCCGCCCAGCGCTCACCGCTGAACGTTTCCTGCCAGATCCCCTTGCCGGAGAATGTGGCCCCAAGGGCGGCCGGCTCTACCGGGTCGGCGATCTCGCCCGCTTCCGCGCCAACGGCGAGCTCGAATTTTTGGGCCGAGAGGACCATCAGGTCAAGGTACGTGGTTACCGGATCGAGCTTGGCGAGATCGAGGCGGTACTGAACGACCATCCACGGGTGGCCCAGGCTGTTGTCGGCGTTGTCGATAACACCACAGACCCTAGGCTGGTCGCTTGGTACGTGCCAACGACGGACGTCGCGGCCGCGGAGCCGGCCCTCTCAGCCGGAGAACTGCGAGATCTCCTGCGCCGGACGCTTCCCGAGTACATGCTGCCGTCGAGGTTCATCGTTCGAGACGAGCTACCGCTGACGCCCAATGGCAAAGTAGATCGTTCAGCCCTGCGGCACTCGGCGCCACGGACCTCCTCCTCCACCGCCAGCCGTATGCCCAAGTCCAAGCTCGAGCGCGAGCTCACGACGCTGTGGTGCGAGGTCTTGCAGATCGACGACAACCCTGACGACAACCCTAGTGTCGCTGTTGACCTGGACGACAACTTCTTCGATCTCGGTGGGCATTCGTTGCTCGTGACCCGGCTGCATCGTTTGTTGCAAGAACGACTGAGTCTCGATGTCTCGATCGTCGACCTCTTCCAGTACCCGACCGTCGGATCCCTGGCGAGCTACTTGGTTTCGAAACACTCGGAGTCGGGTATCGCGCCCGAGTCCGCGCCCGAGACCGGCACTACCGTCCCATCGCCGAATCACGACGTGGCGATCATCGGCATGGCGGGACGGTTTCCGGGAGCCAACAATGTCGCCGAGCTCTGGCGCAACGTTCGAGACGGGGTGG
>JAJCXQ010000611.1 GCA_029263355.1 Acidobacteriota bacterium | reverse complement strand
GGTCGAGCCGCGGCCGGGGGGCATCTACCCGGGAGTCCTCACCGCCAGAATCCAAGTCGACACCCCGGATGGTGGGCCTCCTGATCGACTCGAGCTTTATCTCGACGATCAGCCGGTTGCGACCTTCCAACAGCCTCCTTTTGAGCACACCTTGCGGTTGCCAGACAGCTCGGTTGCCGTCGTCCGTGCCGTCGCCACCCTCGACGACGGCACCTCGGCGGAAGATGTCGTGGTGGTCAATGGAGCGGCCTTCGCCGAGGCGATCGACGTACGGCTGGTCGAGTTGCCGGTGTCGGTGCGCGATCGTGAGGGGCAGCCCGTGCTCGGTTTGGAGGCCAACCAATTCCAGATTCTCGACAACGGCTCGTCGCGCAAGATCGAGCGCTTTCGAGCCGCCGGTGACGGCGCGGTGTCGGCAGTGCTGCTGATCGATCGCTCGATCTCGATGGAGCCTCATCTAGAGCCCGTCACCGCTGCCGCGGATGTTTTTGCGCAGACGGCGCTGTCCTCGCCTCAAGATCGGGTGGCAGTGCTCTCGTTCGCGTCGGACCTGGTGGTCGATATTGGCTTCACCGCAAAAAATACCGAGATCGAGCGAGCCCTGGCGGGCCTCGACGCTGGCGGTGGTACGGCCCTCTACGACGGGCTGGTCCAGGCCTACAACACGTTTGACGGCACTGCCGGCCCACTGGCGATGGTGCTCTTTACCGACGGTCAGGACGAGGCGAGTCGCCTCAGCTTAGAACAGGCGATGGACGCCTCGCGTCGAACCGCTGCAACTCTTTATGCCATCGGATTCGGCTCGGCCTTCAGCGACAAACCGAGCCGCCGGGTGCTCGAAGACCTGGCTGGTGAGACCGGCGGTCAAGCGCTCTTCCTGACCGATCTCAGCGAGTTGACCGGCATCTTCCGGACGATCCTCCAAGACATGAGATCCCGCTACCTGCTCACGTTTCAGCCCACCCCGACGGCAGCGGATGCCGAATTCCGGCCGCTCCGCGTCACCGTCGATGAAGCCGGCGCGCGGGTCCAGACTCGGTCCGGTTATTACCCATAAGGTACTCCATGGTCGCATTTGCATCGCTATTTCTCGGTATTTTCTTCGGTGTCAAGCCGGTTGAAGTGGTGGTTGGTGACGGTGTTGCGGTGGTTGAGCTGCGTCTCGACGGTGAGCGTCTCGGCATGTTGCGCGGCGCTCCCTGGGTGAAGGAGTGTGACTTCGGAGACGAGCTCGAGCCGCAGCATCTCGAGGCGATAGCTTTCGACGATCAGAACCGCGAGCTTGGCCGGGTCAGCCAGTGGCTCAACTTGCCGAAAGAGCCGGCGGTCGCCAGTGTGCTGTTAGAGCCGCGTGAGCCAGGGAAGCCGCGGGTTGTTCGTCTGTCGTGGGAGAGTTCGGCTGGCGCTGAGCCGGAGTCGGTGACCGCCTCGCTGGACGGCAACCCTCTGACGTTTGACGACCCTCGACGCTTCACCTTGCCGGCGGTAGACGAATCGGAGCTGCATCTGCTGCAGATTGAGCTCGAGTTCGACAAACGGGTCTCCTCACGAGTCGATTTCACGTTCGGGGGAGCCTACGTCGATGAAGTCTCCACCGAGAATACTGCGGTGGCGGTGCGGGCGATCAAGAAACTTCGGAACCCGCCAACTGCCGCGACGGTGGCGGACTGGTTCCTGAAAGATGGCAAGCCTCTGCGGGTGATTGCGGTGGAGAAGGAAACTGCCGAGGTTGTGGTGGTGCTGGACCGGCCGTTTCCGCGATTCCTCGAGCCGGGAAGCTCGACCAAAGTTCCCAAGTCGTTGGTGCTCTCGGGCGATCAACACCTGCGTTTCCTCTCCACCGTTCCGAGTCGCAGCGAGGGGGTCGCCGCAACCTTTAGCCTGTTTCCGGTTTCGCCGTCTTATGACGCTGGGTTGGGGAATCTCTACCGCATGCTGACGAGTATTTCGTTTCGGACCGAGGACGACGTGGCGCCACGGCTCAACTCGGCGGTTGCCGTCGGCGGTATGACAGCCTACCGTGGGCGTCATCGTCGGGCAGTGGTGATTGTCCCGCGAGCCGAACCGGTGCCAGACGAGTCTCTGACCCCATCCCAGGCGCGTCGTTACCTCGAACATCTGCACGTGCCGGTGGTGGTTTGGAACCCGGAGAGCAAACGTTCGCCGAGTCTCGCCGCCTGGGGTGAAGTGCGCGACGTCGGGTCGCTGAAGGAACTGGCGACGGCCTTCGAAGAGTTGTCTGAGCTGCTGGCAGAGCAGTGGATCGTGTGGCTCGACGGGCAGCACTTGCCTCAGGAGATCGAGTTGTCGCCACAGGCCAGCGATTTTGCTCTATTGCGCTAGTCGATTGGCCACAGATCTTGTTCTGGCTCGCTGGGTGAGCGATACTCTAGCGGGTTGATCTGCTGGTTCAGGTGGCTACTGCGGCCAAGAGGGTGACCTCTGGGAAGGTCGAGCGGCCAGTTGCAGGGGCGCAATGCAGCACGATCAGCGGTCAGTTCGCAGCAGCACTGGGAGGCGCGGGCGCGGCTGCACC